>NZ_CP077800.1:2112056-2413778 GCF_019112525.1 Modestobacter sp. L9-4
CGTCCAGCGCCTCGCGGAAGGTGTCCTCGGTGAAGGGCTTGGCGATGAGGAACAGGGCGCCGGCGCTGGCCGCCTTGTCCCGCATCTCCGGCGAGCCCTCCGAGGTCACGAAGCCGAAGGGCACCTGGGAGCCCGACGCGCGCAGCGCCTCGAGGCACTCGATGCCGGTCATCTCCGGCATGTTCCAGTCCGAGAGCACCAGGTCCGGCTGCTCGGCCGCGACCATGTCGAAGGCCTCCTTGCCGTCGGCGGCCTGGATGATGTCGTGGTCGTCGTACCCCGCCTGGCGCAGGGTGCGGATCACGATCTGCCGCATGACACGGCTGTCGTCGGTCACCAGGATCTTCATGGCTGCGGCACCTCGTTCCGCTCGGTGTGCGGCGCCCCGGTGGCGCCCTGCACGGTGATGGTCAGGTACTGCCCTCGCCACTGACCGACGAGGGAGCGGACGTCGTCCAGCCGCCCGGTGAGGGGCGCGGACCCGATCTGGGGGAGTCCCAGGGCCGAGGGCCCCGGGAGGACGGACTTGATGTTGCCGCCGAGCACGTTGGCCAGTTCGCCCAGCGCATCGGCGACGTCCTCGTCGTCCACGACCGTGGGCGGCCGGGTCATCAGGACGCACTCGGTGAGCGCCGCGGCGGTGGCCGGGGCGCAGGTGACGACGACGGCGCCGTTCCACGGGCCGGAGATGGTCACCCAGGCGCTGACGACCTCGGCCGGCGGCGCGACGGGCACCGGCACGAAGGCCTCACCGTCGCCCACCAGCGAGGGCCAGACCTCGTCGGCGATGCTCTGCACCGTCTCGACGTCGAGCAGCTCGGAGATCGGCTGAGCGTGGGACAGGGTCATGCGGACACCTCCTCGGGGAGCAGGCCGAGCAGCGCGAGCTTGTCCCGCATCGCGTCGGCGGTGAAGGGCTTGATCAGGTACTCGTGGGCACCGGCGGCCAGCGCCTTGACGATCTGGCCGGTCTCGCTCTCGGTGGTGACCATCATCAGCGTCACCTGCCGGTACGCCGGGTTGGCCCGCACCGACATGACGAACTGCAGCCCGTCCATCACCGGCATGTTCCAGTCGATGCAGCAGAGGTCGGGCACGAAGCCCTCCTCGAGCACGTCGAGGGCCAGGCGGCCGTCGCCGGCCTCGCGGACCTCGTAGCCGAAGTCCTTGAGGATCGTGCCGACGATGCGCCGCATGGCGCGCGAGTCGTCGATCACCAGAGCACGCATGGTCAGGCTCCCTTCCGGGGGCGGTAGGCGGAGCCGCGGCCGAGGACGACCCGCTCCCAGTTGTCGTCGACCCCGAGGGTCGTCTCGGCGGCGCCGAGGAAGAGCCAGCCGTCCGGCCGCATGATCTGCCGGACGCGGCCGAGGATCTGCTGCTTGGTGGCCAGGTCGAAGTAGATGAGGACGTTGCGCAGGTACACGACGTCGAAGGGGCCGAGCCGGGGCAGCGGGGCCGCGAGGTTGCACTCGCTGGCCGTCACCATCCGGCGCAGCGCCGGGGCGATCTCCCACTCGTTGCCGGCGCGGGTGAAGTGCCGCACCAGCATCGATGCGGGCAGTCCGCGGTTGATCTCCAGCTGGCTGAAGCGGCCGGCGCGGGTGCGCTCGACCATCTGCCGGGACAGGTCGGTGGCGGTGATCGACACCCGGGTCGCCGCGTTGGGCAGCGCGTCGGACAGCAGCATCGCCAGCGTGTAGGCCTCCTGCCCGCTGGAGCAGGCCGCGGACCAGATCTGCAGCCGCTCGTCGGGGCGGCGGGCGGCCAGCAGCTGCGGCAGCACCGTGCCGGTGAAGGAGGTGAACGGGTCACCGTCCCGGAACCACGACGTCTCGTTCGTGGTCAGGGCCTCCACGATCCGGCGGGTGACCGCCGGGTCGGGGTGGTTGCGGACGCTCTCGACCAGCTCGCTCACGCCGGACAGGCCGCGCTGCTGGGCCATCGGGAGCAGTCGGGCCTCGACCAGGTACTCCTTGCCCGGCTGGAGCACGATCGCGCTCTCGCGGTGCACCAGCTGGCGCACCCAGTCGAAGCTCGTGGTGGTCAGGGTCATCGGGTGCCTCCCATCGGAACGGCGGCGCGGCCGGCCGCGGAGAACGCAGCGGGTCGCGGGGTGGGCAGGAGCCGGGTGATCGCCTCGGCGACCCGCCCCAGCGGCAGGACCTCGTCGGCGAACCCGGCCTGGGTGACGGCACCGGGCATGCCCCAGACGACCGAGGTGGCCTGGTCCTGGGCGACGACGCTGCCGCCGGCGTCCCGGATCAGGCCGGCGCCGATGCGCCCGTCGGAGCCCATGCCGGTGAGCACGACCCCGAGGACGGCGCCGTCGTAGGCGGCGACCGCAGAACGGAAGAGCACGTCGACGGCCGGGCGGCAGAAGTTCTCCGGCGGGGCCTGGTTCAGCGCGGTGCGCCGGTTGGCCCCGCTGGTGCCCACGGTGAGGTGGAAGTCGCCGGGCGCGATGTGCACGGTGCCCGGGGCCAGCAGGGTGCCGTCGACGGCCTCGACCACGTCCAGCGCGCAGAGGCGGTCCAGCCGCTGGGCGAACTGACGGGTGAAGACCGGCGGCATGTGCTGGACCAGCAGCACCGGGACGGGCAGGTTGGCCGGCAGCAGCGGCAGCACCTTGGTCAGCGCCTCGGGCCCACCGGTGGAGGAGCCGATGACCAGCACGGCGGGGGGCTTGGGGGCACGGGTGCGGGCGACCGGCGGGCGGACCGCGACCGGCGCGGCGGCCGCGGGTGCGGCGGCGCTCGCGGTCTGCGGGCGGCCGGTGAGGGCCTTGATCTTGGGGATGAGCTGCTGGCGGACGCTCTCCATCGACTGCGCGACGCTGCCGACGTTGGCCGGCTTGGTGACGTAGTCGTTGGCGCCGGCGCTGAGCGCGTCCAGGGTGGCGGAGGCGCCGCGCTCGGTGAGCGTGCTGAACATGATGATCGGCACCCGGTTGCGCAGGCCACGGATGGCCCGGACCGCCTCGATGCCGTTCATGTCCGGCATCTCGATGTCCATCGTGATCAGGTCCGGCTTGAGCTGCTCCAGCTTCGCCACGGCCACGCGGCCGTTGACGGCGGTGCCGACGACGTTGATGATCGGGTCGGCGGAGAGCACGTCGGTCACGATCTTGCGGACGACGACGGAGTCGTCGACGACCATCACCCTGATCTGTTCCACGCGTTCCCCCGCAGCCGTAGGTACCGGCCGGTGGGCCGCTCCCTCCCTGTATCGGCACGGGGTGGCGGGGCTTGAGCGGATTCGGACGTGTCCTGCGGATCCGGGGCGGGGGCACCCCCCGAGGGGTCAGTCCCCGAGCGGGAGGGCCCGTCCGGTGACCATCGCCCACGGGGAGCCCAGCACGGTGAGCGACTCCTCGTCGAGCAGGTCGGCCATCGCCAGCCCCTGCACGCAGCCGGACAGGGCGTTCCACACGCCCTCGGCACCGTCGCGCGGGGAGAAGCCGCCCTCGACGAACGCCGCGACGCTCATCAGCTGCGCGGCGGCCAGCGTGCGGGTGCGCCCGGAGACGTGCGCGGCCCAGGCGGCGCCGTGCATGGCCGCGGCCCACGGGCGGCGCTGTGCGCGACCGGCGTCCACGGCGGCCCGCCAGCGGCGGCGGTCGACCTCGTCGGCCCCGCGGACGGCGTCGAGCAGCTCGGCCAACCCGGTGGCCATCGGCCCGAGGTCGGGCCGCGGGCCGCGCTCCCAGGCGGTGGCGGTGGCGTGGGGGCCGGTCAGCTCGCGCCGGGTGGCGGCGTCCAGGGCGTCGGAGGCCCACCAGCCGGTGGCGGCGTCGGCCAGCACGTCGGCGGCCAGGGCGGCGACCGCGGGGTCGCAGTCGGCGACGACGGCGTGCTCGGGGCCCAGGACGTCGTCGCGGACGAGACGCTCCAGGGCCGGGGTGTTGCCGATGGTGCTGCGCTCGAGCAGGGCGACCAGCGCCGCCGAGCGGTCCCCGGCGCCCTCGGCCGGGCCGGTCACGTCGCGCAGCTGCGGGACACCGGTCGCGGCGAGCTCGTGCGCACGGCGGGCCCGCACGGCCAGGGCGGCGCGCTCGGACTCGGAGCGGCCCGCGGCGGGGTGGGCCGCGGCGAGCCGGCGGAGGGTGTCGGCGTCCGCACCGAGGCCGGTCAGCAGGACGTCGGCCACCTGCGCCCCGCCGGGGAGTCGGACCAGGTCGAAGCCGAGCGTCGCTGCGCTGACCAGGGAGTAGGGCACGTCGTCGCCTCCAGGGGTGTGGTGCGGCAAGCGTGCGGGGCTCCCGCGACGCACCGCCACGCGCTGCTCACCCGCTCGCGGGACAGCGAGGAGGGAGGGCGGCGCGTTCCTGCCCGAGGGTCAGTGCCCGGTGACAGCGTGTTCTAACCCGTGTCACCCGGTCGGTGCCGTTGCAGACCGGTGCCCGGCCGGCGGGGGCCGCTCAGGCGGGGGTGGAGCTCCGCGCGGCGTCGGCCAGCGCCACGGCGTCGTCCGCGCCGTCGAGGGCCGCCAGCAGCGCCTGCCCCTGCCGCAGGTGGGCGGTGAGCATCCGCCGCGCCACCGCGAGCAGCTCGGCCGTCTGCGGGTCGCACAGCGAGCAGATGACGTTGCTGCCCGACCGCCGGCTGTCCACGACACCCGCCCGCCGCAGCACGCTGACCTGCTGCGACAGGTGCGACAGCTCCAGACCCGTGCCCGCGGCCAGCTCACCGATGGTGCGGTCGGACTCGGCCAGCAGCTCGAGCACCCGGATGCGGGCGGGGTGGGCCAGGGCCTTGAAGAGGTCGGCCTTGGCCTCCGCGAGCGGCCGGCCGGGCGTGAACGGCATGAGCCGAGCATAGAGCCGGGAGGTAGCGTCTCGAATGACTTGACGATGTCGTCAAGTGATCGAACTGACCAACGACGTGAGGACGGTGCATGGCCCGCTGGTGGCGGACGGACGGCGACGAGGCGGACGCCGACGCGCAGACGCTGGAGACGATGCCGATCGGTCTGATCGAGCTGGACACCGAGTGGACGATCCGGTTCCTCAACGCCGCCGCAGAGCTCCAGCTCGGCATGCCCCGCGAGGAGCTGCTCGGCCGCTCCTACTGGGACGTGTTCCCGGCCAACGTGGACAACGACTTCGGCCGCGCCTACCGCGCCGCGGTCGCCCAGCGGCAGCCGCAGACGGTCGAGGCCTTCTACCCCGAGCCGTTCAACCAGTGGTTCGAGGTGCACGCGGTGCCCACCGCGCAGGGGCTGTGGCTCTACTTCACCGAGGTGACCGCACGCCGGGCGGCCGTCGAACGGCTGGCCCTGCTCGCCCGCGTCAGCGACGAGCTGGTCGGGACCCTCGACGCCCCGACCGCCGTCGGGCGCATCAGCCGGCTGCTCGTCCCGGCGCTGGCCAGCTGGGCCACGGTCACCCTGCTCGGCGAGGACGGCACCCTGACCGACGCCGGGGGCTGGCACGCCGACCCCGGCCGGACCCCGCTGGTGCGCCGGCACGCGGCCGCCGCCCTGGAGTCCTCCCCCGCCACCGCGCCGTTGCTGCGGGCGGTCACCACCGGCGCCCCGGTCACGGTCTCCGGCCCCGAGCTGACCGGCCCGGCGCTGGGCGCCGTGGCCACCGGCGTCGCGCGGGAGATGCTGCGGCTGCTGGACCCCGAGACGCTCACGGTGCTGCCGATCCGGGGCCCCGACCACGTACTGGGCGCGCTGACGCTGGGCCACGACCGGCACCGCGCCGTCGACCCGGCCGACGTCGCGACCGCGGCCGAGGTCGCCGACCGGGCCGGCCTGGCACTGGACAACGCCCGGCTGTACGAGCAGCAGCGCCGGCTGGCCGAGGAGCTGCAGCGCAGCATGCTCACCGCCCCGCCGGAGCCCGACCACGCCCAGATCGTGGTGCGCTACCTGCCCGCGGCCCAGGCTGCCCGGGTGGGCGGCGACTGGTACGACGCCTTCGTGCAGCCCGACGGCGCGACCACCCTGGTGATCGGGGACGTCGTCGGGCACGACACCGCGGCGGCCGCCTCCATGGGCCAGCTGCGCAGCATGCTGCGCGGCATCGCTGTGACCGGCAACGCCGGTCCCGCGGCGCTCCTCGGTCAGCTCGACGCGGCGATGACCCAGCTGCAGCTGCACACCTACGCCACGGTCGCCCTGGCCCGCTTCGAGCAGAACGCGGACGACCTCGCCCGCGGCGTCACCCGGATGCGCTGGGCCAACGCCGGGCACCCGCCACCGCTGGTGATCCACCCCGACGGCACGGTCGCCGAGCTGGCCACCTGGCGGGGCGACCTCATGCTGGGCGTCGACGCCACCGCGCACCGCACCGAGTCGGTGATCAGCCTGGACCGCGAGACCACCGTGCTGCTCTACACCGACGGGCTGATCGAGCGTCGCGGCTCGGTCCTCGACGACGGCATGGACCAGCTCCGGGCAGCCGCGGCCCGGCTGGCCGACCGGCCGCTGGACGAGCTGTGCGACCGGCTCATCGACCAGCTGGTCGACACCACGCCGGAGGACGACGTCGCCCTCGTCGCCATCCGGCTGCACCGCCAGGACCGCCCGCGCCCGGCCGTGGCCGGCCCCCGCGTCGTGCCCCCGACCGTCGGCCCGGACCCCGCCGACGGCTGAGCTCAGCGGGGGCGGCCACCCGCGGTCAGGGTCAGGACGACGCCGCCCCGCTCGTCCTCGGCCACCGTCTCGCCGGGCTCGGTCACCACGACCAGGCCCAGCCGCGCGGCGGCCCGGTCGAGCGCGGCGCGTGCCCGGTCGCGGACCATGCCGCGCTCGCCGGCGGACACCTGCCAGACGCTGGGCGGGACGACCAGCCCGACGGTGACCGTCTGCAGCGCCACCAGCTGGTCGCCGGGGACGCCGAGCAGGGCCACGATCTCCTCCTGCAGTGCGAGCACCCGACCGGCCCGGGCCCGCAGCGGGTCGGGGCCGGGCTGCAGCTGCAGGGGCACCCCGGGCACGTCCTGACCGGCGCGCCTCGCGGCGTCGTTCAGCTCGTCGACGGCGTCCCCGAAGTCGGAGGTCAGCCGCGCGAGCTCGTCCAGGTCCACGGCCGGGAAGCCTAGACCCTCTCTGTTTACAACGTAAACCGGTCGGGTGACGTCCGTGTCCGAGCTGGACCGGGAGCTCGTCCCCCGGCCCGTGGCCCCCGCCGCCCGGTCCGGGGGACGGCGGGGGCGCTGCCTCAGAAGGTGAACCGGGTGACGCTCCCCCGCAGGTCGCTGGCCATCCGGGACAGCTCGTCGACTGCCATCCGGGTCTGCCCCAGCGCCGAGGTGGTCGCCGAGGCCGCCGTCGAGACGCCGGTGATGTTGGTGGCGATCTCGGTGGACCCGCTGGCCGCCTCCTGCACCGACCGGGACATCTCGCTGGTGGTCGCCGTCTGCTCCTCGACCGCGCTGGCGATGGTCAGCTGGAAGTCGTTGATCTGCCCGATGACCCCGGAGATGCCGCCGATGGCCGCGATGGCCCGGCCGGTGTCGGCCTGGATCGCCTCCACCCGGCGGGCGATGTCCTCGGTCGCCTTGGCGGTCTCCTGCGCCAGCTCCTTGACCTCGTTGGCGACGACGGCGAACCCCTTGCCGGCCTCCCCGGCCCGCGCGGCCTCGATGGTGGCGTTGAGCGCCAGCAGGTTGGTCTGCTCGGCGATGCTGGTGATGGTCTTGACCACCGCGCCGATCTCCTTGGAGCTGGCCCCCAGCTGGGTGATGGTGGCCGTGGTGCTCTCGGCCTCCCCCACCGCCTGGGCGGCGACCCGGGCGGCCTCGTTGGCGTTCTGGCTGATCTCCCGGATGGAGGCGCCCATCTCCTCCGCACCGGCGGCCACCGTCGCGACGTTGCGGGAGACCTCCTCGGCAGCAGCCGACACCACCCCGGACTGGGCCGAGGTCTCCTGCGCCGACCCGGAGATCTGCGCGGCGGACGCCGACAGCTCCTCCGCGGAGGCCGCGACCGCGTCGGCGGAGGCGACCACCGAGGTCATGACCGACCGCAGCTCGGTCATCGCGCCGTCCAGCGCCGCGGCCGTCGCGCCCACCTCGTCCCGGGAGCGGACGTCGGCGGTGCGGGTCAGGTCGCCGGTGGCCAGGCCCTCGGCGGCGTGCTGGACGCGGCGCAGGCCGGCGGTGATCCGGCGGGCGATGAGGACCCCGACGGTCAGGGCGATCGCGGCACCGGCCAGGACCGCGCCGAGCAGGACCCAGCGGGTGTGGTCGTAGGCGGCGCTGGCCGCGGCGGCGCTGGCCGCGGCGTTGTCCTGGCGCAGCGTGGCCAGCTGGTCCAGGTCGGTGACGATGTCGGCGGCGATCGGGGCCACCACCGTGTCGCGCATGGCCGCCCAGGCCACGAGGTCGCCGCCGTCGGCCAGCTTGTCGAGTGCCGGGAGGGCCGCCTTGTACTGGTTGACGCCCGCCAGCGCGCTGTCGATCAGCTCCCGGCTCTGCGCCTTCGGGTGGGTGGCGAGGTAGTGCGAGGCGGCGCGGGCCAGCAGGTTGAAGGCCTGCTGCCGGTCGCCCATGTACTGCTGCCGGTCGGCGGAGTCGGTGGCGACCGCGTAGTTCACCGCGGACAGGCGCAGCGCGTAGAGCTCGGCCCGCACGGCCTCCACGTCGGCGGTGCCGACCAGCTCGTCGCGGTACATGCTCTCGGTCGCGTCGGCCGACGAGCGGAGGCTGGTGAGCCCGACGAGGCCCACCCCCACGGCGACGAGGACCGCCACGGCCACGGCCGACAGGATCTTCCCCAGGATGCCGCGGACGCGGAGCCGGGCGAGAAGGGATCGTGCGCTCACGGTGCTGCCTCCTGGGCGGGTGGTGCCGGGCTGGCCGGCGAGAGAGGGGAATCGTCGGGCAGCAGGCCCGCCGCCGAACCGTTCCGCGTCGGCGTGTCGCCGCCTGGACCTGCAGAAAGACCGGTCACCGTCCGGCCGGGACGACGTGTCGACACACGGCAGCGGCCGCCGCACCCCGCAGGGTGCGACGGCCGCTGGTCAGCACCTCCCGCCGGCCCGTCCCGGGCTCGCAGAGGTGTCCGTCAGTAGGTGAAGCGGGCCACGCTCCCCCGCAGGTCGCTGGCCATCCGGGACAGCTCGTCCACGGCCAGCCGGGTCTGCCCCAGGGCCTGGGTGGTGGAGGCGGCGGCCGTGGAGACGCCGGTGATGGTGGTGGCGATCTCGGTGGAGCCGCCGGCGGCCTCCTGGACCGACCGGGACATCTCGCTGGTGGTCGCCGTCTGCTCCTCGACCGCGCTGGCGATGGTCAGCTGGAAGTCGTTGATCTGCCCGATCACCCCGGAGATCCCACCGATCGCGGCCACCGCCCGCGTCGTGTCGGCCTGGATCGCCTCCACCCGCCGGGCGATGTCCTCCGTCGCCCGCGCCGTCTCCTGCGCCAGCTCCTTGACCTCGTTGGCCACCACCGCGAAGCCCTTGCCCGCCTCACCGGCCCGCGCGGCCTCGATCGTGGCGTTCAGGGCCAGCAGGTTCGTCTGCTCCGCGATCGAGGTGATGGTCTTGACCACCGCGCCGATCTCCTGGCTCGAGGTGCCCAGCGCCTGGATGGTCGCCGTCGTCGTCTGCGCCTCGGTCACCGCCTGGGAGGCCACCCGGGTGGCCTCGTTGACGCTCTGGCTGATCTCCCGGATCGCCGAGCCCATCTCGTCGGCCCCGGCGGCCACCGTGGCGACGTTCCGGGAGACCTCCTCGGCAGCGGTGGAGACGACCCCGGACTGCGTGGAGGTCTCCTCGGCCGAGGCCGAGATCTGCGCGGCGGAGGCCGACAGCTCCTCCGAGGCCGCGGCGACCGCGTCGGAGGAGGCAGCGACCGCGCTCATCACCGTCCGGAGCTCACCGACCGCGGTGTCCAGCGCCTGGCCCATCTCGCCGAGCTCGTCGCGGGTGGTCAGCCCGCTGCTGCGGGTGAGGTCACCGGCGGCCAGCCCGTCGACGACGTCCTTGACCCGGCGCGTGGCGCGGGCGATGCCGGCGGCCACGAACCAGCCCAGGCCCAGCGAGGTGCCGATCCCGGCGACCATGAGCAGGATGGCGACCGTGCGCTGGGTGCGGTAGCTGCTGCGCGTCTCGGCGACCGCCTGCTCGCCCTCGGCCTGCTCCTGGTCCCGCAACGCCTGGATGTCGGCGTCCACCTTCTCGACGATCGGCGCGGACTGGGTGCTGTTGGTGGCGATCCAGCCGGCGAGGTCCTGTCGCTGGGCCAGCGGGACCAGCACGTTCTTCTGCAGCGCGACGTAGGCCTCCATCGAGGTCGTGATCTCGTCCAGCGTGGCCCGGGTGTCGGGGCTGGCCGTCTCGGCGCGGTAGGTGTCGGTGGCGGCGGCGAAGTCGGCGGCCAGCGCGTCGATCCTCGCGACCGCAGCCGCGGGGTCCGCGCCCAGGATGGTGTCGCGGATGTTGACCCGCAGGTCGCCGACCAGGCCGTCGAGGTCCGCGGCCGCGGCGACCCCCTGCAGGTTGTCGTCGTAGAGCTCGTCGGCGGCCCCGGCCGCGTCGCCCAGGGCCATCAGGCCGCTCAGCCCGATGCCGGCCGCCACGAGGCCGGCCACCCCCGCCGAGGCGAGCACCTTCGTCCGCACGGAGCGGTCACCCCACCAGGAGACGGGGCGTGCGTTCGGGGTCAGGGACATGGGTCTCTCCAGGGTCGTTCGGGTGGGTGGGGTGACCGGGACCGGCCGAGATGCTGTTCCCGCCGTTACCGGAATGGATCGTGTCCGATCGCAGGACCGCCTGTGCGGTTGCTGTGCGCGTGTCGGAGAAAGGGGACGGAAAGGGGGCTGAATGGCGGGCCACCGGTCCCGATGGCGTCCTTGTCGACAAGTCCGGGAATGGTCGACGACGTCGGTCAGTACGTGAAGGTCGCGATGCTGCCGCGGAGGTCGCTGGCCATCCGGGACAGCTCGTCGACGGCGAGCCGGGTCTGGCCCAGCGCCGAGGTGGTCGCCGACGCGGCCGCGGAGACGCCGGTGATGGTGGTGGCGATCTCCACCGAGCCGCCGGCGGCCTCCTGCACCGACCGGGACATCTCGCTGGTGGTGGCCGTCTGCTCCTCCACGGCGCTGGCGATGGTGAGCTGGAAGTCGTTGATCTGCCCGATCACCCCGGAGATCCCACCGATGGCCGCGACCGCACGGGACGTGTCGGCCTGGATCGCCTCCACCCGGCGGGCGATGTCCTCCGTCGCCCGGGCGGTCTCCTGGGCCAGCTCCTTGACCTCGTTGGCGACGACCGCGAAGCCCTTGCCCGCCTCACCGGCCCGCGCCGCCTCGATCGTGGCGTTCAGCGCCAGCAGGTTGGTCTGCTCGGCGATGCTGGTGATGGCCTTGACCACCGCGCCGATCTCCTTGCTGGAGGTGCCCAGCTGCTCGATGGTCGCGGTCGTGGCCTCCGCGTCGGTGACGGCCTGCGCCGCGACCCGGGTGGCCTCGTTGACGCTCTGGCTGATCTCCCGGATCGCCGAGCCCATCTCGTCGGCGCCCGCCGCCACCGTCGCCACGTTCCGGGACACCTCCTCGGCTGCGGTGGCGACGACCCCGGACTGCGTGGAGGTCTCGTCCGCCGAGGCGGAGATCTCCGCCGCCGAGGCCGACAGCTCCTCCGACGCCGCGGCGACCGCCTCGGAGGACGCCGCGACAGCGGCGACCACGGCGCGCAGGTGCTGCTGTGCGGTGCGCAGCTCGGCGGCCATCCGGCCCACCTCGTCGCCGGCGGTCACCTGCGAGTCCACCGTGAGGTCACCGGTGGCCATCGCGGCCAGCGCGGCCTGCACGCGACCGATCGGGCGGGCCAGCGACCGGTGGGTGAGCAGGCAGATGCCGGCGACGACCAGCAGGCCCGCGGCGGCGGTGAGCAGCCCGAGGCGGGTCGCGCGGTCGATCGCGGCCCCCACCTCGAGGTCCGCGGCGGCGGAGGCGGCGTCCAGGACGTCCTTGGCGGTGCTCACCGCGGCGTCGGAGACGTCGTTGGCGGCCTGGACGTCCTGCGCGCGCAGCCGGGCGGTGGCCTGGTCGGCGACCGCGGAGTCGACGAACGCGCCGATCGCGGCGGTGTAGGTGGCGAAGGAGCCGTCCAGGGCGCCGGCCGCGGTGGCGGCGTCGCCGGTGAGCGGCACGGCGGCGAGCTCCTCGAGGAGGCCGTCGGTGGTTGCGACGTCGTCCTGCACGTCGGCCCGCAGGGCGGCCGGGTCGGGGCCGACCAGCGACTTGAGGGCGTCCACCTTGAGCTCGCTGGCCCGGGTGTCCAGCTGCAGGACGGCGGCCTCGGCCGCGCCGACGGCCGAGCGGGCGGCGCTCGCCTCGCGCACGGTCGCGTTGGCGGTCAGCAGGCTGGCGAGCAGCGCGCCGAAGGCGAGGACGACGACGCCGAGCAGGACGCCGAACTTGACGGCGAGTCGACGCCCGGCGAACCAGGCGAGCGGACCGGACGGTGCAGAGGAGCTCATGGCGGTTCTCCAGGACGACGACGTGCCCGGGTCCGCGGTGGACCTCGGGGGAGTGCGGGAGTGCTGTCGTCCGTCGTTCACCGCACGGTCGCCAGGTCTCTCCCCGGCACCAGGGTGGAGCATGCGAGAACAGGCGTTACCGGTTTCCCGACCGTGTCGCGGACCACATCCAGAATGGTCGGGGACCGGCTCGGTGGACCCCTTTGTCGACAATCCCGTCGACCATTCCGACCAGTGCGCTGTACACACGACCGCGGCCGCCACTCCGCCCGGGGAAGGGGACGGAGTGACGGCCGCAGGGGTCGTCCGGGGTCGTTCGTCAGTACGAGAAGCGGGACACCGTGGTGCGCAGGTCGCTGGCCATCCGGGACAGCTCGTCGACGGCCTGCCGGGTCTGCCCCAGGGCCTCGGTGGTGGAGGCGGCGGCCGTGGAGACGCCGGTGATGTTGGTGGCGATCTCCGTCGAACCGCCGGCGGCCTCCTGGACCGACCGGGACATCTCGTTGGTGGTGGCCGTCTGCTCCTCGACCGCGCTGGCGATGGTGAGCTGGAAGTCGTTGATCGAGCCGATGATCTCCGAGATCCGGCCGATCGCGGTGACGGCGCCGCTGGTGTCGCCCTGGATGGTCTCGACCCGGCGGGTGATGTCCTCGGTGGCCCGGGCGGTGGCCTGGGCCAGCTCCTTGACCTCGTTGGCGACCACGGCGAAGCCCTTGCCGGCCTCACCCGCCCGGGCGGCCTCGATGGTGGCGTTGAGCGCCAGCAGGTTCGTCTGCTCCGCGATCGAGGTGATCACCTTGACGACGTTGCCGATCTCGCGGGAGGAGTCGCCCAGCTTCACGACGGTGGCGTTGGTGGTCTCGG
This sequence comes from Modestobacter sp. L9-4, assembly GCF_019112525.1. Classification (NCBI taxonomy): domain Bacteria; kingdom Bacillati; phylum Actinomycetota; class Actinomycetes; order Geodermatophilales; family Geodermatophilaceae; genus Modestobacter; species Modestobacter sp. L9-4. The sequence goes on from NZ_CP077800.1 coordinate 2,125,358, forward strand.
CCTCGGCGACGGCCTGGGCGGCGACCCGGGCGGCCTCGTTGGCGTTCTGGCTGATCTCCCGGATGGAGGCGCCCATCTCCTCGGCACCCGCGGCGACGGTGGCGACGTTGCGGGAGACCTCGTCGGCAGCGGCCGAGACGACCCCGGACTGGGCGGAGGTCTCCTGGGCCGAGGAGGAGATCTGGGCCGAGGTGGCCGACAGCTGCTCGGAGGCGGCGGCGACCGCGTCGGAGGAGGCGACGACCGAGGCCATCACCGAGCGCAGGCTGCCCTGGGCGTCGGCCAGCGAGGCGGCCATCTGGCCGATCTCGTCCTGGTCGCGGACCTGGGGCACCACGGTCAGGTCGCCGGTGGCCATCGCCTGGACCGACGCCTGCACCGAGCGGACGGTGCCCAGCATCCGGCGGATCACGAACAGGCCCAGCAGACCGGCGAGGAGCACGCCGACGACCGCCGTGAGCACGACGAGGAACACGGCACGGTCGACGGCCGCAGCCGCCTCGTCGTTGCGGGTCTGGGCCTGCGCGGCCTGTGCCACGCCCTCGTCCTCGAGCGCCTGGGAGAAGTCGCTGACGACCGGGGCGGCGACGTCCTTGTAGACGCGCCCGAAGGTGAGCAGGTCACCGGCGTCGGCGGCCGGCACGAGCTGGGTCCGGTTGATCTCGACCAGCTGCTGGAAGGCGGTCTGGAACGTCGCGGCGGCGGTCTGGTCGACGATGAAGGGGGTGTACTCGGCGGACGCGGCCTTCAGGTCGTCGAGCTTGCCCTGCGCCTCCTGGGTGATCTTGGGCCGGTCGGCGACGGTGTAGACCGGGTACTGGAGCACCCGCGAGCGGTAGGCCGAGACGGCCCGCTGCATGGCGGCCAGGGAGTTCAGCGGCCGCAGGTTCTCGTCGAAGATCTCCTCCTGGACGGCGTTCATCGACCGCATCCTGGAGATCGACAGCACGTTGGTGCCGGCCACGACCACGATCAGCAGGGCCAGGACCGCGCCGATCTTGACGCCCAGGGGGCGGTCGAGGAACCACCCGGACCGCCGGGAGGGGGATGCGGCGTTGCTCATGGTCGGGCTCCTGGCTGGCTGGGTGGCTCGTACGGCCGCTGTCGGGTCGGGGGGACGTGCGCCCCCGGTGCCGGTCGCGGCAGCGGGGGAGTGGTGCAGGGGTGGTGCGCCGGGGCCGGCGGTCCCGGCCCCGGTCCGGCCCCCTCGCAGGGCCCCGCGCCGCGCGGAGCGTGGCGTGGGGGGCGAGGGGGTCCTTCGTCAGGTGCCGACGGCCCGGTTGACGTCCAGGGACAGCAGCAGCTGGCCGGAGAGCTTGTAGGCGCCGCGGATCAGGTCGCGGGCCGAGCCGTCGAGGGTGTCCGGCGGCGCCTCGAAGTCCCGCACGTTGACGTCGACGACGTCGGCGATGCTGTCGACGAGCAGGCTCACGGCCTCCCCGTGCAGCCGGACGACGATCACGACGGGCTGCTCGCCGGCCGGGCGGGCCGGGCGGCCCAGCCGCTCGCGCAGCTCGATCGCGGTGACGACCTGGCCGCGCAGGTTGATCAGCCCGGCGACGGCCGGCGGGGCCAGCGGCACCCGGGTGATGCTCTGGCTGCGCAGCACCTCCTGGACGTGCTCGACCTCCACGCCGTAGAGGTCGCCGTCGAGCCAGAAGGTGGCCAGCTGGCTGGTGACGGGCACGGTGCGTGCGTCGGTGGCGGTGCTCACGTCAGACCTCCATCAGGTGGGAGCCGGCGCCGTCGAGGGCGGCGAAGGCGTCGGGGCCGGGCATGCCGGGCACCGGGTTGTAGAAGGCGGGGTCGGCGGCGAGGATCGCGGCCCGCACGTCGAGCAGCTCGGTGACCCGGTCGCCGATGACGGCCGAGCCCAGCAGGCCCAGGTCGTCGATGTCGCTGTGCACCGAGGCCTCGCCGTCGACGATGTCGAGGATCTCCTCGACCACGATGGCCACGCTGCGGCCGTGGTCGGCGTAGACGATGACCTCGAGGGTCTCCCGGTCGTCGGCGCCGAAGGCGCCCAGGTGCCGGTCGAGCCGGACGATCGGCAGGATCGCGCCGCGGTACTGCACGACCTCCCGCGACCCGACCCGCTCGACGGTCTCGCTGCGCACCTGCTCGAGGCGGGTGACGGTGTCCAGCGGGATGGCGACCCGGCGGCCGCCACCGATGGCGGCCAGCAGCATCCGCTGCCGCTCCTGGGTCGCGACGGCCGCGGTGATCGCGGCGCGGGTCTCCTGCCGGTCGGCCGACTCGGCCCGCAGCGCCCGGCGGGCCAGCGCCTGGACGTCGAGGATGAGCGCCACGGCGCCGTCACCGAGCACGGTGGCCCCGGAGTACAGGCCGATCGCCTTGAGCTGGCTGCTGACCGCCTTGACGACGATCTCCTCGGTGTTGATGACGCGGTCGACCACCAGGCCGAAGCGGCGCCCCTCCGAGCGGAGGACGGCGATGACGACGTGGCCGTCGTGCCGGTCCGAGGGCAGGCCCAGGACGTCGGCCAGCCGGACGAGGGGGAGCAGCTCGCCGCGGAGCCGGTAGACCGACGCGCCGCCGACCTCCTCGACCGCGGCGGAGGCCTTCTCGGCGTCCAGGGCGACGAGCTCCTGCAGGCTGATCTGCGGGATGGCGTAGCGGTCGCCGGCGCACTCGATGGTCAGCGCCGGGACGATCGCGAGGGTCAGCGGGATGCGCAGCCGCATGCAGGTGCCCCTGCCCACGACCGACTCGACCTCGATGGTGCCGCCGATGCCCTCGATGTTGGTCTTGACCACGTCCATGCCGACCCCGCGGCCGGAGACGTTGGTGACGGCGGCAGCGGTGGAGAAGCCGGGGGCGAAGATCATGTTCAGCAGGTCCTGCGGGCTCATCCGGGCCACGGCCTCGGGCGTGAGGAGGCCCTTGTTCACCGCACTCCGGCCGATCTTGGCCGGGTCGATGCCCGCGCCGTCGTCGGCGACCTCGACCACGACCTGGCCGCTCTCGTGCCGCGAGCGCAGCGTCAGCACGCCCTCGGGGGACTTGCCGGCGGCGATCCGGTCGGCGGTGGACTCGATGCCGTGGTCGACGGAGTTGCGCACCAGGTGGGTCAAGGGGTCCTTGACCGCCTCGAGCAGGGTCTTGTCGAGCTCGGTGTCCTTGCCCTCCATCTCCAGCCGGATGTTCTTCGACAACTGGAGACCGAGGTCGCGGACGACGCGGGGGAGCTTGGACCAGATGTGGTCGATGGGCTGCATGCGCGTCTTCATCGCGCTCTCCTGCAGCTCGCTGGCGATGAGGTTGAGCCGCTGCGAGGCGCGGACCAGGTCCTGGTCGTTCTGCCGGCCCACGTACTGGACGATCTGGTTGCGGGTGAGCACCAGCTCCCCGACGAGCAGCATCAGGTTGTCCAGCAGGTCGACGTCGACCCGGATGGTGCTGTCGGCGACGCCGCGGGCCTTGGGGCCGGCCTCGGGCGTGCCCGGCTCGGGGGCGAGGGAGGCGGCCGGCGCTGCGGCAGCCGGGGGCGGCGTGACGGCGACGGCAGCGGCGGGGGCCGGGGCGACCGGGGCCGGGGCTGCCTGCGGCGCCTCGACCACGGGGGCGGCGACGGTCTCCAGGGCGGGGACCGGCGCCGGGGACGGGACGGCTGCCTTGGCGCGGGAGGCGCGCTTGGCCGGTGCCCGCTTGGCGGGCTTCGCCGGGGCGGGCGCCTCGGCGGCCTCGACCACGGCCTCGGCGGCCACGACGGCCTCCGCCTCGGCGACGACGGCGGTCTCGACCGCGGGGGTGGGGACGTCCTCGAGGGCTGCGGCGAGCACCACGACGGTCTCGGCGACCTCGACGGTGCCCTCACCGCCGGTGGCCTCGATGGCGGCCAGCAGCGCCCGGATGATGTCGGTCATCATCAGCAGCGCGCTGGTGCGCGAGGGGGTCAGGTCCAGCGCACCGTCGCGGAGCCGGGACAGCAGGTTCTCCCCGACGTGCGCGACCTCCTCGAGCCGGTTGAAGGCGAGGAAGCCGCTGGTGCCCTTGATGGTGTGGATCGTGCGGAAGATGCTCGAGAGCCGGTCCCGCGACCGTGGGTCCTGCTCCAGGGCGACGAGGTCCTGGTCCAGCTGGTCCAGGTTCTCGTGGCTCTCCACGAGGAACTCCTCGACGATGTCGTCCAGACCTTCCACGCCTGCCTCTTCCCTTGGTGCGCCGTGCGGGCCTGCCCCGTCCGGTGATGGCTGTTTCGGCGCCCTCCGGTCCACCTGTAGGTGAGTGGAACGGAATTCGCCCGCCTTTCCAGAATGGTTCGACGAGGCATGGAGAATGGCTCTTCATGCCCTTGTCGACAATTCGGTGCAGGAACCGTCTGCCCTGGTCAGCAGCGGAACTGCGGCGTACCAGGTGGCATCGGCAGACCCCGGGACGACCGTGACCGCCGTCCCGGGAGGAACGGCGGTCACGGTGGGGGAGCAGGGTCTGGACGGACCCGGTGGGGCAGGTGGGACGGGGGCGGCTCAGCCCTCCCGGGGCGGGCTCTTGACGGCCAGGACCGGGCACTCGACCTCGAGCAGGATCCGCTGGGCGGCGCTGCCCATGAGCAGCTTCCCGACCGCGGAGCGGCGCCGCAGCCCGATCACCAGCAGCTCGGCGGAGGTCTCCTCGACCACCGCGGACAGCTCCTCGGCGACGTCCCGGCCGTGCACCGGCTGGCGCACCTCGAAGGTGACCCCCGACCCGGTCAGCTCCTCGTGCAGCCGGGTGAGCGCCTCGCCCTGGAGGTAGTCCTCGTCGACGAGGGAGTCACCGCGGGAGGCGTTGACCACCACGAGCCGGGCGCCGCGCTGCCGGCTCTCCCGCAGCCCGTGCGCCAGGGCGGCCTGGCCCCGGGGGTTGGGCACGTGGCCCACGACCACGACGGGCTGCTGCTGCTCGGTCATCGTGCGGTCCTCTCCTCGATCTCGGCATCTGCGTGCTGCAGGTCGTGCGGCGTGGTGCGGGGGCCGCGCACGGCGCGGAGCACGATCGGCACCACGAGGGCCAGCAGCGCCAGCAGGAGCACGATCCTGCTGAACCAGGTGTCGACCAGCACGCCCAGGTCGCCGTCGCTGATCGCCAGCGCCCGGCGCAGGTTGGCCTCCGCGATCGGGCCGAGGATCAGCCCGATCACCGCGGGGGCCACCGGCCAGCCGTACCGTCGCATGACGAAACCGAGCAGGCCGAGCACCAGCAGCAGGATGAGGTCCAGCGGGTCGGCGTTGACCGCATAGGAGCCCAGCGAGGCGAAGGCCAGGATGCCGGCGTACAGGTAGGGCCGGGGGATCCGCAGCAGCTTCACCCACACCCCCACCAGCGGCAGGTTCAGCACCAGCAGCATCGCGTTGCCGATCAGCAGCGAGGCGATGAGCGTCCAGACCAGCGGGCCCTCGGTGGTCAGCAGGGTGGGCCCGGGCTGGATGCCGTAGCCCTGGAAGGCGGCCAGGATGATCGCCGCGGTGGCCGAGGTGGGGATGCCCAGGGTGAGCAGCGGGACGAGCACGCCGGCGGCCGCGGCGTTGTTGGCCGCCTCCGGCCCGGCGACGCCCTCGATGGCGCCCTTGCCGAACTCCTCGGGGTGCTTGGTCAGCTTCCGCTCGGTGGCGTAGGACAGGAACGTCGGGATCTCCGCGCCACCGGCCGGCAGCGCGCCGAACGGGAAGCCGAAGGCGGTCCCGCGCAGCCACGGCTTCCAGGACCGGCGGAAGTCCTCCCGGGTCATCCAGTTGCCCTTGTGGTCGATGACGTGCACCGCCCCACGGCGGAGCCGGGAGGCGACGTAGAGCGCCTCGCCGACGGCGAACAGCGCGACCGCGACGACCACGACGTCGATGCCGTCGGACAGCTGGGGGACCCCGAGGGTGAACCGCTCCTGGCCGGTGATGACGTCGGTGCCCACCAGCCCGAGGTACAGCCCCAGGCACAGCGAGGCCAGCCCGCGCAGCGGCGAGGAGCCCAGCACGGTGGCCACCGCGACGAAGGCGATGACGGTGAGGGCGAAGTAGTCGGCGGCGGTGACGCCGATGGCCAGGTCGACCACGGTGGGCGCGACGAGGGCCAGCAGCAGCGTGGCGATCGTGCCGGCGACGAAGGAGCCGATGGCCGCGGTGGCCAGCGCGGCGGACCCGCGGCCGGCCTTGGCCATCTTGTTGCCCTCGAGCGCGGTCATGATCGAGCTGGACTCACCGGGGGTGTTGAGCAGGATCGACGTGGTCGACCCGCCGTACATCCCGCCGTAGTAGATGCCGGCGAACATGATCAGGGCGCTGGTGGGCTCCAGCACGTAGGTGGCCGGGAGCAGCAGCGCCACCGTCATCGCCGGCCCGATGCCCGGGAGCACGCCGACGGCGGTGCCCAGCAGCACCCCGAGCAGGGCGAAGAGCAGGTTGAGCGGCGTGATCGCGTCGGCGAACCCGCCCAGCAGGTCGTCGAGGGCCATCAGAACCAGCCCGTCAGGAACTCGAGGACCGTGCCGCCGGGCAGCGCCACGTTCAGGGCCTTGACGAAGACGATCCAGGCGACGCAGCCCAGCGCCAGGCCGATGAGGAAGGGCCGGACGACACCCACGGCGCCGAGCGCCCAGGACACCGCGGCGAACATCAGCGCCACGGCCAGCGGCCAGCCGATCACGTTGATCAGCAGCGCGTGTGCGCCGAACGCGACCGCGATGACCGCGACCGCGCGCCAGTCGGTGGGGGCGTCGGGGTCGACGTCCTCGCTGTCGTCGGCCGGGCCCCGGTCGCCGCGCAGGACGCGGAACGCCAGCCCCACCCCGGTGACCAGGGTGAGCGCGCCGACGGCGTAGGGGAAGAACCGCGGGCCGACCGTGTTGCTGGAGCCCGGGATGGCGATGGCGCCGGCGTCGATGAGCAGGTAGACGCCCAGTGCCGCCAGCAGCACCGCCATCACCAGCTCACCGGAGGGCCGCCCGGTGCGCCCGGTGCGCCCGGACGTGTCCGTCCCCGGGGGAGTGACCGCGGTGCTCACGAGACCTCCTCGCCGGCGCTCGTCGGCCGCGTCCGCGGAGCTGCTGCACCCGTGGGTGGACCCACCCGCTCGTTCACTGGTCGATCAACCCGATCTCGATCAGCACCTGTCGCACGCGCGTCTCCTCCGCGGCGAGGAACTCGCCGTAGTCGTCTCCGGTCTGGAAGGTGTCCAACCAGCCCCGGTTGGCCAGGGCCTCGGCCCACTCGTCGGTGTCGTGCGCCTGCTGGACCAGCCCGATGAGGTCCTCGCGGGCGCCGTCGCTCATCCCCGGTCGGGCCATCAGGCCGCGCCAGTTGGTCACCTCGACGTCGAAGCCGCTCTCCTTGATGGTGGGGACGTCGGGCACCTGACCCGACCGCTCGGCGGTCGAGACCGCCAGCCCCTTGAGCGTCCCGCCGGTGACCTGCGAGCCGTAGTCGGCCGTCCCGGAGATGCCGGCGGCGACCTGGTTGCCCAGCAGCGCCGACAGCGACTCGCCGCCGCCGGAGTAGGGGATGTAGTTGACCTCGCGCGGGTCGATGTCGGCGGCCTGGGCGAGCAGCCCGGCCAGGATCTGGTCGGTGCCGCCGGCCGAGCCGCCGGCGATCGGGGTGCCGCGCGGGTCGGCCTTCCAGGCCTCCACGAACGAGGCCAGGTCGTCGTAGGGGGACTCCGCCGGGACGACGATCAGCTCCGTCTCACCGATCAGCTGGGCGATCGGGGTGACGTCGGTGAGCCGGGTGGCGGAGTCGTTGGTGTCGACGGCGCCCACCATGACCAGGCCCATCATCATCAGCAGGGCGTCGTCGTCCTGGCGGGCCAGCTGGCCCAGGCCGATGGTGCCGCCGGCGCCCTCGACGTTGAACACCTGGACGTTGCGGGCGACGCCGCTGGACTGGATGACGCGCTGCAGCGTGCGGGCGGTGGTGTCCCACCCGCCGCCCGGGCTGGCGGGCACCATCATCCGCAGCCGGGAGAGGTCGCCGGGCTGCACGACGGTGCCGGCACAGCCGGCCAGCACCCCGAGCGCGGGGGCGGCGAGCGCGCCGGCGAGGAACGACCTGCGGGTCAGCGGCACGGGTGGGGGACCTCCGGGGCGGCGGTGACGGTCATCACACAGCTGACGCTAGGGCACCGCACTGTTCCGAGTCACCCCCGGCCCGGATCAGGGGGCGAGCAGCTCCGCCAGCCGCGCCAGCAGGTCACGCACGCCGTCCAGGTCGGGCACCCGGTGCCGGGCCGCCGTGTCGCCGTCGCCGACCTTGACGCTCAGCCCGTCGGGCGCGATCGCGGTGAAGCCGTCCTCGTCGGTGACGTCGTCGCCGAGGTAGAGGACGCCGGTGGCGCCCAGCTCGTCGCGCAGCCGGAGCAGCGCAGAGCCCTTGTCGGCGTCGGTGACGGCCAGCTCCAGCACGTCCTTGCCGGGCTTGGCGGTCAGCGACGGGTCGGCGCCGGGGCCGGCGGCGGCGTCGGCGAGCAGGCGGGCGGCGGCGTCCCGGTCGGTCACCGTGCGCACGTGCACCGCCGCACCGGCCGGCTTGACCTCCAGCCGGGCGCCCGGCACCGCGGCCACCAGCGGGGCCAGTGCGGCCACCAGCTCGTCGCGCCGGACGGCGAGGTCACCGCTGAGCGGGCCGTCGAACTCCGCGCCGTGGCTGCCCACCCAGCGGAACGGGCCGGTCAGCCCGCTGGTGGCCTGCAGGTCGGCGACCCCGCGCCCGCTGACCAGGGCCACGGTGACGCCCTCGACCGCGGCCAGCCGGGTGAGCAGGTCGGCGACCCCGGGCTCGGGGACGGCGCTGCCGGGGTCGTCGCGCAGCCGGGCGAGCACCCCGTCGTAGTCGCTGGCCACCAGCAGCGGCCGCTGCCGGGCGAGGTCGGCGAGGGCCCCGCCGAGGTCGGTCACACCTGGGCCTGGAGCTGCTCGATGAAGGAGTTCGCCCAGTGGTCGAGGTCGTGCTCGGCGATGTGCGCGCGCATCGCCCGCATCCGGTCGGCCGCCTCGGCCGGGTCCATCCGCAGCGCCCGCAGCAGCTGGTGCTTCAGGCCGTCGATGTCGTGCGGGTTCACCAGCAGCGCCTGGGTGAGCTCGGCGGCGGCCCCGGCGAACTCGCTGAGCACCAGCACGCCCTGGTCGTCGCCGCGAGCGGCCACGTACTCCTTGGCGACCAGGTTCATGCCGTCGCGGTAGGGGGTCACCAGCATGACGTCGGCGGCCCGGTAGAGGGCGGCGAGCTCCTCGCGCGGCATCGACTGGTTGAAGTACTGCACCGCCGGGCCCGCGGTCGACCCGTGCAGGCCGTTGATGTGCCCGACCTGCTGCTCGATCGTCTCGCGCATGGTCACGTAGTGCTCGACCCGCTCGCGGCTGGGCGTGGCCACCTGCACCAGGACGGTGTTCGGCGCCTCGACCGCACCGTCGTCCAACAGCTCGCCGAAGGCCTCCAGCCGGACGCCGATGCCCTTGGTGTAGTCCAGCCGGTCGACCCCGAGCACGATCTTGTCCGGCCGGCCCAGCTCCTGGCGGATCTCCGCGGCCCGGGCGAGCACCTCGGGGGAGCGGGCGAGCTCGTCGAAGGAGGCGACGTCGATCGAGATCGGGAACGACCTCGCGGTCACCGTGCGGCCCTCGTAGCTGACCGTGTCGCCGTCGGTGGGCAGGTCGTGCAGCCGGTGGGCCAGGTCGATGAAGTTGACCGCCCCGGCGGGCTGCTGGAAGCCGATCAGGTCCGCGCCCAGCAGGCCCTCGATGATCGCCGAGCGCCAGGGGAGCTGGGTGAACAGCTCGTAGGGCGGGAAGGGGATGTGCAGGAAGAAGCCGATGGTCAGGTCGGGCCGGCGCTGGCGCAGCAGTGCCGGCACCAGCTGCAGCTGGTAGTCGTGCACCCACACGACCGCGCCCTCGGCGGCCACCTCGGCGGCCCGGTCGGCGAAGCGCTTGTTGACCTCGACGTAGCTGTTCCACCAGCTGCGCTGGTACTCCGGCTTCTCGACGACGTCGTGGTAGAGCGGCCACAGCGAGGCGTTGGAGAAGCCCTCGTAGTAGCGGTCGACCTCCTCGGCCGACAGCGGCACCGGTACCAGCTGCATGCCGCCGGACTCGAAGGGCTCCGGGGCGTCGCCGGCCGCACCCGACCAGCCGACCCAGGCCCCGCCGCGGCCGGCGACGAAGGGCTCCAGCGCGGTCACCAGGCCACCGGGGCTGCGCTGGTAGCGCGTCGTCCCGTCCGCGTCGGTGACCTGGTCGACGGGGAGGCGGTTCGCGACCACCACCACCGGACTGTTGGCGTCGGACCCGGGACCCTGCGCTTCGGCTGCCATCGGGACCCGACCTTACTGACCGGCCAGGTCGGCCGCGACGCCGTGCGACCGACCGGGCGGGGAGAGGGGTCAGAGGCGGAACTGGGCGGCCAGCGACTGCAGCCGGCCGGAGACCTGCGCGAGGTCGGCGGCCGCGCGCTGGGACTCCTCGGCCGAGGCCGCGGTGGAGCGGGCGGCGGTGGCGACCCCGGCGATGTTGGTCGCGATGTCCCCGGACCCGCTGGCGGCATCGGTGACGTTGCGGTCCATCTCCGCCGTCGTCGCCGTCTGCTCCTCCACGGCCGCCGCGATGGTGAGCTGGTGGTCGTTGATCCGGCTGATGATCGAGGCCACCTCCTCGATGGCGCCCACCGCGCTGCCGGTGTCGGTCTGGATCGTCTCCACGCGCCGGGCGATGTCCTCGGTGGCCCTGGCCGTCTCCTGCGCGAGCTCCTTGACCTCGTTGGCCACGACCGCGAAGCCCTTGCCGGCCTCCCCGGCCCGCGCCGCCTCGATGGTGGCGTTGAGGGCCAGCAGGTTGGTCTGCTCGGCGATGGAGGAGATCAGCTTCACCACGTCGCCGATCTGGCGGGAGGACTCGCCCAGCCGGGTGACCGTGGCGGTGGTGGTGCCGGCCGCGGCGACGGCCCGGCTGGCCACCTGCGCGGCCTCGTTCGCGCTCTGGGCGATCTCCCGGATGGACACGCCCATCTCCTGGCTGCCCGCGGCGACGGTCTGCACGTTGCGGGACACCTCGTCGGCGGCACCGGCCACCACCCCGGCCTGGGCGGAGGACTCGCGGGCGTCCTCGGCGATCCGGGCGGACACCGTCCCGATCCGGTCGCTGGCGGCGCCCAGCTCGGCGGCACTGCCGGCCACGGCGCCCATCGCGTCGGAGACCCGGGTCAGCGCGCGGTTGGCGTGCGCCCCGAGCTCACCGAGCCCACCGGCCGAGGAGACGTCCAGGCGCCGGGTGAGGTCCCCGTCGGCCACGGCCACGAAGACCTCGACCGCGCCCGCCATGGGCCGGGTGATGCTGCGGGCCACGCCCCAGGCGATGGCGGAGGCCAGCACCACGGCCAGCCCGCAGAGCAGCGCCATCGTCACCGGGTAGCCGTCGGCGGTCTCGCGCGCCGCGGCCCCCTCGGCCTGGTTCTTGGCCTCCTCCAGGTCGATGAGCGTGTTGATCGAGGCCAGCCACTGGACGAACAGCGGCTTGGCCTGGGTCATCAGCACGCCGAGGGCGGCCGGGTCCCCGGCGGTCTGCAGCGCGATCACCTGGTCGACCACCGGCAGCGTCGCCTTCTCGATGCGCTCGATCTCGGCGTGGTCGGCCCGCTCCTCGTCATCGGTCAGCTCGGGATCGGCGATGATCTCCGACATCGGGCCCGCCGAGGCGGCGTAGACCTCGGCCAGCCGCTTGATCTCCGCGATCGCCGCCTGCTGGTCGGCCGGGGTGGTGGCCAGCACGACGTCCCGCAGGTTGATCGCCCGGTCGTGGACGCTCCCGCGGAAGTTGATCGCGTAGCGCTGCTTGACGCTGTTGACGTCGTTGATGACGGTGAGACCGTTGCTGACCTCCTTGATCCGCACCACCCCCAGCCCGGTCACCGCGATCATGGCCAGGACGACGAGGACGAACCCCGCCACCAGCCGTTGCCCGACGCCCAGACGCTGCAGTCCCACGGTGTTCTCCTCGCGCACGTGCCCCCTGAGCTCGACTGCCGAGGTGGTCCCCCCGACCATCGGCGGGCCCGGACCCGATCGACAACGGTCGCGGGCAACGGAACGGGGGAGTCCTGGTGTCCGGTGAGGTCAGCCGCGGGCGAGCAGGTACCCGAGCGCCGCGACACCCAGCCCGAGCACCAGCGAGGCGGTGACGTAGCCGGCCGCCCGCAGCACGACCCGCTGCTCCACCAGCCGGACGACGTCGGTGCCGAAGGTGGAGAACGTGGTCAGCGAGCCGCAGAAGCCGGTGCCCACCAGCGCGACGACGGCGGGGGAGACGTCGCGCAGGCCCAGCAGCACACCGAGCACCGCGCTGCCGACGACGTTGACCGTGAGCGTGCCGAGCACGCTGGGCCCGCCCCGGCGGGCGGTGGCCACGCGGTCGGCGAACAGCCGCAGCGGCGCGCCGACGAGCGCTCCCAGCACCACCAGCAGCGCGGTCACCGGCGCGGTTCCCGCGGGACGCCCAGCACCCGGCCGAGCCGGACGCCGGCCGCCGCGGCCAGCACCCCGCCCACCACCGAGGCCAGCACGTAGCCGACGGCGGCGGCGCCCCGGCCGGCGTCGGCCAGCTGGACGGTGTCGACGGCGAAGGTGGAGAACGTCGTCCAGCCACCGAGGACGCCGGTGCCGAGGAAGGGGCGCAGCCAGGGCGAGCGGGGATGCCGGGTGAACAGCGCGACGGCCAGCACACCGAGCACCAGGCAGCCGCTGAGGTTGATCAGCAGCGTCGCCGTGGGCCAGGCGCCGACCGGGTGGGGGAGTGCCCGGCCCAGGCCCCAGCGGGCCAGCGAGCCCAGCGCGCCCCCGAGGGCGGCGGCGAGGTAGCCGATCAGCGGTCCTCCCCGGGCCCCGGCCGCGCCGGTCGCGACCGGGGCAGCATCCCACCGGCACCTGTTCCACGTGGAACAGCCACGGGCGCTCCCGACTGGTTGGCCCGTGCACATCCAGGGCACGGACCCCTCATGCAGATGCGACAGCTCCGCGACCTCACCGTCTCCGCCCAGGGCCTGGGCTGCATGGGGATGAGCGAGTTCTACGGCACCGGCGACCAGGCGGAGGCCGAGCGCACGATCCACCGCGCCCTGGACCTCGGCGTCACCTTCCTCGACACGGCCGACATGTACGGCCCCTTCACCAACGAGCGCCTCGTCGGGCAGGCGATCGCCGGCCGCCGCGAGGAGGTCACCCTGGCCACCAAGTTCGGCAACGAGCGCGGCGAGGACGGTTCCTTCCTCGGCATCAACGGCCGCCCCGAGTACGTGCACGCCGCCTGCGACGCCTCGCTGCAGCGCCTCGGCGTCGACGTCATCGACCTCTACTACCAGCACCGGGTCGACACCACGGTGCCGATCGAGGACACCTGGGGCGCGATGAAGGAGCTCGTCGAGGCCGGGAAGATCCGGTACGCCGGCATCTCCGAGGCCGCCCCGGACACGATCCGCCGCGCCCACGCCGTCCAGCCGGTCACGGCGCTGCAGACGGAGTACTCGCTGTGGTCCCGCGACCCCGAGGACGACGGCGCGCTGGCCGTCTGCGCCGAGCTGGGCATCGGCTTCGTCGCCTACTCCCCGATCGGCCGCGGCTTCCTCTCCGGGCAGATCCGCAGCATCGACGACCTGGCCCCCGACGACTTCCGCCGGCACAACCCCCGCTTCCAGGGCGAGGCCTTCGCGGCGAACCTCGAGCTGGTCGACCGGGTGCGGGAGATCGCCCAGGCCAAGGGCGTCACCGCCACCCAGCTCGCCCTGGCCTGGGTGATGGCGCAGTCCGGACGCGACGGCAAGCCGGCGATCGTGCCGATCCCGGGCACCAAGCGCACCTCCTACCTGGAGGAGAACGCAGCGGCCGCCGACGTCGAGCTGACCGAGGAGGACCTGCGTGCACTGGACCAGGCCGCCCCGGCCGGGTCCACCGCCGGCGACCGCTACCCGGACATGTCCTCCGTCAACCGCTGAAAGGAGGGCCACCGTTCCCCCCACGCCTCGCGAGCCCGGCGCGGGCCCCTGGACGGTGGCCGGACCGCGGTGACGGACGATCGCCGGCCGGCGCGGGAGGATGGGGGCGTGCAGCCCCCTCCTCCCGGCCGGCGCCGGTGAACACGCCCCTCGTCGCGGTGACCACCGTCGTCGCCGTCCTGCTCGCCGGCATCGGCGCGCTGAGCACGGTGCTGCGCCGGCGGATCGGCACCGCTCACCTGGCCGCGGCCGGGGTGCTGGAGCTGCTGCTGGTCGTCCAGGGCGTGCTCGCCGTGGTCGGGCTGGCCGACGGGCACCGCCCGGTCGAGCTGACCACGTTCCTCGCCTACCTGGGCAGCGTCGTGCTGCTGCCGGTGGCCGGCCTGCTCTGGGCGCGCACCGAGCCCACCCGCTGGGCCGGCACGGTGCTCGGCGTCGCCGCCCTCACCGTCGCGGTGATGCTGTGGCGGCTGGTCGACCTGTGGGCGGTGACCCGTGGCTGACTCACCGCTGGGCTCCCCGCTGGGCGGGCCGGCGCCCGAGCCGACCGGCATCGACACCGCCCGTGGTCCGGGCCGGGTGCTCGTGGCCGTCTACGGCGTCTTCGCCCTCGCCGCCGGTGCGCGGGCCGCCGTGCAGCTCGCGGTCCAGTTCGACGAGGCCCCGGTCGCCTACCTGCTGTCCGCGCTCGCCGCGGTCGTCTACGTGGTGGCCACCGTCGGGCTGGCCCGGGGCGGACGCACCGGACGGCGCACCGCGCTGGCCGCCTGCGCGGTCGAGCTCACCGGCGTGCTGGTCGTCGGGACCCTCTCCCTCGCCGACCCCGAGGCCTTCCCCGACGCCACCGTCTGGTCGGGCTACGGGCAGGGCTACGGCTTCATCCCGCTGGCGCTGCCGGTCCTCGGTCTGCTGTGGCTGCGCCACCTGTCGCAGGCCGACGAGGAGGCAGGCGGGCGGTAGGCCCGGCCCCTGGGAGGGGCCGGGCCCGGCGTCAGAAGTCGCCGCCGCCGAAGTCGCCCCCGCCGTCGAAGTCGCCGCCGCCGCCGTCGAACCCGCCGCCGTCCTCGTAGCCGCCGGCGTCGTAGTCGGCCCCGCCACCGTCGCCGCCGTCGTTGCCGCCGTCGTTGCCGTTGTCGTTGTCGTTGTCGTTGTCGTCGGCCCGCTCGCCGTCCTGGTAGCCGTCGGCGTAGGCCTCCTCGTCGCCGCCGCCGAACAGGCCGCCGTCACCCATGCCGGTGTCGAACAGCGCGTCGGCCACCGCCGAGCCGACGACGAGGCCGCCGATCGTGCCCAGCATGCTGCCGCCGATCATGGAGCCCATCCCCATGCCGCCGCCCATGCCGAAGCCGCCGCCCCGGCCGTAGCCACCGCCCCCGTAGCCCGGGCCGTAGCCGCCCCCGCCGTAGCCGGGGCCGTAGCCGCCGCCACCACCACCGAAGACGCGCTCCAGGGTGCCGGGCTGGCGGATCTCGGCGCGGGTGGCAGCGCGGGCCAGGCTCTGCGCGTCGTCCCCGCGAGGACGCTCGGAGGCCGGGCCGGCGGCGGCGAGCTGCTCGAGCACCTGCTTGCGCTGCTCGGGGGTGAGCTTGCCGAACGCCTCGGCGTGCGCGGCCTCGACCTGGTCCGGCGGCGCGGTGCGCAGCAGGTACCGGTAGCGCTCGATCGCCTGCTCGTCGGCCGAGCGGGCCGGCTGCTGCCCGCCTGCCGGTGCCGTGGGGGCGGGCTGCTGACGGGCGTACCCGTAGCCGCCCTCGGTCTGCTGCCCGGGGCCGTAGGGCGAGCTGCTGCGCTGGCCCCGCCCGAAGAGCCGGTCCAGGAGTCCCATGGCGCGTCCTCTCTCGTGTCCTCGACCCAGCACGAGCGGTCTCGCGCACCAGGCGTCGAGACCCCTACCCAGCCCGACTGCCGACGACGCACCGCCCGAAAGCGCCGCTCAAGGGCGTGGTCGGTGGTACGCAACGCAAAGGGCTCGGTACGCTGGGGCCGTGCCGTCCGACAGACGTCCGGGGGAGTCTGTCCCCGGCCAGGTCCCCCCCGAGGCCGCCGCCGTGCTGGCGAGCGGCCTGCCCGTGGGGTCCGACCCCGCCGAGCGCGACCGGCAGACGTCCCTCGTGGGCGCGGCCGAGGCGGTCGTCACCGGCAGCGACTCCGACCGTGGTGCCCGAGCGGCCCTGCCGGGGGTGCTCTCCGACGTCCCGGTCGCCGTGCTGGTCATCGACCAGACGGCCGGCACCGTCACCTACGCCAACACCGCCGCGATCGAGCTCGCCGGCAACGTGGGCCTCCCCGTCCCGGTCGACGCCTGGGGTGCCGCCGCGGGGCTCACCGACCTGAGCTCGGCCCCGCTGGCCGAGAGCAGCAGCCCGTTGTCGCTGGTGGCCGCCGGGCGCCCGGTGATCGGCGAGGCGGTCCGGCTCTCCCCCCGGCGCAGCTCCGACGAGGGGCGGGCGGCCGCCGCGGCCGAGGAACCCGACCAGGTGCTGTGGGTGACCGGTTTCCCGCTCTCGCAGGACGGCAGCGAGCAGCGCCTGTCGCTGGTGGTCTTCCTGCAGATCGACGAGCCGAACGCCGACGACGACCCCGAGGCCCAGCTGCAGGCGCTGCGGGAGCGTGCCGTCGTCGCCACCGACATCGCGTTCACGATCACCGACCCGCGTCGGGAGGACGACCCCCTGGTCTGGGTCAACCCCTCGTTCAGCCGGATCAGCGGCTACTCCTACGAGGAGAGCGTCGGGCGCAACTGCCGGTTCCTGCAGGGCCCGGCGACCGACCCGGACAGTGTCGACCAGCTGCGCAAGGCGCTGCAGGGCCAGCAGCCGGTCACCACGACGCTGCTGAACTACCGCAAGGACGGCACGGCCTTCTGGAACCAGCTGTCCATCACGCCGGTCTTCGACGGCGAGGGCGAGCTGGTCAGCTTCGTCGGGGTGCAGACCGACGTCACCGAGCGGGTGCGGGTCGAGGACGACCGTCGAGCGGCGTTCGCCGCCGAGCAGGCCGCCCGCCGGGACGCCGAGCAGGCGCACGCCGCCGCCGACGCCGCCCGGGTGCAGGCCGAGCGGGCGCAGAGCCGGCTGGCCCTGATGGCCGAGGCGACCAGCACGCTGAGCGCCACCCTGGACATGGACGACCTGCTGGGCCGGCTGGCCTCGCTGTGCGTGCCGCTGCTGGCCGACTGGGTGTTCGTGACGCTGGTCGACGAGCACGGGGTCGTCTACGGCACCGAGTCCCGGCACCGGGACGGCCGGGCGGCCGAGCTGCAGGAGCTGGCCGAGCTGCACGTGGGCAACCTGCCGGAGACCTCACCGACGCGCCGGTCGCTGACCAGCAGCGAGCCGGTGCTCCAGGCCGAGGTCACCGACGAGTGGACCGCACGGGTCTTCCCGACCGAGCGCACCTCCGAGCTGTTCCGCTCCCTCGGGGGCGCCTCGGTGCTGACCGTGCCGCTGGTCGCGCGGCGCCGGATGCTGGGCGCGATGGCCATGGTCAAGGCCGACCAGCGCAGCCCGTTCAGCACCGAGGACGTCGAGCTCGCCCGCGACCTGTCCCGGCGGGCGGCGATGGCCATGGACAACGTGCGGCTCTACCAGCAGGAGCACTCGGTCGCCGAGACGCTGCAGCGGTCCCTGCTGCCGGAGCTCCCGACCATCCCGGGCATCACCGCGGCGGCCCAGTACCTGAGCGCGTCCAGCAGCGCCGACGTGGGCGGCGACTTCTACGACATGCTGCAGCTGCCCGACGGCAGCGTCGGCATCGCGATCGGCGACGTCGTCGGCCACGACGTCACGGCGGCCGCGGCGATGGGCCACCTGCGCGGGCTGCTGCGTGCCTGCGCCTGGGACGCCGGCGAGGGCGACCCGGGCGAGATCCTGGGCCGGGTCGACCGGCTGGTGCAGGGCCTGCACGTCGCGCCGATGGCGACCATGGTCTACGGCCGCGTGGTGCGGCCGACCGGCCCCGGGGAGCCGTGGCAGATGCAGTTGGCCAACGCCGGCCACCCGCCGCTGCTGCTGCGGCACGTCGACGGCACCGTCGAGGTGCTCGACGGCATCACCGGGCTGCTGATCGGCGTGGACGCCACGCACGCCCGGGCCTCCCGCTCGGTGGGGCTGCCGCCCGGGTCGACGCTGGTCGCCTACACCGACGGGCTGATCGAGCGACCGGGCGAGGACCTCGACCAGGGCCTCGCCTCGCTCGTCACCCGGCTGTCGGTCGCACCGGTCGACGCCTCACCGGTCGAGCTGTGCGTGCACGCCGTCGGCCCGCACCCCGACCGCCGCGACGACGTGGCCGTCATCGCCGTCCGCTTCGCCTGACGGCCCCGCTGCAGGCGCTCGCCGCGAGCTCGCGCAGGGGGGGCGGCGGGGTCCTCGTCACCGCCGTCCGCTTCGCCTGACGGCCCCGCTGCAGGGGCCCGCCGCGAGCTCGCGGGCGGTGGGGCAGCGGGTCCTCCGTCAGGCGCCCGGGTCGAGCAGCGCGGACCGGACGCCGTAGCCGCCGCGGTGGAACAGCAGCGGGGAGCGCGCGGCGTCGGCGCCCAGGCCGAGGACCCGGGCCACCACGATCGTGTGGTCGCCGCCCTCGTACTCGGCCCACAGCTCGCCGTCGATCCAGGCCACGACCCCGTCGAGCACCGGTGAGCCCTGGGCGCTGGGTGCCCAGCCCACCCCGGCGAACTTGTCGGTGCCGGAGCGGGCGAACTGCCCGGACAGCGCCTGCTGGTCGTCGGCCAGCACGTTGACGCAGAACCGGCCGGCCCGGCGCAGCAGTGGCCAGGTGGTCGAGGTGCGCGCGGGGGCGAAGGTGACCAGCGGCGGGTCCAGCGACAGCGAGCTGAACGACTGGCAGGTGAACCCGACCGGCCCGTCGGCGCCGATCGCCGTCACCACGGTCACGCCGGAGGCGAAGTGCCCGAGCACGTCGCGCATCACCCGGGGGTCGATCACCTGGGCGGGGACGTCCGGTTCGGCGGTCACCCGCTGATCCCACCACGCGGCCCGGGCTCCCGCGCCGCCGGCCGCCGGGTGCCGGCCGGCACCCGGCGGTCAGGCGTGCACCGCGTCGTGGAAGGCGATCTCCGCCTCGAGGACGGCGGTGAACCAGCGGTCCAGGTCGGCGTCGTCCACGGCACCGGGATCCAGGACGTCGACGTCGCGCCGCAGTGCGTCGACCTGGCCCAGGAAGACCGGCTCGGCGTGCAGCTGCACCCACGCCTGCAGGTCCGGGTCGCGGGGCGCCGGCTGCGCCGCCGCAGCGGTGCACCAGCGCGCGTACATGGTCTCGGCCGCGAGCATCCCGGTCAGCGCGGCCGGGCGCCCGCCGTCGGCGACCTGCTGCAGGACGACGTCCGAGAGCACCTGGGCCCGCGCGAGCGCGGCCTCCCCGCCGGTCGCCGGGTGCCTCTCCCGCACCCCGGCGAAGTAGTCCCGCTGCTCGGTGACGAGGTTGGTCAGCGAGCGGGCGGAGGGCAGCAGGTCCGACCAGGTGGTCGACTCCCAGACCACCCGGCCGAGCACCCGGGAGGCGGTCAGCACGAACGCCTCCTCCACCAGCAGGTACCGGGCGAGGTCGCCGGCGCCGAGCGTGCCGTCGGTGGCCTCGCGGACGAACCGGATGCCGCAGGCCCGGTCCAGCAGCGCGGCGTTCCGGTCGACCAGGGCCGCGGACCGGGAGGTCACCCGCGCACCAGCCAGCGCACCAGCCCGTCGAACAGGTCGGCGTAGCCCGGCCACTCCTCGCAGAAGGCCGGCGGTGCCCAGTGCGGGGAGCAGTCGGACGTGAACGCCCCGGCCCGCCCGCTGCCGAAGGTGCCCAGCGCGACCAACGGGTCCGCGCCCACCAGGACCGGCACCTCGGCCCCGGCCTTGGCGACCACCCGGTTGTAGCCCAGCAGCGCGGGCCACTGCGCCCCGGCGCCACCCAGGGCCGCGTGGTCCGGGTCGGCGACGGTCGGCAGCACGCCCGCGGGGGCCTCCACCCGGTCGTCCTCGGCGAGCATCTCCACCGGCAGCACGTCGGCCAGCACCGTCTGCCGGAACGCCGCCCGGGCCTGGAACCCGCTGAAGGACAGGTAGCCGCCGATCATGAGCAGCGCACCGCCGTCGCCGACCCAGGTCCGCAGCGCGGCCAGCCGGTCCTCCCCGGGCTGGAAGCGCTCGAACACCTGCGGGGACAGCTGGATCGAGTTGGCGCCGATGTCGGAGAGGACGACGAGGTCGTAGGCCGACAGCGCGGCGGCGTCCCCGGGGAACTGCGTGGGCACCAGGTGCGCCGGCAGGTGGACGACGTCGTGCCCGCGGGCGGTGAGCGCGTCGCGCAGCGGCCCGACGCCCTCGACGTAGGAGTGGACGGAGAACTCGTCCACTCCCTTCACGTGGGTGGAGGTGGTCATCCAGCTCTCGCCGGCGATCAGGATGCGGGCCACGTCAGAGTCCTCTCGAGGCGCGCTCGAACAGCGCGCGCGGGTTGGTGGTCATCAGGTCGGTCACCGCGTCCCCGTCGAGCCCGCTGCGGCGCAGCCGGTCGGCGAAGACGACGGGGACGTAGGCGAGCCCGTTGCCGCCGAAGCGGCTGAGCATCGCCTTGAGGAACAGGTCGTGGGAGAGCAGCAGCCGGTCGCCGTGACCGGCCGCGACCAGGGCGGCGACGGCGGCCGCCGTCTCGGCCGGTGCGGGGGACTGGCCCTCGCCGGGGTAGTCGAACGGCATGCCGACCATGTCGAACTCGCAGACGACGCCCCGCTCGGCGACGGACCGCTGGTAGTCCCGGTCGGCTCCGGAGGGGTCCATGTGGCAGAGCACGACGGCCCCGGGGTCGACCCCCTCCTCGTCCACCACGAGGTCCAGCACCTCGTGCGCGCGGCGCTGCCAGCCGGGCAGGTGCACGAACAGCGGCACCCCGACCTCCCGCTGGGCCCGGCAGGCGGCCCGCAGCGCCCGGCGCTCGTCGTCGGTGAACGCGGGGGAGACCCCGATCTCCCCGATGACACCGGGCCGCAGCTCGTGCGCCGGGTCGAACTCGGCGACCAGCTCGGCCGCGAGCTGGTCGGCCGTCGACGTGGCCACCTGCGGCGGGTGGGTGGCCTGCAGGTACCAGCCCGACCCCATCACCACCTGGACGCCGGTGGCCAGGGACAGCTCGCGGAGCCGCTCGGGGTCACGGCCGATGCCCGGCGGGGTCAGGTCGACGACGGTCCGCCCGCCGACGGCGGCGAACGTGCGCAGGTCCGCCGCCATCGCCTCGGCGTCGTCCAGCCGGCAGTTGTCCGCGTTCTCGTAGGGGTGGTCGGACAGCAGCCAGGCCAGGTCCGCCGACACGGGGGCGTCCAGCAGTGCCCGCAGCCGCGGGTCCGGCGCCGGGCGGAAGGCGACCGCGTTGTCGTTGACCAGGTGCTCGTGCGGGAGCACCAGTCCCAGGGCCGCCGCGTCGACGTCCCCGGTGACGGTGCGGACGGCGGTCACCGGCCGGAGGTGAGCCGTCGGAGGAACCAGCCGAGGTCCTTGCCGCGCAGGTTGATCCAGACCACCAGCACCAGCACCGCGCCGGTGATGATCGGGGTCAGGTACGGGCTGACCGACAGCAGGGTGAGCCCGTTGGCGATGACCTGCGTGAGCAGGGCCCCGATCAGCGTGCCGACGATGGTGCCGCGACCGCCGAGCAGGCTGGTGCCGCCGAGCACGACCGCGGCGATGACGGTCAGCTCGAAGCCCTGCGCGCTGTTGGCCGACCCCGAGCCCAGGCGGGCGGCGATGAGCAGCCCGGCCAGGCCTGCGGCCAGCCCGGAGAAGCCGAGCGCGCACATCGTGACCAGCTTGACGTTCACCCCGGCCCGGCGGACGGACTCCTGGGCCGACCCGATGCCGATCACGTACTGACCGAAGCGGGTGGCGTGCAGCAGCACGAAGCCCAGCACCACGACGACCAGCGCGATCCAGGCCGTCGCCGAGAACCCCAGGAAGCGCGCCGTGCCGAGCTTCGCCACGAGGGTGTAGGAGGCGATCGGCACCGAGAAGCCCTCGGTCTGGAACAGCGCGATGCCGCGGACCACCGACAGCGTCGCCAGCGTGACGATGAAGGCCGGGATGCCCTGGTAGGCGGTGAACCAGCCGTTGACCAGGCCCCAGCCCAGGCCCATGAGCAGCGCGGCCACGATCACCAGCGAGGAGTCCCAGCCCGCCACCAGCAGCTGCGCGGAGATCGCCGCCGTGAAGGCCACGATCGAGCCGACCGACAGGTCGATCTGCCCGGCGGTGATGACGAAGGTCATCGCCACGGCGACGATGAGCACCGGCCCCACCTGGGTGGCCAGGTTGGACAGGTTGGCGAAGGTCAGGAAGTTCGGGTCGGCGACGGCGAAGAACACGAAGACGGCCAGGGTGACCCCGGCCATCACCAGGGTGGCCTTGTTGGTGCGCTGCCAGAACGACTGCTGCTGGGACAGCCGGGCCACGGTGGGCTCGGGCGCGGTGGTGGTCTCGGTGGTGGTCATGCCCGGGTCCCCTCGGTACGCGGCTGCGCAGGCGTTCGCGTGATGAGGCCGACCAGGGTCTCGATGTCCAGGTCGGCGATGGCCGCGTCGTCGACGCTGCGCCCCTCGTACATGACGGTGATCCGGTCGCACACCCGGAACAGGTCCTGCAGCCGGTGGGTGATCAGGATGACCCCGACCCCCTGGGCTGCGACCTCGCCGATGAGCCGGAGCACCGACTCCACCTCGGCGACCGCCAGGGCCGCCGTCGGCTCGTCGAGGATGAGCACGTCCGGGGCGAAGGACACGGCCCGGGCGATGGCCACGGTCTGCCGCTGCCCGCCGGACAGCGTGCCGATCTCCTGGTGGGTGCTCGTCACCTTGACGTGCAGGTCGGCCAGGATCCGGGCTGCGTCCCGGTGCATCCGGCCCCGGTCGATGAACGGCCCCCGCTTGGGCTCGCGGCCGAGGAAGAGGTTGCTGGCCACGTCCAGGGTGTCGCACAGCGCGAGGTCCTGGTAGACGATGCCGATCTTCTCCGCCTGGGCGTCCGCTGGGTTGGCGAAGCGCACCGGGCTGCCGTGCACCCGGATCTCGCCGTCGTCGTGCTGCACCGCTCCGGCCAGCACCTTCATCAGGGTCGACTTGCCGGCGCCGTTGTCGCCGACCAGGCCGAGGACCTCGCCGCGCCGGAGGGTCAGGTCCACCCCCTGCAGCGACTTCACCGGCCCGTAGGACTTGGTGATCCCGGCGAGTTCGACGAGGAGGTCGCTGCTCGTGTCGGGCAGGCTCACCGCTCAGCCCGCCAGGTAGAACGTGAAGTCGTCCACGTTGTCCGGGGTGACGATCTCCGTGGGCACCGGCTGGTCGCGCTCGACCGGGTTGCCGCAGGAGAGGTCGATCGCCGCGGCCATCGCCCGGTAGCCGAACTCGAAGGTCTGCTGCTGCACGACACCGGTGATCCAGCCGTCCCGCAGCCCCTGGACGGCCGGGTCGGAGAGGTCCCAGCCGACGACGTCGACGCGGTCCTGGGCGCCCTGGCCGCGGACGGCGGCCGCCAGGCCGATCAGCGCCGGCTCACCGGTGGCGTAGACGTACTCCAGGCCCGGGTTGCCGGTGAGCAGGTTCTCCGCCGCCGACTGGGCGGTCTCCTGGACGTTCTTGCCGTCGACGACCGTGCCGACGGTCATGCCGCCACCGGTGACGGTGTCCTCGAAGCCCTTCTGGCGCTCCAGCTGGATGGTCGAGTTCAGGGCCCCGACGATGCCGACCTCGCCCTGTCCGCCGGACTGCTCGAGCAGCGCCTTGCCCATGGCCGCACCCCCGTCGGCGTTGGCCGTGCCGACCTGGGCCTTCACCGCCGGGTCGTCGACGATGGCGTCCACGGCGACCACCGGGATGCCGGCGGCGTCGGCGGCCTGCACCGAGGGCTTGATGCCCTCGGTGTCGATGGCGTCGACGATGATCGCGTCCACGCCGCTGGCGACCAGGGTGTCGATCGCGTTGGCCTGGGTCACCGAGTCGTCGTTGCCGCTGATGATCTGCAGCTGGACGCCCTGGTCGTCGGCCATCGCCTGCGCGGCCCGGTTGATCTGGTTGAAGAACAGCGCCTGCAGGTTGATCGTGACCAGCCCGACCTTCATCGGGCCGTCGGTGGGCGTGCAGCCGACCGGCTGGGCCGACGGCTCGGGGAGCGAGCCGGACGCCGAGCTGCCCGAGGCGGGCGCCGCGGCCGGGCCGGCGGACGGGGCCGGGGCGCTGTCGCAGGCGGCGAGCGCGAACAGGCAGGCGCCTGCGGCGAGGGCGAGGGAGCGGTTCATGGGTCCTCCAGGTTGCGGTGCCGGGTCGGTGCGGATCGCGGTGCGGGGGAGCGGTGGTGCGGCGGGACGGGTGGAGCGGCGGGACGGGTGCTGCGGCGGGACGGGTGGAGCGGCGGGAGGTCAGGCGGGCGGCGCGGGGACCGAGGGGCCACCCAGCGCGGCGTCGACGAGCGCGGGCGCGGGGGCGCCGCGGGCGCCCGGCACGGTGCAGGACAGGCTGGCGGCGATCCCGGCGCGGGTGGCCGCAGCCACGGGACCCGCCCCGCCGGCCACCCCGGCCAGGTAGGTGCCCGCGAAGCAGTCGCCGGCACCGGTGTCGTCGACGACGTCCACGGCCAGCGCGCTGCCCTGCGAGAACGACCCGTCGGCACCGTGCAGCGTCCAGCCGCGGGCTCCGTCGGTGACGACCAGCACGGTCCCGGCCGCGCGCGCCAGCTCCGCCCACCCGGTGGCCGGGACGCCCAGCTGCCCGGTGAGCCGGCCCCGTCCGACGACGACGTGGTCGGCCAGCCGGACGGCCTCCAGCGCGGTCGCCGGGTCGTCGCAGCCGTCCAGGTCGACGGCGAGCGGGACACCGGGGCGCACGGCGGCGCCGAGCTCCGCGGCGCGGTAGCCGTCGAGGTAGAGCAGCCCGCCGCCGGCAGCGGCCAGCCGGTCGGCGACCGAGGAGACGTGAGCGCCACCCAGCGCGTCGTCCTCGCTGACCACCGACCGCCGGCCGGCGCCGTCGACCAGCACGATCGCGGTCGAGAGGAAGCCACCGCGGTCGGTCCAGCCGGTGTCCACCCCCTCGGTGGCGAGCTGCGCCAGGAACCGGTCGGACAGCGGGTCGTCGCCGACCACGCCGGCGAAGGCGACCGCCGCACCGGCCCGTGCGGCCGCGACGGCGGCGTTGGCCGCCATGCCGCCGGGCAGGTGCTCGACCGCGGTGGCGTGCACGCGCTCGTCGGGCTGCGGGAAGCGGGGCACCCGGCCGACCACGTCCAGGTTGGCGTACCCGCAGAAGACGATCACTTCCCGGCGGCCCGGGCCACGGCGCGCACCTTCTCCGCGTCCGCGCGGCCCCACCAGCGGCCGTTCTCCTTGGCCGAGGACGCCACGATCGCGCCGTCGCACTCCGCCAGCAGCGCGGCCACGTTGCCCGGGTCGATGCCGCTGCCGATGATCACCGGCAGCTGCGTGTGGTCCCGGATCCCCACGACCTCCTCGACCGAGGTGGCGTGACCGGTGCGCGAGCCGGTGGCGATGAGCACGTCGGCGTCGAAGAACTCCGCGTCCTCGGTCTGCTCGGCGAGCGTCCGGTCGGCGACGATGGCGTGGGCACCGTGCTTGACGTGGACGTCGGCGAAGACCTTCACCGGGTCGGCTCCGATCTCGTGCCGGTACCGCGTCGTGCGGGCGGCCTGACCCTCGATGAACCCCTCGTTGGCCACGTAGGCGTTGGCCCACTGGTTGACCCGGACCCACCCGGCACCGGCGGCCCAGGCGGCGGCGACCGAGCAGGTGCCCGCGTTGGACAGCACGCTCACGCCGACCCGGGAGCCCAGCTCGGCGACCACCGCCGCGGTGATCACGCCCATCGAGGCCGCGACCTCGTAGCCGTGCTCGCCGGGCTTGAGGAAGGGCAGGTCCCAGTGGTTCTCCACGATCACCGAGTCGAAGCCGTTGCCCACGTAGGTGGCCGACTCCTCCACCGCGAAGCGGCAGATCTCGGCCACGGACTGCCCGCGGTAGGACGGGCTCCCGGGCAGCGCGGGCAGGTGCACGGCGCCGATGAGCGTCTTCTCCGTGGCGAAGAGCTCGGCCATGGCGGAGGGCTTGCGGGGGTACACACCCAGCGGAGCTGACACGTCCACACCCGTTCATGTAATCGATTGCAAGACCTGTCGAACGCTAGCGGGCCAGCCCCGGTGTCCGTCAAGAGGCAATCGTTTACATTCGTGTTTCCGGTGGTCAGCGCCTCGACATCCCGCGGACATCCGTCCGGTGGAGGCTCGCGCCCGCGCCCGGCCCACCCGGACCAGACAGGATGGGGACGTGTCCCGCCGGGACCGACGACGGGGAGGACGGTGAGCGTGGCGAGGGTGACCATCCGGGACGTCGCCGAGCGGGCGCAGGTCTCCACGGCCACCGTCTCGCGGGCGCTGTCCGGCGCCAAGCCGGTGTCGCCGGCGGTCGCCGAGCAGGTCCGCCGCGCCGCCGACGAGCTGGGCTACGCCGGCAACGGCATCGCCAGCGCGCTACGGCGCAGCCGGACCGACACGGTCGGCATGGTGGTCCCCAGCATCACCAACCCGTTCTTCACCGGACTGGTCGAGCACGTCGAGCACGCACTCCAGGAGGCAGGCCGCCAGCTCTTCCTCTGCTCGTCCCGGTCCGACCCCGGGCTGGAGGCCCAGCGGCTGCGCAGCCTGGTGGCCCGGCAGGTGGACGGGATCATCATCAGCCCCGCCCACGGCAGCCTCAGCACCCCCGCCGTCCACCGGGCCGCGCAGGAGCTGCCCCTGGTGCAGGTCGACCGGTACGTCACCGGCGTCGACAGCGACTGGGTGGGGGTGGACGACGACGCGGCGCTGGGCCTGGTCGCGGAGCACCTGTCCGCCCGCGGGGTCCGGTCGGCCGCCTTCGTCAGCTCACGGCTCACCAACTCCTCGACGGAGCTCCGGGTCGCCGGCTTCCGCCGGCACGCCGACCGGCTGGGCATCGCCGTGACCGGGGTGCACCTCGGGGAGTACTCGATCGCCTGGGGCCGGCAGGCCGCCGAGCAGCTGCTCCGCGAGGGCCCGCGACCGGACGCGGTGGTCTGCGCCGACGACCTCATCGCCTTCGGCGTCCTGCAGGCGTGCACCGCTGCCGGCGTCCGGGTGCCCGGGGACGTGCTCGTCACCGGCTTCGACGACGTCCCCTTCGCCGCGCTGTCCAACCCCCCGCTGACCACCGTGCACCAGCCGCAGCGTGAGATCGCCGCCGAGGCGGTGCGCCTGCTGTCGCGTGTGCTGGGCGACGAGCACGCCGCGCCGTCCCGGACGGCGCTGACCCCCTCGCTCACCGTGCGGGAGAGCACCGGGCGCTGAGCCGGCCCAGGACGCGCACCTCAGGCGGGCCAGCGGCGGAGCACCTCGGTGAAGGCGGCGGCGGCCTGCTGCAGCTCCGCGACCTCGACGTGCTCGTCGACCGCGTGCATCGCCGACGGCGTCCCGGGCCCCCAGACGACGACCGGGGCCCGGCCGACCACCGGCTGCAGGACCGACGCGTCGGTGAAGTAGGTGGCCGGGGCGGACTCGACCGGGACGGGGAGCCCGGCGACCCACGGGTCGCCGGCGGGCGTGCGCACCGAGGGCAGGTCCACGAGGACGTCGACCCCCGCGACCTCCGGCTGCGCCCGCCACCAGGCGAGCAGGGCCGCGCCGTCCCCGACGGTCCGGTGGTCGACCACCACCTCCGCGGAGTCGGGCACCACGTTCGGGACCGTGCCGCTGCGCATCACCCCGGGGTTCCACGTCTCCCGGCCGAGGAAGGGCTCCTCGGCCAGCGGGAGCACGCCGCCGGCCCGGCCCAGGACGGCGACGAGGTCCAGCAGCGCGTTGTGCCCCCGCTCCGGCGTGCTGCCGTGCGCCGCGCGGCCCTGGGCACGGACCGCCAGCCACAGGGCGCCGCGGTGGCCGAGCACCACCCGGTTGCCGGTCGCCTCGGGCACCACGACCGCGCCGACCTCGAGCTCGGACACGGCGGCAGCGGCGGCGGCGGCCCCGCGCGAGCCGATCTCCTCGTCGCTGGTGAGCAGCAGCGCCACCGGCGTCCCGGCCGGGGCGGTGGCCAGCGCGGCGACCGCGGCGACCAGCCCGGCCTTCATGTCCGAGCCCCCACGCCCCCAGACCCGGCCGCCGTCCAGGTCGGCCCCGAAGGGGTCCCGCTGCCACGAGCCGGGGTCCGCGGCCGGCACGGTGTCGACGTGGCAGGCCAGCAGCAGCCGCGGCCGCCCCGGGTCCGTGGGTGAGGTGAGCAGGGTCCACGGCTGGTCCCGGTCGGTCCCGTCCCGGCGGTGCAGGTGGGGGGAGGCGGCGGTGAGCACGTCGGTGACGATGCCGAGCACCTCCCGCTGCGGGCCGGCGTCCCCGGAGACGGTGGGCCGGCGCACCAGCTCGCGCACGAGGTCGACGACGTCGGTGGTGGGGGCGCTCATGGCCCGAGCATGGCCTGCCCGCCGGTTCCACGTGGAACCGGCGGGCTCGTCAGCCCCGCCCGGCGAGCGCCGGCTCGCGGGCGGCGTCGAGCTTCGCGCCCTCGACGTCCAGGTCGGGCAGGGCGCGGTCCAGCCAGCGCGGCAGCCACCAGGCCGACCGCCCCAGCAGCGCCAGCACGGCGGGCACCAGGGTCATCCGGACGACGAACGCGTCGACCAGCACACCGACGGCGAGGCCGAAGGCGATCGCCTTCACCGTCACGTCGTCGATGTGCACGAAGCTGGCGAAGACCGAGAACATGATCAGCGCGGCGGCGACGACGACCCGCGAGGCGTGCCGCATGCCGGCCACGACCGACTCCTGCGGACCCCCACCGTGCACGAACTCCTCGCGCATCCGGGAGACCAGGAAGACCTCGTAGTCCATGGCCAGGCCGAAGAGCACGGCCATCAGCAGGATCGGCATGAAGCTGATCACCGGGCCGGTCGCCGGCACGCCGAACACGTCCATCAGCCAGCCCCACTGGAACACCGCGACGACGGCACCGAACGAGGCGCCCACCGACAGCAGGAAGCCCAGCGCCGCCTTGACCGGCACGAGCACCGAGCGGAACACCAGCAGCAGCAGGACCAGCGCCAGCCCGACGACGACCAGCGTGAACGGCAGCAGCGCCCGCGTGAGCCGGGTGGAGACGTCGATGGCGACCGCCGTCTGGCCGGTGACCGCCACCTGCGCACCGGTGCTGGCCTCCAGCTCGCGGCCGGTGTCCCGCAGCGCGGTGACCAGGTCGGTGGTGGCCTCCTCCTGCGGGCCGCTCTCCGGGACCACCTGCACGATGGCGTCGGTGCCGGTGGGGAGGAGCCGGGGCGCGGCGTAGACGACGTCGGCCAGTCCGCCGGTGAACTGCCCGGGCGTCCCGGTGGGGGTGCCGCCGATGGTCGCCGCCGCCTCGTTCGCGGTCTGCTCGGCGGTGGCGGGGTCGAGGTCGCTGAGGAAGACCAGGATCGGCCCGTTGGCGCCGGGGCCGAAGTACCGGCTGACCGCGTCGTAGGCCTGCCGCTCGGTGGACTCGGCCGGCGCGGTGCCGGCGTCGGGCAGGGACAACCGCAGCTGCAGCGCCGGGACCGCCATGACCAGCAGACCGACCACGCAGACCGCCGCGGTGAGCGCCGGGCGCCGGGTGACCAGGGCGGCCCAGCGGGCACCGCCGGTGCGGGCCGGCGCCCCGGCGTGCTCGGCCAGTGCCTGCTCGCGGCGGGCGGCCCGCGACCCGGGCGCCGGGGTGAGCCGGGCGCCGGCGAAGCCCAGCAAGGCGGGCAGCAGGGTGAGCGCGACCAGGACGGCGACCAGCACGGTGCCGGCGGCGCCCAGGCCCATGACGGTGAGAAAGGGGATGCCCACGACGGCCAGCCCGGAGAGCGCGATGATCACCGTGAGCCCGGCGAAGACGACGGCCGAGCCGGCGGTGCCGGTGGCCCGGGCGGCCGACTCCTCGGGCGCCATGCCGGCGGCCAGCTGGGAGCGGTGCCGGGACAGGATGAACAGCGTGTAGTCGATGCCCACGGCCAGGCCGATCATCAGGGCCAGGGTCGGGGCGGTCGAGGACAGCGTGATGACGCCGGACAGCGCGACGAGCCCGATCAGACCGATGGCCACGCCGACCAGCGCGGTCAGCAGGTTCATGCCCGCCGCGAGCAGCGACCCGAAGGTCAGCACGAGCACCAGGACGGCGACGACCACGCCGACGAGCTCGGTGGGGCCGACGGTGACCGCCCCGGTGTTGAACGCGTTGCCGCCCACCTCGACCTGCATGCCGGCGTCCGTGGCCGCCGTCGACGCCTGCTGGAGCTGCTCGAGGGCGTCACCGGAGAGCCGGTCGGCGCTCACGCCGTACTGCACCGAGGCCAGCGCCGCCCGGCCGTCGGGGCTGACCGCCATCGCGGCGAAGGGGTCCTGCACGGCGGCGACGTCGGGCACCTGCCCGGCCGCGGCGACGACCTGGCCGATGGCCGCGGCGAACTGCGGGTCGGCCACGGTGGCGCCCTCGGGGGCGATGAAGACCAGGTCCGCGCCGGCACCGGCGGCAGCGGGGGACGCCTGCGCGAGCCGGTCGAGCGCGGCCTGGGACTCCGAGCCGGGGATGGTGAACTCGTCGTCGAACTCCCCGCCGATGGTCAGGAGCGCGGCGACGACCGCGCCGAGCACCACCACCCACGCCGCGGAGAAGAGCACGCGGTGGCGGAAGGCGGCACGTCCCAGCCGGTACAGCAGGGTGGACATCGGTTCTCCTGGATCAGCCGGGTCGGGAGGTGGGGGGAGTGGTGGTGACGGCGCCGCGGACGAGCATGAGCAGCGCGTCGCGTCGCAGCCCGTCGGCCTCGGCCGGGTCGGTGAGGGACAGCACGGTCATGCCGGCGTGCAGGGCGAAGACCGCCCGCATCAGCTCCTCGGCCGGCACCCGCAGGTGCAGGCCGGCCTCGGCGAGGGCGGGGGTGATCAGCTCCACCAGGCTGGCCTGCAGCTGCCGCCGGTACCGACGGAGCACCTCGGCGGCCTCGGGGTGCCGGGCGGCGTGCAGCACGTACTCGGTGGTGACCAGCGTCCAGACCCGGCCGACCCGGAACAGGGCCAGGCTGCGGTCGACGGCGGAGGTGACCGGGTCGGCCTCGTCGCCCAGACCGGTGAGCATGTCGGTCGCCCGGGCCAGGTCGCGCTCGACCTCGCGGTGCATGAGCGCGGCGAACAGCTCGTCCTTGCTGGAGAAGCTGGAGTAGAAGGCGCCCCGGGTGAACCCGCCGCGGCGGCAGACGTCCTCGACGCTGGCCGCGGCGAACCCCCGCTCGGCGAACGTCTCCAGCGCGGCGTCCAGCAGCCGTTCCACGGTGGCCGCACGGCGCCGTCCGGGGCGCTCGGCCCCCGGGTCGGTCACGATGCAGGACTGTATTGGATGCAGCGGTGCATCGAGTCCGCGGGACCCCGGACCCCCACCGCGCCGCGGTCCCGGACGAGGAGAGGCCGCCCACCCGCACCGGTGTCGGTGCGGGTGGGCGGCCTCTGCTCAGCTCACCCCGTGCCGGGCCCCGCCACGGGGGTCCTGCGTCAGGCCAGGGCGCGGCCGACGGCGACGGCGCGGGTGTCGGGGGCGGCGAGCCGGACGGCGTCGGCCGCCAGGTCGTCGGCGGCCTCCTGCGACCGCCGCTCGGCCTCGACCCGGGCCCGGTAGCTGTCGACCTCGCTGGCGATGCGCTCGGCGTCCCAGCCGAGCACCCCGGCCACGGCGCGGGCCACCGGCTCGGCCGACTCCACACCGCGGTGCGGGGTCTCGATGGAGATCCGGGTGCGCCGGGCGAGCAGGTCGTCCAGGTGCAGGGCGCCCTCGTTCGCGGCGGCGTAGACCATCTCGACCATCAGGTACTCCTCGGCACCCGGCACCGGCTGCAGGAGCGCCTTGTCGGCGTCGGCCAGGGCCAGCACCTCCGGCGTGAGCGACCCGAACCGGTTGAGCAGGTGCTCGGCGGCGAAGTGCGGGATGCCCCAGCGCTCGCTGAGCGTGTCGAGGGAGTTGACCATCGCCTTGTAGCCCTCGGCACCGACCAGCGGGATGTCCTCGGTGACGCTCGGCGGCACCCGCCGGGTGACGTCCTCGGCCACGGCGTCCACCGCGTCGGCGGCCATCGGCCGGTAGGTCGTGTACTTGCCGCCGGCCACGGCGATCACGCCGGGCATCGGCCGGGCGACGGCGTGCTCGCGGGAGAGCTGGCTGGTCGACTCCTCCTCACCCGACAGCAGCGGGCGCAGGCCGGCGTAGACGCCGGTGATGTCGGCGTGCGAGATCGGCACCGAGAGCACCTCGTTGACGTGCTCGAGGATGTAGTCGATGTCGGCCTTCGACGCCGCCGGGTGCGCCTTGTCCAGCGACCAGTCGGTGTCGGTGGTGCCGATGATCCAGTGGCTGCCCCACGGGATCACGAACAGCACGGACTTCTCGGTGCGCAGGATCAGCCCGGCCTCGCCGTTGATCCGGTCGCGCGGGACGACGATGTGCACGCCCTTGCTGGCCCGCACGTGGAACCGGCCGCGGCCGCCGACCAGGGTCTGCAGGTCGTCGGTCCAGACGCCGGTGGCGTTGACGACGACCTCGCTGCGGACGTCGACCTCCTGGCCGGTCTCCACGTCGCGCACCCGGGCACCGACGACGCGGCCGCCGGCGTGGGTGAAGGAGACGACCTCGGCGGAGTTCAGCACGGTCGCGCCGTAGGCGGCCGCGGTGCGGGCCACGGTCAGGGTGTGCCGGGCGTCGTCGGCCTGGGCGTCGTAGTAGCGCACCGCGCCGACGAACGCGTGCTCCTTGAGCGCGGGGAACATCCGGCGGGCGCCGGTGCGGGTCAGGTGCTTCTGCCCGGGCATGGGCTCCGACAGCGCACCGAAGCGGGCCAGGCCGTCGTACAGCGCCAGGCCGGCGGTGACGTAGGGCCGCTCCCAGCCGCGGTGGGTCAGCGGGTAGAGGAAGGGCACCGGCTTGACCAGGTGCGGGGCGATCCGGTTCACCGACAGGTCGCGCTCGTGCAGCGCCTCGCGGACCAGGCCGAAGTCGAACTGCTCCAGGTAGCGCAGGCCACCGTGGAAGAGCTTGGACGACCGCGACGACGTGCCGCTGGCGAAGTCGCGGGCCTCCACCATCGCCGTCCGCAGACCGCGGGTGGCGGCGTCCAGCGCGACACCCGCGCCGGTCACCCCGCCGCCGACGACGAGGACCTCGAACTCGCCTCGGGCCAGCTCGGCCCAGGCCTCGGCGCGCTGCTGCGGGCCGAGCGGGGGGACTGCGGTCATCTGGGATGCTCCTCATGGCGGACCCGGGACACGTCGGTGTGGCCTCTTGCACTCCACGGTAGGTCGGTGTCCGGGCCCGCGCCGAGGCCTCCCGTCCGACGATGTCGCACAGTCCGGGTGACTCCACGGGGCCGCGGGATGGCCTACGGTCGCGCCGTGCCCGGGAGCGTGCAGTCCATCGAGCGGGCCGCGGCGATCCTGCACGTGGTGGCCGGCTCCGGCGGCACGCTGGGGGTCACCGACATCGCCGAGGCCGTGGGGCTGGCGAAGACCACCGCGCACAGCCTGCTGCGCACCCTGCTGCTGGTCGGCTTCGTGGAGCAGGACCCGGGCACCGGCCGGTACTCCCTGGGCTCGGCGCTGCTCCGGCTGGGCTCCTCCCTCGACGCCAACGAGCTGCGCGCCCGGGCGTCGAACTGGGCCGACGCGCTGGCCGCGCGCAGCGGGCACGCCGTCCGGCTGGCCACCCTGGCCGACGACCAGGTGGTCGTCGTCCACCACGTCTTCCGCCCCGACGACTCCGCCCAGCTGCTGGAGGTGGGCACCGCGCTGCCGCCCAGCAGCGCGCTGGGCAAGGTGCTGCTGGCGCACAGCCACCCGCACACCGGCTCCCGGACGTCGTCCCGGCCCCCGGCCGCCGTCGCGGAGCTGGCCGAGGTGCGTGCCCGCGGCTGGGCCGCCGGCCGGCTCGAGCACCAGCCCGGCACCGGCGGCATCGCCGCACCGGTGCGCGGGGCCGGTGGGCTGGTGGTGGCCGCACTCGGCATCAGCGGGGCGCACAGCGCGCTGTTCGACGCCCGCGGCGTCCCGCGGCCCCTGGTGCTGGCGATGGTCACCGACGCCGCCCACGCCGTCTCCCGCGAGCTCGGCTCCCCCGGTGCCTGAGCGGTACGTGCTCGCCGTCGACCAGGGGACGACGTCGACGCGGTCATTGGTCTTCGACCGGGGCGGGCGGATGGTGGCGGTGCGCCAGCGGGAGCACCGCCAGTACTTCCCGCGCCCGGGCTGGGTCGAGCACGACCCGATGGAGATCTGGGCGAACACGCAGCGCACCGCCGCCCAGGTGCTGGCCGACGTGCCGGGGACCGGCGAGGTGATGGCCCTGGGCATCGCCAACCAGCGTGAGACCACCGTCGTCTGGGACCGGGACACCGGCCGGCCGGTGACCCGCGCCCTGGTCTGGCAGGACACCCGCACCGACGAGCTGGTCACCGCCCTCGCCGCGCGCCCGGACGCCGGGCTGGTGGCCGAGCGCAGCGGCATGGCGATCGCCGGCTACTTCTCCGGGCCCCGGCTGCGCTGGATCCTCGACCACGTGCCGCGCGCCCGCGAGCGGGCCGAGGCCGGGCAGCTGCTGTTCGGCACGATGGAGACCTGGCTGATCTGGAACCTCACCGGCGGCACCGACGGCGGCGTGCACGTCACCGACGTGACCAACGCCAGCCGCACGCTGCTGATGGACGTGCGCACCTGCCGCTGGGACCCCGACCTGCTGGCCTTCTTCGACGTCCCGGCCGCGATGCTGCCGGAGATCCGGCCCTCGGTCGGCCTGCTGGGGACGGCGACCGCGCTGTCGCCGGCGCTGCCCATCACCGGCGCACTCGGCGACCAGCAGGCCGCGCTGTTCGGGCAGACCTGCTTCGCCCCGGGCGAGGCCAAGTGCACCTACGGGACGGGGAGCTTCCTGCTCCAGAACACCGGCACCGAGCTGGTGCGCACCCGCTCGGGGTCGATCAGCACGGTGGCCTACCAGCTGGCCGGCGAGCCGGTGCACTACGCGCTGGAGGGGTCGGTCGCGGTGGCCGGCGCCCTGGTGCAGTGGCTGCGTGACGGGCTGGGGCTCATCGCCTCGGCCGCGGAGGTCGAGACGCTGGCGCGCACCGTCACCGACAACGGCGGCTGCTACGTCGTCCCGGCGTTCTCCGGGCTGCTGGCCCCGCACTGGCGCGGCGAGGCCCGCGGGCTGGTCGCCGGGCTGACCTCCTACGTCACCAAGGGCCACCTGGCGCGGGCCGTGCTGGAGGCGACCGGCTGGCAGACCCGGGACGTCGTCCGGGCGATGGCCGCGGACTCCGGCCTGTCCCTGCCGGCGCTGCGGGTCGACGGCGGGATGACCACCAACAACCTGCTGATGCAGTTCGTCGCCGACGCCCTCGACACCCCGGTGGTGCGGCCGATGGTGGGGGAGACGGTCTCGCTGGGCGCCGCCTACGCCGCAGGGCTGGCCGTGGGGCTGTGGTCGGACGTCGAGGCGCTGCGCCGCAACTGGCACCGAGCCGCCCAGTGGTCGCCGGCGCCGGCCCGGGTGGCCGCCGTGACCGCCGAGTACCCGCGGTGGGAGCGGGCGGTGCAGCTCAGCATCGCCTGGGGCGCCCCCTGAGCCTCGTCCGACGATGTCGCACCGGGCGTGTTGTCCGGGTCACATGATCACTCCTACGGTCCGCAGCACGACCTGGTGACGGCCATCACCGTGCCAGGTCGGACATCCACGGTCCGCAGTGCAGCGGACCCGTTGTGAGGAGCGCCTACGCGTGGACACCGTCAGTCTGCTGACCGTCTTCGGCAGTGAAGTCACCGGAACCGCCATCCTGATCCTGCTGGGCGTGGGCGTGGTCGCCAACGTCCTGCTGGCGAAGTCCGGCGCCCTGGGTGGCGGGTACATCGTCATCATCTTCGGCTGGGGGCTCGCCGTCTTCGCCGGCGTCTACGCCGCCGCCTCGTCCGGAGCCCACCTGAACCCCGCGGTCACCGTCGGGCTGTGGGCGAGCGGGACGTCGGACTACGCCCCGGGCGTGCCGATCACCATCGGCTCGACCCTGACCTACTTCGCCGGTGAGCTGGTCGGCGCCATGCTGGGCGCGGTGCTCGCCTGGCTGGCCTTCCGCAAGCACTACGAGGCCGAGACCGACCCCGGCACCATCCTCGGCACCTTCTCCACCGGCCCGGCGATCAAGAGCACCCCGGACAACATCATCACCGAGGTCATCGGCACCTTCGTGCTGGTCTACGTCATCCTGCGGTTCGGGGACAGCCCCGCCCAGCTCGGTGCACTCCCGGTGGCGCTGCTGGTCGTCGGCATCGGCGCCAGCCTCGGCGGGCCGACCGGCTACGCCATCAACCCGGTCCGCGACCTCGGCCCGCGCATCGTGCACTCGCTGCTGCCCATCAAGAACAAGAGCGGCAGCAACTGGGCCTACTCCTGGGTGCCGGTCGTCGGCCCGCTCATCGGTGGCGCGCTCGCCGGCCTGTTCGCCCAGTTCGTCCACATCTGACCTCCCCCACCCCACCAGGGGGCGGGGGTGGCCACTCCCGCCCTCCTCAGCAAGGAGGAACCGCCATGCCGCAGTACGTAGCAGCCATCGACCAGGGCACCACCAGCACCCGGTGCATGCTCTTCGACCACGACGGGGCCGTCGTCTCCGTCGGGCAGAAGGAGCACGAGCAGATCTTCCCGCGGGCCGGGTGGGTCGAGCACGACGCCAAGGAGATCTGGGCCAACACCCGCGAGGTCGTCGGCCAGGCCCTCGCCCGCGGCAACGCGAGCAACTCCGACATCGTCGCCGTCGGCATCACCAACCAGCGCGAGACCGCCGTCGTCTGGGACCGCACCACCGGCGAGCCGGTCTACAACGCCATCGTCTGGCAGGACACCCGCACCGCGGGCATCGTCGAGCAGCTCGGCGCCCTGGGCGGCGGCGCCGACCGGT
The DNA here is from genome assembly GCF_019112525.1 of Modestobacter sp. L9-4. NCBI lineage: Bacteria > Bacillati > Actinomycetota > Actinomycetes > Geodermatophilales > Geodermatophilaceae > Modestobacter > Modestobacter sp. L9-4. Next base: position 2,162,330 of record NZ_CP077800.1, read on the forward strand.
ACAAGGACAAGGTCGGCCTCCCGCTGGCCACCTACTTCGCCGGCCCCAAGGTCCGCTGGATCCTGGACAACGTCGAGGGCACCCGGGAGCGCGCCGAGCGCGGCGACCTCCTGATGGGCACCATCGACTCCTGGCTGATCTGGAACATGACCGGCGGCGTCGACGGCGGCAAGCACCTCACCGACGTCTCCAACGCCTCCCGCACGATGCTGATGGACTACCGCACGCTGGCCTGGGACCCCGAGATCGCCACCGAGATGGGCATCCCGATGTCCATGCTCCCGGAGATCCGGTCCAACTCCGAGGAGTACGGGGTCGGCCGCAAGTCCGGCTTCCTCGCCGGGGTGCCTATCGCCGGCTCGCTCGGTGACCAGCAGGCGGCCACGTTCGGGCAGGTCTGCTTCACCAAGGGCATGGCCAAGAACACCTACGGCACCGGCAACTTCATGCTGCTCAACACCGGCGAGGAGGCCGTCCCGAGCAAGAACGGGCTGCTCACGACCCTGTGCTACCAGCTCGGCGACGCCAAGCCGGTGTACGCGCTGGAGGGGTCGATCGCGGTCACCGGCTCGCTGGTGCAGTGGGTGCGCGACAACCTGAAGATGATCTCCAGCGCACCGGAGATCGAGACCCTGGCCCGCGAGGTCGAGGACAACGGCGGCTCCTACTTCGTGCCGGCGTTCTCCGGGCTCTTCGCGCCGCACTGGCGCTCCGACGCCCGCGGCGCCGTCGTCGGCCTCACCCGCTTCGTCAACCGCGGCCACCTGGCCCGCGCCGTCCTGGAGGCCACGGCCTACCAGACCCGCGAGGTGCTCGACGCGATGAACGCCGACTCCGGGGTCGACCTGACCGAGCTGCGGGTGGACGGCGGGATGGTCGGCAACGAGCTGCTCATGCAGTTCCAGGCCGACATCCTCGACGTCCCGGTGATCCGGCCGAAGATCGCCGAGACCACGGCGCTGGGTGCCGCCTACGCCGCCGGCCTGGCCGTCGGCTTCTGGTCCGACCTGGACGAGCTGACCGCCAAGTGGGCCGAGGACAAGCGCTGGGAGCCCGCGATGCCCACCGAGGAGCGCGAGCGGCTGTACCGCAACTGGCAGAAGGCGGTCACCAAGTCCCTGGACTGGGTCGACGCCGACGTCAGCTGAGCGAGGACCCCGCCACAGGGCCGCGCTGATCGCACGCCGTCCGCCCGCTCTGCACGTGCTGCGGCACGTGCAGAGCGGGCGGACGGCGTGCAGTGCAGGCTCGGACGATCGCGCCGGGCCGCTGACGTGCGGAGTTGTTCACCGCAACGTCACGAGGTCCGGCTGCAGACCCGGTTGCGCACTGCCGATCCGGAGGGTGCGGGCACGCGTCCGACCCCGGACGCGCCCAGGGCACGAGGGGTCGTGAGGTGCCGGAGAGAGTCGTCGCGCTGGCCGGGAAGGTGCAGGCGCAGTCGTCGTCCCGGCTCCAGGAGCTGGACACCATCGCCCGGCTGACCCGGATGCTGGCGCTCAACGCCCTCGTCGAGGCCGCCCGGGCCGGTGAGGCCGGCCGCGGGTTCGCCGTCGTGGCCGAGGAGGTCAAGCAGATCGCCGAGCGGGCGGCGGCCATCAGCACCGGGCTGACCGAGGAGCTGGGCCCCACGGTCGCCGAGCTGCAGCAGCTGGGCGCCGAGCTGGTGTCCCAGGTGCGCGGGCAGCGGCTGGCCGACCTGGCGCTCACCGCGATCGAGCTGGTCGACCGCAACCTGTACGAGCGCACCTGCGACGTCCGCTGGTGGGCCACCGACGCCGCCGTCGTCGACGCCGCCACCGCGGCCGCCCCGGCCGGCCCCGAGGCGCGGACGGCGTCCCGGCGGCTGGCGGTCATCCTGCGCAACTACACCGTCTACCTGGACCTGTGGATCACCGACCGGTCCGGGCGGGTGCTGGCCAACGCCGCGCCCGACCGCTGGCCCGGCGTCGTCGGCAGCGACGTGAGCGGGGAGCGCTGGTTCACCGACGCGATGGCCACCGCCGACGGCGACGCCTACGCGGTCGAGGACGTCACCGCCTCGGCGGCGCTCGGCTCGACGGTGGCCACCTACGCCACCGCCGTCCGCCGCGGCGGGGAGACGGACGGCGAGGTGGTCGGTGCGCTGGGCGTCTTCTTCGACTGGGCGCCGCAGACCGCGGCCATCCTGGCCGGGCTCCGGCTGGACGACGACGAGCGGGCCCGCACGCGCGCCCTGCTCCTGGACGCCGACGGGCTGGTGCTCGCCGCCTCCGACGGTGCCGGGGTGCTCAGCGAGCGGGTCGAGCTGCGCACCGGGGGAGCGGCGTCCGGCCACCACCCGGACGGCGCCCGGACGGTCGGCTTCGCCCGCACCCCGGGGTACGAGACCTACGCCGGCCTGGGCTGGTACGGCGCGCTGGTGCAGTCGCCGGCCGGTTGACCCATCAGCTCTTGGCGGACGCCCACTCGCGCACGACGCCCCGTGAGCTCATCGAGGCCGTGACGATCGGCAGCACCGAGGCGAACACGGTGAAGAACAGCAGGCCGATCGCGCCGTCGCCGTCGAGGGTGAGTGCGCCACCGAGCAGGGCCAGCACGAGCACCGCGACCGCGGCCAGCGACGACCACAGCACCCAGTCGGCCCGGCGCCGGCCGAGCAGCCAGATGCCGCTGGCGAGCAGGACGCCGCCCACCGGCAGGCCGAGCGCCAGCACCCAGGTGGGCAGGTCGCCGTCCCCGGTCAGCGCCGCGATGAGCATGAGGAGCCCGCCGAGCGCGGTCAGGCTGCCGGTGACGATGGCGAGCACGGCCGAGGCCGTGGCCAGCCCGGGGCGCCCCGGGCCGTACGGCCCGACGCCGGGCTGCTGCCAGCCGGGCGCCTGACCGGCCGGGCCCCAGGACGGCGCGTACGGCTGCTGCCCGTACGGCTGGCCGTAGGGGGCCTGTCCGTAGGGCTGCTGCGGGTACGGCTGCTGGCCGTACGGCTGCTGCGGGTACTGGGGCTGCGGGTACGGCTGCTGGCCGTACGGCTGCCCGGGCGGCTGAGCGCCCTGCGACTGCTGCCCGTCGTCCGGTCGGCCCTGCTCCCATGCGGTCACGGCCGGGAGTCTGCCAACGCCCGGCCGTGCCGCACAGTGCGACTCACCCCTTCAGGGCGGCGCTGACCACCTCGCGGGCCTCGACCTGCACCTGGGCCAGGTGGTCGGGGCCCTTGAAGGACTCGGCGTAGACCTTGTAGACGTCCTCGGTGCCGGACGGGCGGGCGGCGAACCAGGCGTTCTCGGTGACGACCTTGAGCCCGCCGATGGCGGCGTCGTTGCCCGGGGCGCGGGTGAGCTTGGCGGTGATCGGCTCACCGGCCAGCTCGGTGGCGGTGACGGCGTCGGGGGAGAGCTTGCCGAGCGCCGCCTTCTGCTCGCGGGTGGCCGCTGCGTCGATGCGCGCGTAGGCCGACTCGCCGAACCGTTCCGTCAGTGACGAGTGGAGCTGGGAGGGCGAGCTGCCGGTGACCGCCTGGATCTCCGAGGCCAGCAGGGCGAGCAGGATGCCGTCCTTGTCCGTCGTCCACACGCCGCCGTCCCGGCGGAGGAACGAGGCACCGGCGGACTCCTCGCCGCCGAAGCCGACCGACCCGTCGAGCAGACCGGGCACGAACCACTTGAAGCCGACCGGCACCTCGACGAGCTTCCGGCCCATGTCGGCGACGACCCGGTCGATCAGTGAGGACGAGACGAGCGTCTTGCCGACCGCCGTGCCGGCGCCCCACTCGGGGCGGTGGGCGAAGAGGTAGGAGATCGCGACGGCGAGGAAGTGGTTGGGGTTCATCAGCCCGCCGTCGGGGGTGACGATGCCGTGCCGGTCGGCGTCGGCGTCGTTGCCGGTGGCGATCTGGTAGTCGTCCTTGGCACTGATCAGCGAGGCCATGGCGGCCGGCGACGAGCAGTCCATCCGGATCTTGCCGTCCCAGTCCAGCGTCATGAAGCGCCAGGTCGGATCGACCAGCGGGTTGACGACGGTGAGGTCCAGGCCGTGCCGCTCGGCGATGGCACCCCAGTAGTCGACGCTGGCGCCACCGAGCGGGTCGGCGCCGATGCGCACGCCGGCGCTCTTGACCGCGGCCAGGTCGAGCACGTTGGGCAGGTCGTCGACGTAGGTGCCCATGAAGTCGTAGGACTGCGCGGCGGCGCGGGCCCGGGCGAACGGGATCCGCTTCACCCCGCCGAGCCCGGCGACCAGCAGCTCGTTGGCCCGGCGGGCGATCCACCCCGTCGCGTCGGTGTCGGCCGGGCCACCGGAGGGCGGGTTGTACTTGAAGCCGCCGTCGCGGGGCGGGTTGTGCGAGGGGGTGACGACGATGCCGTCGGCCAGCCCGGTGGTCTTCCCGCGGTTGGCGGTGAGGATGGCGTGGCTGACCGCCGGGGTGGGGGTGTACCGGTCGGCGGAGTCGACCAGCACGGTGACGTCGTTGGCGGCCAGCACCTCCAGCGCGCTCACCCAGGCGGGCTCGCTCAGCCCGTGGGTGTCGCGGCCGACGAACAGCGGGCCGTCGTACCCCTGCTGGGCGCGGTACTCGCAGATCGCCTGGGTGGTGGCCAGGATGTGCGCCTCGTTGAACGCGCCGTCCAGGGAGGACCCGCGGTGCCCGGAGGTGCCGAAGACGACCTGCTGGGCGACGTCGGCCGGATCGGGCTCCACCGAGTAGTACGACGTCACCAGGTGGGGGACGTCGACCAGGTCGGAGGGCTGGGCGGGCTGGCCGGCGCGGTCGGAGCTCATGGGTGCGATCCTCTCGCCGGGGGACCGTTCTGCGCGACCCGGGTCACTCTCCCTGGCGACCGGGCCGATCTGTCAGCGCGGCGCCGTAGCCTGGCCGGGTGCTCGGGGACTGGCGGGAGATGGTCACCGACGCAGCACTCTCGGACGCGGTCGGGCCGGAGGTGCTCGAGCGTGCCCGGCGGTACGTCGCCCGCGCGGTGCTCGACGTCCGGGTCGCCGAGGACGCCCGCCGGGTCAGCGGCCTGGTGCAGGGCGGCGCCGAGGCGCCGTACCGGACGACGGTCGTGCGCACCGACGGCAGCCGGGTCGGCTGGGCGGGTGCGTGCACCTGCCCGGTGGGCGACGACTGCAAGCACGCGGTGGCCGTGCTGCTCTACCTGCGCCCCCAGGTGCAGCGCGCGCCCGGCGGCCCGCTGTCCCGCGCCGGCCGCAGCTGGGAGGCCGAGCTCGAGGAGCTGGTGACCGCGGCGGCCGAGCGCGCGCCGCGCACCTCGGTGCCACTGGGCCTGCAGTTCGAGCTGGTCGAGCAGGAGCCCGGGCGTGGGCGGGCCTCGGTCGGCGCCCCGGGCACCCGGCAGCGGCTGGTGCGGCTGCGGCCGGTCACCCCCGGTCAGCGGGGGCAGTGGGTGCGCAGCGGGGTGTCGTGGAAGCAGCTGCAGTACGACAGCGTGCAGGCCGGCTGGGACCGCGCGCAGCTCGCGGCGCTGCGGGCCCTGCACGCCACCCACCAGGCCGCGCGCGGGCAGTACTACTCCTACGCCCCGGTCGACGTGTACCTGCACGAGTTCGGCCCGGGCCTGTGGCGGCTGCTGGCCGAGGCGGTGTCCGACGGCGTCACCCTGATGACCGCCGACCGCCCGCCGCGCCCGGTCGTGCTCGCCGCCGCCGACGCCGACGTCGCCGTCGACCTGCGCCAGGGGGAGGGCCACACCGAGCTGTCCGCGCTGCTGCGCGTCGACGGGCGCCCGGTCGACCCGGCGGCGCTGTCCTTCCTCGGCGTCCCGCCGCACGGGGTGACCGTCGACGGGCCGCGCCGCGACCAGGCCGCCGAGGGCGCCCCGGGTCTGGTGCTGGCCCGGCTGGACTCCCCGGTGCCGCCGGCGATGGCGGGGCTGGTCGCCCGGGGCGGTGCCATCAGCATCCCGGCCGCCGACGTGGACCGGTTCCTGCGCGACTGGTACCCGGGCCTGGCCCAAACGGTGCCGGTGGTCTCCGTCGACGGCTCGGTCGACCTGCCCGACGTCGTCCCGCCCCGGCTGTCCGCGGAGGTCCGCTACCCCGGCGACGGCACGGTCTGCCTCACGTGGGCGGTGCAGTACGGGCCCGACCGCGCGCACCCGCCGGGCCACCCGTCGACCCCGGGCGACGGCCGCGACCCGGCCGCCGAGCAGGCACTGGTCGAGGCGCTGCCCGGCCCGGTCGGCGGGCTGCCGGAGCTGTGGACGACCGAGCGCGAGCTGGCCGCCTCGGTCGAGCTGGCCGGGGTCGAGGCGCTCGAGTTCACCACCGAGGTGCTGCCCGCGCTGCGTGCCGACCCGGACGTCGACGTCAGCGTGGTGGGCACACCGCCGGACTACCGGCAGAACACCTCCGCGCCGCAGATCAGCTTCACCGCACGCGACACCCGGGAGTCCGACTGGTTCGACCTGGGCGTCAGCGTGACCGTCGACGGCCAGAGCGTGCCGTTCGAGACGCTCTACAAGGCGCTCGCCGCCGGCCGCACCCGGCTGGTGCTGATCAGCGGCACGCACTTCTCTCTGATGCGGCCGGAGTTCGAGCAGCTGCGCCTGCTGATCGAGGAGGCCAAGGAGCTGCGGGACGTCCCGGGGGAGGGCGTGCAGGTCAGCCGCTACGCCGCCAGCGTCTGGGAGCAGCTGCTGGGGCTGGGCGTGGTCGAGGCGCAGAGCGAGCGCTGGCACCGCGAGGTCCGCGGGCTGATCGACGCCGAGCACGCCACGCCTCCGCCGGTGCCCGCCGGGCTGGCCGCGGAGCTGCGGCCCTACCAGCACGAGGGCTACGGCTGGCTGTCCTTCCTCTGGGACCACCAGCTGGGCGGGGTCCTGGCCGACGACATGGGGCTGGGCAAGACGCTGCAGACGCTGGCGCTGCTGGTGCGCGCGCACGAGGCCGGTGAGCTCGACGACGCCCCGGTGCTGGTGGTGGCCCCGACCAGCGTGATGTCGACCTGGTCGCGCGAGGCGGCCCGGTTCGCCCCCGGCCTGCGGGTGGTGACGGTCGCCGAGACCGAGCGCCGGGCCAGCGCCCCCCTGCGCCGGCAGGTGGCCGGCGCCCACGTGGTCATCACCTCCTACGCGCTGTTCCGGATCGACGCCGACGCCTGGACCCACCTGCCGTGGCGGGCGCTGGTGCTCGACGAGGCGCAGTTCGTGAAGAACCACCAGTCGCGCACCTACCAGTGCGCGCGGCAGCTGTCGGCGCCGGTGAAGTTCGCGCTCACCGGCACGCCGCTGGAGAACAGCGTGATGGACCTGTGGGCACTGACCTCGATCGTGGCGCCCGGCCTGTTCCCCGACCCGTCGCGGTTCACCGAGTACTACCGGGTGCCGATCGAGCGGGACGGCGACGCGGACAAGCTGGCGCAGCTGCGCCGGCGGATCCGGCCGCTGGTGCGCCGGCGCACGAAGGAGATGGTCGCCGCCGACCTGCCGCCCAAGCAGGAGCAGGTGCTGGAGGTGGTGCTCAACCCCGAGCACGAGAAGCTCTACCAGACCCACCTGCAGCGGGAGCGGAGCAAGGTCCTCGGCCTGGTCGAGGACATGTCGAAGAACCGGATGACGATCTTCCGGTCGCTGACCCTGCTGCGGCAGCTGAGCCTGGACCCGGCGCTGATCGACCCGGCCTACGCCGACGTGCGGTCCAGCAAGGCCGACGCCTTCCTCGACCACGTGCGCGAGGTGGTCGCCGAGGGCCACCGGGTGCTGGTGTTCAGCCAGTTCACCCGGTTCCTGCGCAGCGTCCGCGACCGGCTGGGCGACGAGGGCATCGACTGGGTGTACCTCGACGGCACCACCCGCGACCGGGACGCCGCCGTGCAGGACTTCCGCACCGGCACCGCGCCGGTCTTCCTGATCAGCCTCAAGGCCGGCGGCTTCGGGCTCACGCTCACCGAGGCCGACTACGTGTTCGTGCTCGACCCGTGGTGGAACCCGGCGGCCGAGGCGCAGGCCGTCGACCGGGCGCACCGGATCGGCCAGGACAAGACGGTGATCGTCTACCGGCTGGTGGCGGTGGGCACCATCGAGGAGAAGGTCATGGAGCTCAAGGCCCGCAAGCAGGCGCTGTTCTCCCAGGTCGTGGACGACGGCGCGCTGGCCTCCGGTGCGCTGACCGCCGACGACGTGCGCGGCCTCTTCAGCTGACCGGGGGCAGGCCCGCCCACCGGCGGAGGGCCCCGGCCTGCGCGTCGGCGACGGAGAACCGAGGGGCGGTGGACACCAGCCGGATCGGCTCCTCCTGGGCCGTGGTCAGTTCCAGGCCGTAGCCACCGGTGTGGACCGCTTGCACGCCGAGGAGCTCCGCCCGGCCGATCGAACGGCTGCGGACCCCACGCCGGACCAGCAGGGCGTCGGCGGTGACGGCAGCGAGGTGTGGCCTCGGGTCGAACCACCACTGTCCTGCCCAGCAGAGCGCCAGCGACCCGTACAGGAACCCCTGGACGTGATCGTCGGCGAGCAGGCTCCCGACTGCGAGCGCCAGCCACAGCACCGCGAAGACGGCCTTCCAGACCGGACGGCGATGCCGGCCGAGACCGGCCAGCAGCTCCTCGTCGCCGGCAGCCGCCTGGTCCCTCGTCGCGTCGGCGGCCCGGACGGGGTACGGCTCGCCCGTCAGCTGGACCCCACCCCGACGGCGACGCCGAACACGAGGAAGACGACCAGGAAGCCGACCCCGACCCAGCCGAGCACGATGCCCGCGGTCGCCATGCCGCCGCCGCTCTCACCGCGCTCCCGGATCTGCCGCTTGGCCACGTAGCCGAAGACGAGGGCCAGGATGCTGCCGATCCAGTAGATCCAGAGGATGCCGAGCACCATCGAGGCGATGGCCATCCCGTTGGTGCGCGGCGGCGGGTAGCCGTACCCGTACGGCGGCGGGGCGTAGGGCGGGTGGTCGTAGGGCGGCTGCCCGTACGGCGGCTGGCCGTAGGGCTGGGGTGGCTGGCCGTACGGCTGCTGCCCGTAGGGCTGAGGCGGCTGGCCGTAGGGCTGGGGCTGCTGGCCGTACTGCGGCGCCTGCCCGTACGGCTGCGGGCCCTGGCCGTACCCGGGCTGGTCGAAGGGCTCCGTGGGGTGCCGCTTCGAGAAGTCGTGGTCGTCCTGCTCGCTCATCTGCTCGTCCCCCGCGTCCGGGTGCCGCCCGGCGGGCCGGATCACCGTGGGTCCGGACTGTAGGAGGCAGACGGGCCACCCACCACCCGCGACGCACCAGCGGGTGACCGACGCGCCCGCCCGGTCGGCGGGTGCAGCCGATCGGGTCAGCGGTCGACGCGGGCGGCGGTCCGGCGGACGGCGAGGCCCTGCAGCAGCAGGCTGGCGGCCAGTGCGGCCCCGACGCCCTCGCCGGCCCGCAGCCGCAGGTCCAGCAGGGGCTCGCAGCCCAGTGCCTGCAGCACCAGCTCGTGCCCGCGCTCCCGGCTGCGCTGCCCGGCGACCAGGCACGCCTGGACGGCGGTTTCGAGCTGGACGGCGGCCAGCGCGGCCAGCGACGCGGCGAACCCGTCGACGACGACCACCGCCCGCGCCTCCGCCGCCCCGAGGGCGACCCCGGCCAGCACCGCCAGCTCCGGGCCGCCGAGCTCGGCCAGCGCGGTGAGCGGGTCCTCGATGCGGCCGGCCCGGGCGAGGGCGGCGGTGACGACGGCCGCCTTGCGGGCCAGCATCGCCGAGTCCGCGCCCGAGCCGAGCCCGACCACGGTGGCTGGTTCCACGTGCAACAACGCACAGGCGAGCGCGGCCGCCACCGTCGTGTTGGCAACACCGACCTCGCCGAGCGCGACCAGCCCGCTCGCCCCCGCCTCCCGGCCGAGCGCCCGGCCGGCCGCGACCAGGGCGGCGGTGTCGTCGGCGGTCATCGCCGGTGCGTCGACGAGGTCGCCGCGCGGGCCGGCCGGACGCGCGTCGACCGCACCCGGCACCGGTCCACCGGCCACGCCGGCGTCGACCACGACGGACCGCAGCCCTGCGCCGCGGGCGGCGGTGACACCGACCGCCGTCCCGGCGACGGCGGCCAGCGTGACGTCCCGGGTGACCCGGACGTCGAAGGCGGAGACCCCGCGGGCGGCGACCGGGTGGTCGGCGGCGGCCAGCACCAGGACACCGCCGGCGACCTCGCCCCGGCCGAGGGCGACGGCCCGGTCGACGGCGGCGTCGAGCACGCCGAGCGAGCCGGGCGGGGTGAGCAGCCGGTCACCGCCGTCCCGGGCGGCGACGACGTCGGGCTGGTCGGGGCCGCGCAGCGCGGACGGCGGGGGAGCGGCACCGGCCCAGCGGTCGGTCATGACGACGTCGGCCAGCGGCAGCCGCTGCGACCAGCCGGCCCGCTCCAGCCCGGGTGCCGGCGGGCGCTCGTCGGGCCAGCCCAGGCACAGCCAGCCGAGGGTCTCCACGCCGTCCGGCAGGCCCAGCAGCGCGGCCAGGTCGGCGGGGCGGAAGAGCGTCACCCAGCCCGTGCCCAGGCCCTCGGCGCGGGCGGCCAGCCACAGGTTCTGGATGGCGGCGGCGCAGCTCCACAGGTCGGCGTCGGGGTAGGTGGCCCGGCCGAGCACCCCGGCGGCCGGCGTGCGGCGGTCGCAGCAGACGACGACCCCGAGCGGGGCGTCGCGGACGCCCTCCAGCTTCAGGTCCAGCAGCCGGCGGGCGGCGTCCGGCTCGAGCTGGGCGGCCTGGCGCAGCCGCTCGGCGTCGGTGAGGACGGCGGCCCGGTCGCGCACCCCGGGGTCGGTGACGACGACGAAGCGCCACGGCTGGCTGTGCCCGACGCTGGGCGCGGCGTGCGCGGCGGTCAGCACCCGCTCCAGCACGTCGGCCGGCACCGGGTCGGGGCGGTAGCGGCGGACGTCGCGGCGGGCGGCGACCACCCGGTGGAAGGACTCCCGCTCCGCCTCCGGGAACGCCCAGCCGGTCGGGTCGGCCGCCCGCTCCGAGGCCGCCGTGGGGTCACCGATCAGCGGCACCGGCCTGGGGAACGTCACGTCTCGACCTGCGCGAGGAACCGCCGGAGCGTCTCGACGAACACCCCGGGTTGCTCGGAGTGCACCCAGTGCCCGGCGTTCTTCACCCGCACCAGCCGCACGAGCGGGAACAGCTCGGCCATCCGCGGGCGGTCGGTGTCCAGCACGTAGTGGGAGTTCGCACCGGCGATCCACAGCACCGGACCGTCGAAGTGCGCGCCGGCCGGCGGCTCGGGGAAGCCGCGCAGCGTCCCGAGGTCGCGGCCGAGCGTGTCCAGGTTGAGCCGCCAGCGCCAGCCGTTCCCGGCGCCCACGCCGTCCCGGACGAGGGACTGCAGCAGGAACGACCGCACCATCGTGCTCGGGACGGCGGGCCGGAGTGCTGCGTCGGCGTCCTCACGGGTGGCCAGCGAGCCGAGGTCGATCGCCTTCATGGCGGTGATGAAGGCCGCGAAGGGGGAGGCCTCCTCGTCGGGGTCCTCGGTGCGCCCACCGGTCTCGGGGTACTCGGCCGGGGCCATGTCGACGACGACGAGGGCACGCAGCAGGGCGGGGGAGCGCAGCGCCAGCAGCATCGCGACCTTGCCGCCCATCGAGTGGCCGACCAGCGTGACCGGCTCGTCGAAGGTGGCGAGCTCGGCGGCCACCAGGTCGGCCATGTCCAGGTAGTCGACCCGGTCGGTCCACGGCGAGTGCCCGTGGTTGGGCAGGTCGAGCAGGGTGACGCGCCTGCCCTCGTCGGCCAGCTGCCGGGCGATCGTCGTCCAGTTCCGGCCCTGGCCGAACAGGCCGTGCACGAAGACCACCCGCGGGCCGGTGTCGCCGAGGGTGCGCGCGGCGAGCCGGACGGGGTCGGTCATGCCCCCATCCCATCAGACGCCACCGACCCGATGTCGGTGCCGCGGATCGTCGGTGGCCCCGCCTACCGTCGCAGCGACCGGCCGATCGACCCCAGGAGATCCCGTGCCCGGACGCCGACGGCGCTCCACCAGCTCGTCCCGCACCACCAGCGCACGCGCAGCCACACCGGTGAAGAAGGCCGTCCCGGCGAAGAAGGCCACACCCGCGAAGAAGGCCGCACCGGCGAAGAAGGCCGCACCGGCGAAGGCGACCGCAGCGAAGAAGGCGACCGCCGCCGAGAAGGCCGCTCCCGCCAGGAAGGTGACCGCGGCCAGGGCACCTCGGAAGGCCGCACCCCGGACGGCGGTCGCGAAGCCCGGGCTGCCGACCGCGCCGGCCGGGCAGCGGGTGTGGGCGCTGGCCGTGCCGTTCCGCGCCCCGGCGCCCGGCGCGACCTGGCACGCCGGCCTGTCCACGCACGTGTACGTCGGGGCCGCGCTGCCCCCGGCGCTGGCGCCCTACGACCCGGCCCCGTACAGCTTCGAGCGGTTCGTCGAGGACGAGCTGAACGCCGACCCGCGGCCGGTACCGCCCGGTCGGCCGATGACCCCGCGGGCCGAGCAGACCACCGGGGCCGCGGTCATCGCCGCGCACGCCGCCGCCGGTGGGCGGATGTTCCTCCTCGGCGACGACCCCGGCGTCGGCAAGACGGGCACCGCCGTCCTGGCCGTGCAGCAGATCGCCGCCCAGCGCCCGGTCCGCACGGTGCTGGTGGTCGCCGACCGGCCGGCGGCGATCACCGTGCCGCACTGGGCGCGGTCGATCGCGGCCTTCGGCGACGCCGGGCTGCGCTGGTGCGTCACCACCTGGGACCGGCTGGGCAAGGTCAACGGGGCGCTCAAGGCGACGGGGAGCCGGTTCGACGTGGTCATCGCCGACGAGGCGCACATGGTCCGGCACACGACGACGCAGCGCTGGAAGCACTGGAAGGCCGTCTCCGGCGCCGGCCGGGTCAAGGACGCGCCCTACGTCCTGCTGGCCACGGCCACCCCGGCGCACTCACCGCTGGAGCTGCCCTACCTGGCCCCGCACTTCGCCGCCGTCCACGGTGAGCCGCTGAAGGAGTGGTCGGACCTGCCCACCCGGCTGGCCGCGCACGGGTTCCACGTGGAACGTGCGCGCTACGGGTGGAGCTGGACCGAGGACGCCGACGAGCGCCGCGCCGACCTGACCCGGCTGCGCAGCTGGCTGACCGACACCGACCCGCCGGCCACGCTGTACCGCCCGGCGCCCTGGGGCCCGGTGTCGGTGACCGGCACACCGGTCGAGCTCACCGCGGCCGAGCGCGCGCAGTACGAGGCGGAGTGGTCGGAGTTCCGGGCCGAGATGCAGCTGGCCCGCCGTGCGCGGCAGAGCGCCCGCGGCCGGGCGGCGCTGATGCGGTTCCGGCAGAAGGCCGGGCTGATCCGGGCCGCGGCCACCGTCGACTGGGTGAAGGCCCAGGTCGAGGCCGACCGGCAGGTCGCCGTCTCGGTCGAGTTCGTCGAGACCGCCGCCGACCCGATCCGCGAGGCACTGCTGGACGGCGGGATCGCGGTCGCCGGCATCTACGGCCGGGACCGCTTCGACGTCGAGGCCGAACGGCTGCGCTTCCAGACCGGGGAGGCACCGGTGTGCGTGTTCACCGTGACCGCCTCGATCAGCCTGCACGCCGGGGAGCAGCTGCCCGGCGGGCTGACCGCCTCGACCACGCCGCGGGTCGGGCTGTTCCACCAGCCGCGGTTCTCCGGCATCGCCGCCCGCCAGGTCACCGGCCGCACCCACCGCGACCACCAGGTCTCCCCGTGGCGGGTGGCGTTCGCCGCCGACACCGTGGAGGAGGACGTCGCCCGGGTGATGGTCGAGCGGCTGGCGGTCACCGGCTCCACCGCCGGTGGCGACACCGCCGGGCTGCAGGAGATCGCCGAGCTGCTGGAGGCCGACTGGCTCCCCGCGGCGTCCCTGACCGGCAGCGACTGACCCGTCGCGGCCGGCGTCAGGACCCGATCGCATCCAGTTCGGCGACCGCGTCGGCGGGCAACTCGAGCCCAGCGCCGGCCACGTTCTCGCGCAGGTGCGCCACCGACGACGTCCCGGGGATGAGCAGCACGTTCGGCGAGCGCTGCAGCAGCCAGGCGAGTGCGACGGCGAGCGGTGCGGCACCCAGCCGGGTCGCGACGGCGGTGAGCGCGTCGGACTGCAGCGGGGTGAAGCCGCCCAGCGGGAACCAGGGCACGTAGGCGACGCCCTGCGCGTCGAGCGCGTCGACCAGGGCGTCGTCCGATCGATGCGCGAGGTTGTACATGTTCTGCACACACACGACCGTGGCGATCGCCTGCGCCTCGGTGACCTGGGCCAGCGTCACCGTGCTCAGGCCGAGGTGCCGGATCAGCCCCTGCTGCTGCAGCTCCGCCAGCACGGCGAACCGCTCGCCGACCGGCTCGTCGTCCGGGCCGTCGACGCTGCCGACCCGCAGGTTCACCACGTCGAGGACGTCCACGCCGAGGGTGCGCAGGTTGTCGTGCACCTGCTGGCGCAGGGAGTCCGGCATCAGCGAGGGGATCCAGGCGCCCCGGTCGTCCCGCAGCGAGCCGACCTTGGTGACGATGCGGAGGTCCGCCGGGTAGGGGTGCAGCGCCTCCCGGATGAGCTGGTTGGTCACGTGCGGTCCGTAGAAGTCCGCGGTGTCGATGTGGGTGATGCCCAACTCGACGGCGGTGCGCAGCACGGCGAGCGCCTCGTCGTGGTCGCGCGGCGGACCGAAGACGCGCGGACCGGCGAGCTGCATCGCGCCGTAGCCGGTCCGGGTGAGGGTGAGGTCGTCGGCGAGGGTGAGCGTCCCACCGGGCAGGGTCGGAGAGGTCATGACCCCAGGCTCGGCCGCCCGGGGCCGGAGCGGGAGTGCCCCGGCGGTCCTGGGGGTCAGGGGACCAGGCTGGACGTCGTCCACGCGCTTACCGTGACCGCCGTGGACAACCAGCTCGGCGACTTCCTGCGTGCACGCAGGGAACTGGTCGGACCGGCGGACGTCGGTCTCCGGACCACCGGCGTCCGCCGCACGCCAGGTCTGCGCCGCGAGGAGGTCGCGCTGCTGGCGGGCATCAGCGCCGACTACTACCTCCGGCTGGAACAGGGCCGGGACCGCAACCCCTCGGCGCAGGTGCTGGAGGCCGTGGCCCGGGTGCTGCTGCTCGACGAGGCCGCGAGCGCGTACCTGCTCGGGCTGATCGCCCCCCAGCCCCGGAGCCGCCGCCGGCCTGCCCGCCGGGAGACCGTGCCGCCGGGCGCGCTGCAGCTGCTGGGCGCCCTCGGGCTGCCGGCGTTCGTGGAGGGCCGCTGGTTCGACGTGCTGGCGGCCAACGACCTGGCCCGGGCGCTGTCGCCGAACGTCACCGGCGGCCACAACCGACTGCGCGACGTCTTCCTCGACCCGGCGGAGCATGCGCTCTTCCCCGACTGGGAGGCCGGCACCGCCCGGCTGGTCGCCGGCTTCCGCAGCCGGATCGGCACCGAGCTCGACGACCCGCGGGTCGTGGAGCTGGTGGGCGAGCTGTCGCTGGGCAGCGAGCGGTTCCGCCGGCTGTGGGCCCGGCACGACGTCCGGGTCCCGGAGGGGATGGCGGTCCGTTTCGCGCACCCTGAGCTCGGTGGTCTCGAGCTGGCCTGCGAGAAGCTCGCGGTCAGCGGTACCGACGGGCAGCTGCTCTGCGTCTACTCCGCCGCGCCGGGCTCCAGCAGCGCTGAGAAGCTCGCGCTGCTGGGCTCGCTCGTGGCGCCGCCGGCACCCTCCCCGGCTCCGCAGGACGTGCGCGGGACGCGCTAGGCGGACCGGGCGGGCAGGCGCATGGGCAGGTGCAGGATGCCGTCCTCGTCGTAGTCCGGGCCCGAGCGCTGGAAGCCGAAGCGGGCATACCAGCCCTCCAGGTACGCCTGCGCGCCGATGTCGATCGTGCGGCCCTCGCACAGCGCGATGCCGTGCTCGACCAGCCGGGCCGACAGCCCCCGGCCGCGGGCGGACAGCGCGGTGGCGACCCGGCCGATGGCGCGGTCCTCGCCGTTGTGCAGCACCCGGATGGTCGACAGCACCGTGCCGTCGTCGTCGGCCACCCACACGTGCTGCGTCGTCGGCTCGGTGTCCCGGCCGTCGAGCTCGGGGTAGGGGCACGCCTGCTCGACGACGAACACGTCGACCCGCAGCCGGAGGATGCCGTAGAGCTCCGCCGGGGTGAGCTCGGCGAGGTGGGCGGTGCGCAGCGTCGGCTGGTCGGTCACGGGGAGATCCTGCGGGACCGCCGGTACCGGCTCAGCGGCGGGTGCGCGCCCGCACCCGCTCAGCGGTAGGTGGCGTACTGCTTGGCGACGTCGGCTGCGCTCAGCGCCGTGACGAAGACGCCCATGTGCGCGATCGAGCCGGCGAACCAGTTGCTCGTCGGTGCGTTCGGCCAGCCGGACAGGTTGTCGTACCCGGCGCGGAAGAGCCCGCTGACCGACTCGGCCCGGGTCAGCGTGGCGTCCGCGGCCACCTGGGCGCCGTCCACGTACAACGCCGCACCCGCGGAGGCGGAGAACGTGGCGGTCACCATGTGCCACGCACCGTCGTTGTAGGCCTGTGCCGAGCTGATGGTCTTCGCGGCGCCGTCGTAGACGCCGAAGGTCAGCCGTCCGTCATTGGTCATGTAGACCAGGCGGTCCCTGCTCGTGGACGTGTCGCCGTTCGTCCCGTTGCCGAAGCCGATCAGGTAGCCGCCCCGGGCGGTCGTGGTGCGGAACCAGAGCTGGGTGCTGAACGGCGAGGGGTTGCTGACCCGGATGGACGTGTAGACGAAGCCGGAGCTGCCGTCCAGCGCCACGGCCCGGTCGGCGCGGCTGCAGGGCGGGCCGGGGACCCGGTAGGTCACCCCGGCGCCCGTGTAGGTGGCGTCCGCGGTGAAGGTGCCGTCGTTGACCGCGGTGGGACCACGGGTCTCCTGCAGGGCCAGGTACTGGGCGGCGGGGCTCGCGGCCGGCCCGATGCAGGTGAAGTTCGGCACCGCGGCGAAGGTGTTGGCGTGGTTGGCCGTGCTGCCGCTGAAGACGGCCGCTGCCGTGGTGGGCACCAGGACGGCGACAGCCAGGGCCGCCGTCGTGCCGCGCACCGCTGTCCGCAGGAACCGCCGGCGTCCCGGCCGTCGGGTCGGTCCGCCGGTGACCGGTGGGTCGTCGCCCGGCTCGTCGTCGTCGGAGCGGTGCAGCAGCGCGAGGCCGATCAGCGCGGCGAGTGCCAGCGCCGCACCGGAGAGCGGCAACAAGCGCCGCTCCGCCGCCCACAGGGCGGGCAGCCCGAGGTCGGGCAGCCGCAGGGCGCCCACCCCGTGCACGGCAGAGGGGGCGACCAGGGAGGCGTCGGCGGTGGCGTTGGCGTCGCCCTTGAGCTGCAGGAGGCCGCTGTCGGTCACGGCCGCGAGCCGGTGCAGCCGGAGGCCGCCGGGTACGTCCGGGTCGTCGACGAGGAGCACCTGACCGGGTACGAGGGCAGCGACATCGACCGGACGCACGAGCGTGACGTCGCCGGGCCGGACGCTCGGGGCCATGGAACCCGAGGTGACCACGGTGGACTCCCAGCCGGCGACGGCGGGGACGACGGAGACCAGCACGAGGAGCGCGAGCGCACCGAGCGCTGTGCGGGCCAGGGCGCTGACGACGAGGGCCGCCCGGGAGGCCCGCAGCCCCGCCGGGGCGGTGGCGGTGGCGGTGGCGGTGGCGGTCACTGGAACCTGGACTCCCAGACGAACGTGGCGCCGGCCGAGCCGCCCTGGGCACTGTTCGGCGTGGCGTTGTCGAGGGTCACGGTGATCTCGTAGGTACGGGTCTCACCGGCGGCTGGCGCGTCCCACACGTCACGCCCGTTCGACCAGCCGTCTGCCGGCAGGTCCGCCAGGTGGCCGGTGAAGACCTGCGCCGCGGACTGGAAGCCGGTGCAGTCGCCGAAGCCGCCTCCGGTGCCGATCCGGACGCCGACGGTGAGCCAGTTGGCGAGCGAGCGGCTGCTGGTCACGCCGGTGACGTACAACCGGACGTCGGAGAGCCGGGCGTTGGCACCCGCGGTCGAGTTCGTGGAGCGCACGGTGAGGCACCGCGGTCCGGTGGTGTCCCCCGGCCTCAGCCCGGTGACGGTGAAGAGCTTGCCCTCGGAGTCGTCGTCGGTGAGCGTGATGGCGCCGGCACCGATGGTCGGGCGCAGAGCGGCGGTGGAGTCGGTGAACCCCGCGGACGCCGACTGCCAGACGACCGTGACGGCCAGCAGCAGCGCCGCTGTCGCCGACAGGACCGCGGCCAGCCGGGTCTGCGCACGACGGGACCGGGAACGGCGAGCAGTGGCGCTGCGCATCCTCGGTCTCCCGGTGTCGACGTGGGCCCACGGCTCCTGCCGGGGTCCCTGGAGGGGAACGGTAGGAGCAACGACAGCACGCAGGCAGACGTTGAGTGAGCAGCTCACTCCGCTGGGTGACAGCTGCAACGCTCGCCCGGGACGACGGCTCCGGAGCGTCACCACCGTGGTGTTAGCGTCGCCAGCTGACACGGGGTGTCCCGACCGGGACTGAGAACACACCCGTCGAACCTGCTCCAGCTCTCGCTGGCGAAGGGATGTCACGGCGTGGACGCCACCTCTCTGCGCGCTGCCAACGCGGCGCTGCGCGGCACCTCCCCCCTGGTGCACTGCCTCACCAACACCGTCGTCCAGACGATCACCGCGAACGCGCTGCTCGCCGTGGGCGCGGCGCCGGCGATGGTCGACGAGCCGGCCGAGGCCGGTGAGTTCGCCGCGGTCGCCTCCGCGGTGCTGGTCAACGTGGGCACGGTGCACCAGCGCACCGCCGAGGCGATGCGGATCGCCGCCCGGTCCGCCGGGCAGGCCGGCACCCCCTGGGTGCTCGACCCGGTCGCGGTTGGCGGGCTGAGCTTCCGCACCGAGCTCGCCGCCGACCTGGTCGGCCTCTCGCCCGCCGTCGTCCGCGGCAACGCCTCCGAGGTGCTGGCGCTGGCCGGTGCCGGGAAGGGCGGCCGCGGCGTGGAGAGCGTCAACGGGCCCGAGGACGCCCTCGACGCCGCCGGCGAGCTCGCCCGGCGCACCGGGGCCGTCGTCGCCGTCAGCGGCCCGGTCGACGTCCTCACCGACGGCTCCCGGGTCGTGCGGGTCGGCGGGGGATCGGTGCTGCTCACCCGCACCACCGGCGCCGGCTGCGCCCTCGGTGGGCTGGTCGCGGCCTACGTCGCCGCCACCGGGGACGCGCTCACCGGCGCCGTCGCCGCGCACGCCCACGTGGCGCTGGCCGCCGAGGTCGCCGCCGCGACCGCCGCCGGCCCGGGCACCTTCGCCGCGCTGTGGCTGGACGCCCTCGACGCGGTGGACGGCGACGCGCTGGCCCGGGCGCAGGTGAGCTGGTGAGCCGCCTCGACCCGACGCTCTACCTGGTCACCGACACCCTGCTCTGCGCGCCGCGTTCGGTGCCCGAGGTGGTCGCCGAGGCCGTCGCCGGCGGCGTCACCGCCGTCCAGGTGCGGGACAAGACGGCCAGCCGCCGCGAGCTGCTCGCGCTGACCCGCGCCGTGCAGGCCGCGCTGGAGCCGACACCGCACGTGCCGCTGTTCGTCAACGACGCCGTCGACGTCGCGCTGATCACCGGCGCCGACGGCGTGCACGTCGGCCAGGACGACCTGCCCGCCGACGAGGTGCGGGCACTGCTCGGGCCCGACGCCCTGGTCGGGGTCTCCACCGGCAGCGACGCCGAGCTCGACGCCGTGCTGGCCCTGCCCGCCGGCACCGTGGACCTGGTGGGCATCGGCCCGGTCTGGTCCACCCCCACCAAGCCCGACGCCGGGGAGTCCCTCGAGCCCGCCGGCGTGCGCGCGCTGGCCACCCGGGCCCGGGCCGCGGGCCTGCTCGCGGTGGCGATCGGCGGCGTCCACGCCTCCAACGCCGCGCAGGTGACCGGGGTCGACGGCATCTGCGTGGTGTCCGACATCTGCACCGCCCCCGACCCCGCCGAGGCCGCCCGGCTGCTGCGCAAGGAGATCGGCAGGTGAGTGAGCTGGCGAACTCACTCGTGTGCGCAGCACCGCCGGTCACGGCTCCGACGAGCGCCAGCGAGGAGGCGCTGTGACCGCGGCCGTCGCACTGAGCGTCGCCGGCAGCGACCCCAGCGGGGGCGCCGGGATCCAGGCCGACCTGAAGACCTTCAGCGCGCTGGGCGTCTACGGCACCGCGGTGCTCACCGCGCTGACCGCGCAGAACACCCGCGGGGTCACCGGGGTGCACGCCGTCCCGGCGGGGTTCGTGGGGGAGCAGCTGGCGACGCTGTTCGCCGACGTCACCGTCCACGCCACCAAGCTGGGCATGCTCGGCACCGCCGACGTCGTCCGGGAGGTCGCCCGGGTGCTGGCCCACCGGCCCGGCGGACCGGTGGTCTGCGACCCGGTCATGGTGGCCACCAGCGGCGACCGGTTGATCTCGGCCGAGGCCGTGGACGCCGTGCGGACCGACCTGCTCCCGGTCACCGACCTGCTCACCCCCAACGTGCCCGAGGCCGCCGCACTGCTGGACGTCGCACCGGCCACCACGGTGCAGGAGCTGGCCCCGCAGGCCACCGCGCTGCTGGCGCTGGGGCCGGTGGCGGTGCTGCTCAAGGGCGGCCACCTGGGCGGCGGGGAGAGCGTCGACGTGCTGGCCACCGCCGGCGGCGTGCTGGAGACCCGGCGCCCGCGGGTGGACACCACCTCGACCCACGGCACCGGCTGCACGCTGTCCTCCGCGCTGGCCGCGCTGGCCGCCCGCGAGCGGCTGGCCGGCCGCGAGCCGGACTGGTCACCACTGGTCGACCGGGCGCGGGACTACCTGCAGGCTGCGCTGGAGGCCGGGAGCGCGCTCGGCGTCGGCTCCGGCCACGGCCCCGTGCACCACTTCGCCGGGTGGTGGGAGGCGTGAGCTTCACCGACGACGCCTGGGCCGGCACCGCGCCGCTGCGGACGGCGATCGAGGAGCTGGCGTTCCTGACCGAGCTCGGCGAGGGCACGCTCGCGCCGGCCGCGTTCCGGCACTACCTGGAGCAGGACGCGCTCTACCTGGCCGGGTACGCCCGGGCGCTGGCGCTGCTGGCCGCCCGCGCCCCCGACCCCGACGCCGCCGCCTTCTGGGCGAACTCCGCCTCGGTCACCCGCACCGTCGAGACGGCGCTGCACGCCGACCTGCTCGGCTCGGAGCTGCTGGGCCCGGCCCTGCTGTCGCCCTCCCGCCCACCGGTGGCGGAGCTGCTGCACTCCCCGACCTGCCTGGGCTACGTGTCCTACCTGGTGGCGACGGCCGCGACGGCGTCCTACGCGGTGGCCGCGGCGGCGGTGCTGCCCTGCTACTGGGTCTACGCCGACACCGGCGTCCGGCTGGCCGCGACGGCCCGCAGCACGCCCGGGCACCCCTACGCGCGCTGGGTCGCCACCTACGACGACCCGGGGTTCCAGGAGTCGACCCGGCGGGCGCGGCAGCTGGTCGACGACGCGGCGACGGCCACGCCGTCGGAGGTGCCGGCGATGCACCGGGCGTTCGCGCTGGCGACCCGCTACGAGCTGGAGTTCTGGCGCTCGGCGCACACGCAGGAGACCTGGGCGCACCCGCTGGGCTGAGCCCGGCTCAGCCCTCGGACAGGACCTCGCGCAGCACCCGCGCGGCCAGCTCGTCGCCACCGGCGGCGGCGATGGAGAAGTGCTCGATGGCGCCGTCGACGTCGCCGGTGCCCAGCAGCAGGACGCCGAGGTTGTGGTGGGAGTGGATGTCCCCGCCCTCGATGCCGGCCCGGTAGGCGGCCTCGGCGGCGACGACGTCGTCCAGCTCCTCGCGGTAGATGTTGCCCAGCGGCAGCCAGCTGGCGACCTCGCCGCGGACGGCGCCGCGCTCCAGGACGCTGCGGGCCTCCTCGACCCGGCCGGTGACGCGGAGCAGGTCGGCCAGGCCGGCCCGGGCGGAGTGCGAGTGGTCGGCGCCGGCGCGCAGCTGCGGCTCCAGCGCGGGGTCGCGGCTCTCCACCCAGCGCCAGCAGGCGAGGGTCCCGGCGGCGGTGCGGTTGCCGGCGTCGGCGGCCAGCTGCGCCCAGTGCCAGGACTCCAGGTGCCGTCCCGCCTCGCGCAGCAGGTGCGCCAGCGCCAGTGCAGCAGGGGCGTCGCCCTGCTCGGCCGCTGCGCGCAGCGCCCGCTCGCGGCCGGCCTCGTCGAGGGTCGGGTCCTGCGCGGGCTCGGCAGGGTCGCCCGCGGACCGGGCGACGAGGTGGTCGTCGTCCGGGGGGAACTGGGGGTCCAGGGGCACGCGCCGAGTCTGTCGCGCGGAGGGGTCCGCGCGCCTCACCCGTGCGGGCTGGACCACCCGTTCAGGGGGCCCAGTCGGGCGGGTCGCCCGGCTGCAGCGCCGGGTCGTCGGCGGCGAGCGTGCGCACCGGCCCCGGCGTGGTGCGCGGGCCCTCGAACCGCACCGTCACGCGGTTGAGCCCGCTGCCCCACACCCAGCCGGCGCCGAGGTCGGGGTGGACGACGTCCTGCCCCGGGTACCAGGCGCGCACCGCTGGGCCCGGCTGCGGGTCGAGGGGCACCGGCTCGACGTCCGGCTCGTCGGTCACGGGCTCGACGACCGGTGCGGTCTCGGTCGCGAACAGGTCGCCCTGGGCGTAGGGCGAGAGCCCGGAGACGCCGACGCCGAGCAGCCGCAGCCCGCCGGACCGGTCGACGGCGGCCAGCAGTCGGTGGGCCACCTCGGCGATCTGCCGCGGGTCGTCGAGGGCGTGCGTGAGGGTCTGCGAGCGGGTCAGGGTGCTGAAGTCGTACCGGCGCACCTTGAGCGTCACCGTGCGCCCGGAGGTGCCCGAGCGCTGCAGCCGCACCCCGACCCGGGTGGCCAGCGCGTCGACCTCGGCGGCCAGCCGGGCGGGGTCGGTGACGTCGCGGGCGAAGGTCTCCTCCGCGCTCACCGACTTCGCCTCCCGGTCGGCGACCACCGGCCGGTCGTCGTCGGCGCGGGCCAGCCGGTACAGCCCGGCGCCGTTGGCCTGGCCCACCAGGCTGGTCAGGTCGACGAGCGAGAGCCGGTGCAGGTCGCCGACCGTCTTCACCTTGATCTGCGCCAGCCGCTCGGCGGTGACCGGGCCGACCCCGCCCAGGGCGCGCACCGGCAGCGGGTGCAGCACCTCGAGCTCGGTCCCGGCCGGGACGACGGTCAGCCCGTCCGGCTTGCGCAGCTCCGACCCGATCTTGGCCAGCGACTTCGACGTCCCGATGCCCACGGAGCCGGTGACCCCGCCGGTGGCTTCCCGCAGTCGTTCCTTGAGGTCGGTGGCCAGCGCGGTCAGCCCGGCGACGGACAGGTCGTGGCCGCCGGCGGCCAGGTCGACGTAGGCCTCGTCGATGGAGACCGGCTCGACCAGTGGGGACAGCTCGCGCAGCAGCGCCATCACCACGTCCGAGGTGCGCCGGTAGGCGGCGAACCGGCCGCCGAGGAACGCCGTGCCGGGCGGGCAGAGCCGCCGTGCCTCGGCGGTGGGCATGGCGCTGCGGGCGCCGAACGCCCGTGCCTCGTAGGAGGCGGTGGCCACCACGCCGCGCCCGCCGGTGCCGCCCACCACCACCGGCCGGCCGCGCAGGGAGGGCTTGTCGCGTTGCTCGACGGCGGCGAAGAAGGCGTCGAGGTCCAGGTGCAGGATGCTCGGCTCGCGCCGCACGCCCGTCCCCCCTCCACCGCCTGTCCGACCGACCGTCGATGATGCCCCCATGGTGGAGCCGAGTGCATGGACGCAGATCACCCAGTCCGACCCGGAGCACTCGCACCGCTACGTCGAGCGGTTCCGGGCGATGGCCGCGCGCGGCGCCGACCTCGCCGGGGAGGCGCGGCTGGTCGACGCGCTGCTGCCGCGCGGGGCCCGGGTGCTGGACGCCGGCTGCGGTCCGGGCCGGGTGGGGGCCGTGCTGCACGCCGCCGGGCACACCGTCGTGGGCGTGGACGGCGACCCGGTGCTCATCGCCGCCGCCGAGGCCGACCACCCCGGCCCGCGGTGGGTCGTCGGCGACCTGGCCGAGCTGGACCTGGGCGAGCAGTTCGACGGCATCGTGTGCGCCGGCAACGTGATGGCGTTCCTGGCACCGAGCACCCGGCAGGAGGTGCTGCGCCGGCTGCGGGTCCACCTGGCCGACGGCGGCCGGGCGGCGTTCGGCTTCGGCGCCGGCCGCGGCTACGAGTTCGACGAGTTCCGTGCCGACGCGCGCGCCACCGGCTGGGCGGAGGACCTGCTGCTGTCCACCTGGGACCTGCGGCCGCTCACCCCCGACGCCGACTTCCTGGTCGCCGCCCTCCGCTGAGCGCCCTCAGGTGAGGGCCAGGTGGGTGGCGGAGCGGCGCAGGGTGACCGTCTGGCCGTAGGAGAGGTCGAGGTGGTCGGCCTCCAGCCCGTCGCCGAAGACCACGAGCCGGTCGCTCTCCACGGTCACCCGCAGCGCGTCGTCCGGGCCGAGGACCCCCTCGGTGGACGACGTGCCGGTGACCGGCGACGGCCAGGCCTCGCGCACGAACCAGGCCAGCTGGGCCTCGACCGGGCCGGGCAGCCGCAGCGCGCTGTGCCGCTCCAGCCACACCGACCGGCACCAGCCGGTCGACCCGGTGCCGGTGGCCACGATCAGCCCGGACGACGCCTGGCGCTCGGGCTCGGCCCCCGGCGCGGTGAGCCGCCAACGGGCGGTCTGGTGGGTGGGGGAGCCCAGGTAGACCTCGTTGAGCGCACGCAGCGACTGCCCGTCGTCGGTGACCGCCTCGACCATGGTCAGCGGCGTCGGCGCGGGCCGGTCCCGCAGCAGTGCGGCGACGTCGTCCGGCCGGTGCCGCACCAGCACGCCGGGGTTGCGGCCGGGCTCGGGGTCGACGCCGATCACGGTCTGACCGTCGAGGTACTTGGCGACGTTGGCCACCAGCCCGTCCTGCCCGACCACCAGGACGACGTCGTCGGGGGCGAACAGGAAGCGGGGGAGGTCGGCCCGCTCGACGCCGCCCCGGCGCCAGTCCAGCGGGATGCCGGCGGTCGCGGTGGCCAGCGCCTCGGCCTGGGCGGCGTCCCGGGCCCGGACCTCGTCGACGTCCCGGCCGCGGGTGCGGAGGAAGAACGCGGCGGCGGCGGGGGTGCCGTGCCGGGCCACCAGCTCGCTGAGCTCGGTGGCCCGGGACACGACGACCACCCGCGGGGCGAGGCTCACCGGCCCAGCTTCGCCAGGACCGGGGCGAGCAGGTCGGGGGTGAGCACCAGGCTCTCGATCCGCGGCAGGTTCGCGGCCAGCTGCTGCACCGCCTGGGCGACGAGCACCTCCGGCGCGACCCCGGCGTAGGCGGCCAGCTCGGCCTCCTTCGCCTCGGCCGCGGCCGCCCCCAGCACCCGCTGGGTCTGCGCCCGCACCGCGGCAGCCCGCTCGTCGCGCCGGGCCTGGGCCTCGCTGGCCACCTCGGCGGCGGCCGCGGCCTGCTCGGCCTCCCGGCGGGCGTTGACGCCGCGCTGGCCGACCAGCTCCTCCTCGCGCCGGGCCAGCTCGATCTGGTTGGCCAGCTCGTTCTCGCTGATCGCCCGCTCGCGCTCGACGGCGTTGGCGCGGCGCTCGTAGGTGGCCCGGTCGGCCTGCTGCTGCACCTGCTCGCGGGTGGGGGTCTGCAGCGCCCGCTCCAGCTCGGGCTCGGGGCGGATGGCCACCACGCGGACGTCGATCACCGCGATGCCGGTCTCGGCCAGCCGGGCGTCGGCGGCCAGCCCGCGGGCGACGGCCTCCCGCACCGGGCTCACGCCGCGGGTGAGCGCGGTGGTGAGGTCGGTGACGGTGAGCAGGTCCAGCGCGTGCTGCTGGGCCGACTCGGTGAGCAGGCCGGCGACCTGGTCCAGCGGGGTGCCGCGCCAGCGGCCGGTCCCCGGGTCGATGGAGAAGTCGACGCGGGCCGCGGCCAGCGCGGGGTCGGTGAACCGCGACGTCAGCGTCATCTGCACCGTCACGTCCTGGAAGTCCGCCGTCCGGGCGTGGAACAGCAGCGGCAGCTCACGGTCGTCGACCGGGATCTCGCTCAGCACCGCCGACAGCGGGCGGAACCAGAAGCTCGCTCCCGTGCCGGCGTGCACGGTGCGGCCGTTGCGGACGTGCTGGACGTGCGCCGTCGCCGAGCCCCGCAGGTGGCGGGTGAACGGGTAGCGGGTGATGTCGGCCATCGGTGCTCCTCGGTCGGATCGTTGTCGTCGGGTTGACGATAAGCGTCCCGGTCGCTTCTCGTCAACCCGACGATTATTGTCGTGTCGTGCCCGGCTACAACCCGACCGACTTCCCCGCCGTCGCCGTCACCGTCGACCTCGTGGCGCTGACGGTCACCGCCGACCGGCTCGCGGTGCTCGTGGTGCGCCGCGGTGAGGAGCCGTTCGCCGGGCAGGAGGCGCTGCCCGGCGGGTTCGTCCGCCCCGACGAGGACCTGCTGGCCGCGGCCCAGCGCGAGCTGGCCGAGGAGACCGGCGTCGGCCCGGAGAGCGCCCACCTGGAGCAGCTGGCCTCCTACGGCGCACCCGGCCGCGACCCGCGGATGCGGGTGGTCACCGTCGCCCACCTCGCCCTGGTCGCCGACCCGCCCGCGCCGCAGGCCGGCACCGACGCGGTGGCGGCCCGCTGGGCGCCGGTCGAGGAGGTGTCCCCGGGGCTGGCCTTCGACCACGACGCGGTGCTGCGGGACGGCGTCGAGCGCGCCCGGGCCAAGCTCGAGTACAGCTCGCTGGGTGCGTCGTTCTGCGCACCGGAGTTCACCGTCGCCGAGCTGCGCCGGGTCTACGAGGCGGTGTGGGGGCGCCGGCTGGACCCGCGCAACTTCCACCGCAAGGTCACCGGCACCGCCGGGTTCCTGGCGCCCACCGGGGAGACCACCACCCGGGACGGCGGCCGGCCCGCCCAGCTCTACCGCCGCGGGCCGGCCACCGCGCTGCACCCGCCGCTGCTGCGCACGGACGGCTGAGCCGCTCGCCTCACTCGCAGGCGGTGCCGTCCCCGTCGCCGTCCATGCTGTCGGACCAGCCGGGGTCGCCGCGGTGCAGCGGGGCGGCGCCGGCGGCCCGGGCGGCGGCGCAGTTCGCGAACGGCCCGGCGGCCGGCGCGGTGGACGGCGGGGTGGACGGCGCGGTGGACGGTCCGGCGGGACCGTCGGCCGGTCCGGCGTCCGGGGCGGGGACCGGCTGGCCGGGGCAGGTGTCGAGCACCCGGGCCATGGCGTCGTGTTCGGCCTGGGTGACCCACAGTCCGTAGCTCGCCTTCACCGCCACCTGGCGGGCGACGTAGCTGCAGCGGTAGCCGCGCTCGTCGGGCAGCCAGGTCGCGGCGTCGGCGTCGCCCTTCTGCCGGTTGGCCGAGTAGTCGACGGCCAGCAGGTTGAGCGGGTCGTTGGCGATCGCCGTCCGGCGGGCCTCGTCCCAGGCGAAGGCGCCGGTCTGCCACGCGTTGCCCAGCGCGACCACGTGGTCGATGTCGACGCTGGTGCCGTCGCCCTTGCGGAACGCGATGGTCTGCCCGGTGTACGGGTCGTCGAGGGTGCCGCTGACCACGACGCAGTCGCTGCCGGGCTTGAACGCCTCGTCGACGAGGTCGCGGGCGAGGACGTCGTTGCGGGTGTCGCAGCCGTTGTGGTCGACGTCGGCCCACTGCTGGCCGAACTGGTCGCGGTCGTAGCCGGTGTCGGGGGCCCGGCCCTTGACCGCCAGCCGGGCCAGCACCGCGGCAGCCGGCTCACCGGCGGCCGGTGCCCCGGCCTGCGCCTGGACGGCGGCCTCGGAGACCGCGTCCGGCGTCGGGCTCGAGGCGGGCAGCGAGCAGCCGGCGGTGCCCAGCGCCGCGGCGGCGAGCAGGACGGTGATGCGGTGTTTCACGTGGAGCCCCCGGGAGTCGGTCAGCGCTCGACGCTACGAGCGACCGGACCTCATCCGGGGCTGCGACGCGCGGTCGGAGCAGACCTCACAGGGGACGACGACAGGGGCCCGGCTGACCCGCCGGACCCCTGCCCTCCGCACCGCGCTGGCAGCTGGGCTCAGCCCTTGCCGCCCCTGCCCTTGCCGCCCTGTCCGCCGTCGCCCTCGCCTGCGTCGCCGTGTCCTGCATCGCCGTGTCCTCCGTCGGCGTGTCCGCTGTCGCCGTGGCCGCCGCCGGTCTCACCGCCGTCCGTGCCGTGCCCGCCGCCGCCGGACGCGTCCGGCTCGTGGGACGCCTCGGGGGCCTCCGGCTGCTCGACCTCCTGGTGGGTGTCCTGGTGGGCGTCCTTGCCGGCACGGGCGGCGTCCGAGACGGCCTTGCCGTGGTCGCGGCCGCTCAGGGTCTCGTCGTGGGCGACCGTGGAGACGGCGGCTCCGTGGCCGCCGTGGTGCGCGTCCTCGCCGCCCTCGGGGGCCTCCTCCTCGGGGTGCTCGACCTCAGGTGCCTCGGCCTCGGGGGCCTCGGGGGTCACGGGGTCGGCGACCTCGGGCTCGGTCGGCTCGGGCGCCGTCGGCGCGGGGGCCGTCGTCCCCGGCTCGGTCACGACGGGGTCGGTGACCTCCGGCTCGGTCTCCACCGGCTCGGGGACGACCGGAGCGCTCGGCTCCGGCGTGGTGACCTCGGGCTCGGCCTGCTCGGGGTCGGGGACGACCGGCTCGGTCGCCGGGGCGTCCACCGAGACCTCCGTGCCGGAGGAGACCGACTCGACGGCCTGGGCCGTCGCCGCGGCCCCACCGCCCACGACGACGAGAGCGGTGGCGCCGGCGGCGATCTTCGCGGCGAGGCCGGCGGAGCCGACCTTGCCCAGCAGGCCGGTGAGGAGTGCGTGCACGAGGGAGCTCCCTGGTTCGTCGGACGGAGGCGTCGAGGTGGTGTCGGCACCCCGCGCCCACACCTGGAGGCGGTTCACCCCTTCGTGCACCCGGTCACGGCCACCACGGCGCCCGTGCACGCCCGGCGTGGGGCGCGACGCCCCGCCAGGGCGGGCTCGTCGGCTCGCCGGGCGGGTCGGATGGGCTCCACGGCCGCTGGGGCCGGCCCGCACCGGTCAGGCGGGGAGCCGGGCCAGCCGTCGGAGGGCGGCCAGCCCTCGGGCGTGCCCGGCCAGTTCCGCGACACCGCCTCGGCGCCCGCCCGGCGGACCACCGAGCGCAGGACGAGCGCGACGAGGAGCGCGTCGTCGGCGTAGCCCAGCACCGGGATGACGTCGGGCACCAGGTCGATCGGCAGCGCGAGGTAGCCCAGCAGCAGCCACAGCCGCACCCGCACGCCCCGCGGCAGCTCGCCGTCGGCGGCCAGACGGCGCACCAGCCGCACCACGTCGGGCAGCAACCGGAGCAGCCCGCGTGCGCTCAGGTCGTCGGTGCGGGTGGCCCAGAGCACGGCCAGGAGCAGCAGCCACAGCACCAGCAGCCCGGCGAGGACCCCGACCAGCGACCAGGCCCAGCCGGGCATGTGTGCTCCGTTCCCCGCTCCCCGGTCGACGGGGCCTGCGGCGGTGTCGTCCGCCCCGCGCGCGGGACCGCGGGGCCGGCTGGGGACGGGCCGGTCAGTTGGCCATGTCGACGAAGCGTGAGTAGTGGCCCTGGAAGGCAACGGTGACGTTGGCGGTGGGGCCGTTGCGGTGCTTGACCAGCATGATGTCGGCCTCCCCGGCCCGCGGGGACTCCTTCTCGTACATGTCCTCGCGGTGGATCATCATCACCATGTCGGCGTCCTGCTCGATCGAGCCGGACTCACGGAGGTCGGACAGCATCGGCTTCTTGTCCTGACGCTGCTCGGACCCACGGTTCAGCTGGCTCATCGCGATCACCGGCAGCTCGAGCTCCTTGGCCAGCAGCTTGAGCGCACGGGAGAACTCCGAGACCTCCTGCTGGCGGCTCTCGACCTTCTTGCCCGAGGTCATCAGCTGGAGGTAGTCGATGACGATGAGCTTGAGGTCGTTGCGCTGCTTGAGGCGGCGCGCCTTGGCCCGGATCTCCATCATCGTCATGTTCGGTGAGTCGTCGATGTAGAGCGGGGCGTCGGCGATCTCGCCCATCCGGCGGGCCAGCTTCGACCAGTCCTCGTCGGACAGGGTGCCGGCGCGCATGTGGTGCAGCGGCACCTTCGCCTCGGCCGACAGCAGACGCATGGTGATCTCGTGCTTGCTCATCTCGAGCGAGAAGATCGCCGCGGGCATGTGGTGCTTCACCGTCGCCGACCGGGCGATGTCCAGGCCCAGGGTGCTCTTGCCGACACCGGGTCGGGCGGCGATGACGACCATCTGGCCGGCCTGCAGGCCGTTGGTGAGCTCGTCGAGGTCGCGGATCCCGGTGGGGACGCCGCGGGCGGTGCCACCGCGGCTGGCGATCGCGTCCAGCTCGTCCATGGTGGGCTGCAGGACGTCGGCCAGGCGCGAGTAGTCCTCGCTCATCCGCTTCTCGGTGACGTCGTAGATCTCCTGCTGGGCGCGGTCGACGATGTCGTCGACGTCGCCCTTGCCGCCGGCCGCGCCGTAGCCGAGCTGGACGACGCGGGTGCCGGCTTCGACCAGCCGGCGCAGCACGGCCTGCTCGGCGACGATCGCGGCGTAGTAGCCGGCGTTGGCCGCGGTGGGCGTGGAGGCGATGAGCGTGTGCAGGTAGACCGCGCCGCCCATCTTCGACAGCTGGTCGGTGCGGTTCAGCTCGGCGGCGACGGTGATGGCGTCGGCGGGCTCACCGCGGCCGTAGAGGTCCAGGACGACGTCGAAGACGATCTGGTGGGCCGGGCGGTAGAAGTCGGCGCCGTGCAGGACCTCCACCACGTCGGCGATGGCGTCCTTGCTCATCAGCATGCCGCCGAGCACCGACTGCTCGGCAGCGACGTCCTGAGGGGGCTGCCGGTCGTACTCCGGAGCCGCGGCCCGCGGCCTGCTGATGTCGTCGAGTACCGCCACGTGGTCCACCCTTCTCTGCCGCACCCGGGGGGCTGGACCCCACCGCGACGGCGCAACCTGCTCGAACAGCTGTTCGACACACAGCTACCACCCGGCTCTGACAGTCCTCGGGCCGGGTGGGAGCTGGGGACGACGCTAGGAACCCGGCAGCGGTACGTCCACCACCGCTGTGCACGCCTCTCTGCACAACTTGTGGACAAGTCGGTGGATTGCGGTGGTCACCGTGTGGAGACGGCGGGGGAGCGGGCCCGTCGTGTCCCGTCAACCCGCCCGTCACCTGCACTCGGTCCGTGCGCAGGCTGTGGACGGAAGAAATCTCCCCGATCCGGCGGGTGTCGTCCGTCACCGGCGTGTCGGGCCGTTCCCGCTGGTCACACGCGTACCGCACGACGCCGACCAGGGCGCGCGCGGGGGTCGGTGACCGCTGCGCGGACGTGCGCGACCGCCCCGGCGTCCACCTGCCGTCCACCCGGCGCCCCCGGACGCCGTGTCGACACGGGGGCGCGGTGACCCGGCCCGGGAACGCCACGAGGGGCGCCGGACCGGGGTCCGACGCCCCTCGGGCGGTGGTGCTGTGGAGAACTCAGCCCGCGACGACGTCCAGGGTGACCGGGACGCTGACCTCCGGGTGGACCCGCACCGTGACGGTGTGGGTGCCGACGCTCTTGATGCTGCTGGGCAGCTCGATGCGACGGCGGTCCAGCTCGGGGCCACCAGCGGCGGTGACCGCAGCGGCCACGTCGGCGGTGGTGATGCGGCCGAAGAGACGGCCACCGTCACCGGAGCGGGCGGGCAGGGTCACGGTCAGCCCGGAGAGGCGGGCGGCGACGGCCTGGGCCTCCTCGAGCGTGCGCACGTCACGCGCGTCACGCGCACGACGCAGACCAGCGATCTGCTTCTCGGCCCCGCGGGTGGCGATCATGGCCAGCCCACGCGGCAGGAGGTAGTTGCGGCCGTAGCCGCCCTTGACCTCGACGGTGTCGCCGGAGGAACCGAGACCGGTCACCTCGGCGGTCAGGATCAGCTTCATGGTGCTCATGGTCAGCGCGCCGTGGAGGTGTAGGGCAGCAGTGCCATCTCGCGGCTGTTCTTCACGGCCACGGCGACGTCACGCTGGTGCTGGCTGCAGTTGCCGCTGACGCGGCGGGCACGGATCTTGCCGCGGTCGGAGATGAACTTCCGCAGCAGGGTCGTGTCCTTGTAGTCGATGTAGGTCGCCTTGTCCTTGCAGAACTGGCAGACCTTCTTCTTGATCTTGCGGGGGGAGGCTTCGGCACTTGGGGTTCTCCAGGGAGAGTCGTTCAGAGATGTTGTGGGTCAGGCCCCGTCGCAGGGTCCCGGTCCGCGCGGAGCGTGGACCGGGGGGCGACGGGGTCCTTCATCAGAAGGGCGGTTCGTCGGACGAGGCCGGCGGAGTCGACCAGGGGTCGCTCGCACCGCCGCCGGAGAAGCCGCCACCGCCGCCGCCACCGCCACCGTTGCCGCCGCCGAAACCACCACCGCCGCCGCCACCCTCGCTGCGGGCAGCGCGGGTGACCTTGGCCGTGGCGTAGCGGAGCGAGGGGCCGATCTCGTCGACCTCGAGCTCGATGACGGTGCGCTTCTCGCCCTCCTTCGTGTCGAAGGAGCGCTGCTTGAGGCGCCCCGACACGATGACCCGCGAGCCGCGGGTGAGGGACTCGGCGACGTTCTCGGCCGCCTGGCGCCAGACGTTGCACCTCAGGAACAGCGCCTCGCCGTCCTTCCACTCCTGCGACTGACGGTCGAAGGTGCGGGGGTCGAGGCGACGGTGAAGTTGGCGACGGCGGCGCCGGACGGGGTGAACCGCAGCTCCGGGTCGGCCGTCAGGTTCCCGATGACGGTGATGACGGTCTCGCCGGCCATGGTCAGTGGACCTCGGGCCGCATCAGCTTGGTGCGCAGGATGGACTCGTTGAGGTTCAGCTGACGGTCCAGCTCGGCGACAGCGGCAGGCTCGGCCTGGATGTCGACGATGGCGTAGATGCCCTCGGCGTTCTTCTTGATCTCGTAGGCCAGCCGACGGCGGCCCCAGATCTCGGTCTTGACGGTGCCACCGGAGTTGGTGACGACGGTCAGGAAACGGTCCAGGCTGGGAGCGATGGTGCGCTCCTCGAGCTCGGGGTCGAGGATGATCATCAGTTCGTAGTGACGCACGGAGAACCCCACCTCCTCTGGTCTCAGCGGCCGCAGGGGATCTGCAGCAGGAGGGTCGTACACGCGTCGCCCACCCCGTCCTGACCCACGGGAGCGGGCAGCAGACGGGACGAGCACTGCACAGGCTACCAGCGCGCCGGTCCGCGCCCCGCCGCGCTGTGGACGCAGCGCCTCACCGGTCAGCCCAGCGTCCGCGCAGGGTGCGCACCAGCGCCCAGCCGACGGTCGTCAGCGCGACCAGGGCGAGCACCGCCGGGAGGCTGAGCTCCGGCGGCGGCACCGTCGCCGCGTCGACGGCCCCCGGCGGCGTCGCGTCGTCCGCGGTCGTCTCCCCGGGGCCGACCGGAGGACCCCCGGCGTGCTGACCGCTGGACCCGGCCAGGTCGTCGCTGGCCGGGTCGAGGACGGCCGGCGGGAGGACCGGCCGGACGGCGGACGGCGTCGCCGCGGGGCTCGCACCGGTCACGGGGGTGGGTCCCTCCTCGGGCGCCGGGGCGCCCGGGTCTGCGACCGCCGGGGCGGGGGCCGCTGGCCCCGTGGGCGCCGGCACCGGTCCGTCCGCCTGGACAGGTGAGGGGTCGCCCACCGGCACGCGGACGTCGGCTGGCGGTGCCGTGTCCGCCGGCGCGGCCGTCGGGAGGGTCACCGGGGGCGCGGCCACCGATGGCGCGGGGGCGGGCGGGACGGGAGCGGGCTGTGCCGGAGGGGGCGCAGCCGGGAGGGGCGGGGTGGTGGTCCGCACCACCAGTGGCGCGCGCACCGGCAGGGCCGGCAGCCCGGCGTCCAGGGCCGCAGGGCCCACGGTGTCCAGCCGGTAGGCGTAGGTGATCGTGCAGACGCCGCAGTCGGCGGTGAACTGCTCGGTGACTCCCTCGCCGGGGCCCAGCGACACGGTGCCCGAGGGCAGCTGCAGGGTGAGGACGGTCTGCGCGGTGACCTCGACGAGCGAGGGCAGCAGGCCGCCGTCGCCGACCTGCACGGTGGTGCCCGGGACCTGGTTGACGAACGTCACCGAGCCACCGGCGTCGACGGTGGCCACCGGCGTGGACAGGTCGCGGATCGGCACGGTGACCGCGGCGGCCGCACCGGCGGCGGGGGCGAGGACGGCGGCGACGGTCAGCCAGCCCAGGACGGCGGCCCCGACGAGCCGGCGCCGGGCGCGAGCGTGGGTGCGCACGTCCACCTCCGGTCCTGTCGACACAGCAGCACCGCGCGACTACCCAGCGGCGCCCGCGGTGACACCGCCGTCCGGGGCGCCCGCCCGCGCACTACGGTCGTCGGATGGCTGAGCAGCTGATCGGTGTGCACGTCGGACCGGGCCTGACCGACGACAACGAGCTCGACGACGGCGGCCCGCTGGCCCGGGCCGCGGAGATGGACGCCGACGCCGTCCAGGTGTTCCTCGCCGACCCGCAGGGCTGGAAGAAGCCGCTGCCGCGCCCGGACGCCGACGCGCTGCTCGCCTCCGACGTCGCCGTCTTCGTGCACGCGCCCTACATCGCGAACGTGGCGTCGACGAACAACCGGATCCGGATCCCCAGCCGCAAGCTGCTCGCCCAGCACGCGGCGGCGTCGGCGGCGATCGGGGCGGCCGGCATGGTCGTGCACGGCGGGCACGTGCTGGCCAAGGACGACCCAGCAGCCGGCGTCGACAACTGGCGCAAGACGTTCTCCCGGCAGGCCGACGACGGCGGGTTCGGCGTCCCGGTGCTGATCGAGAACACCGCGGGCGGTGACAACGCGATGGCCCGCGAGCTGGACGCCGTCGCCCGGCTCTGGGACGCGGTCGGGGAGTTCGGCGCCGGGTTCGTGCTGGACACCTGCCACGCCTGGGCCGCCGGCTGGGACCTCACCCGCGTCGTGGACGACGTCCGGGCGATCACCGGGCGGATCGACCTGGTGCACCTGAACAACAGCCGCGACCCCGCCGCCTCCGGCCGCGACCGGCACGCGCCGCTGGGCTCGGGGGAGATCCCGCTCGAGCTGCTGGTCGGGGTGGCCCGGGCCGCCGGTGCGCCGCTGGTCCTGGAGACCCCCGGCGACGCCGCCGAGCACGCCGAGGAGATCGCCCTCCTCCGCGAGGCCCTGTCCCGCTGAACGTCGGCCCTCCTGCAGGGGCCCGCCGCGAGCTCGCGAGTGGTGGGGGGCAGGAG
Organism: Modestobacter sp. L9-4; assembly: GCF_019112525.1. NCBI lineage: Bacteria > Bacillati > Actinomycetota > Actinomycetes > Geodermatophilales > Geodermatophilaceae > Modestobacter > Modestobacter sp. L9-4. The sequence goes on from NZ_CP077800.1 coordinate 2,197,430, forward strand.
GGTCCTCCCGCTATGCCTCTGCGGTCTCCGCGGCCAGTGGACGGCGCCGACGCCGCAGTGTGCGCACCGTGACCACATCGGGGGCGCCGTCCAGGACGCCGCCGGTGGGGTCGTCGGTGCCGGGCCAGCTGCGGCGCACCAGGTCGGCGTCGGGCCGCAGGACGTCGCGGACCACCAGCCCGGCGAGCACGACCACGACGACGTCGCGCAGGCCGACCGACAGGTAGAACCACTCGACGCCGATGCCGCGCTTGTCGGTGCCGAGGTAGTACAGCATCGTGGTGAGCCAGACCAGGGCCTCGGTGACCTGCCAGACCAGCAGCTCGCGCCACCGCGGCCGGGCCAGCACCGCCAGCGGCAGCAGCCACAGCGAGTACTGCGGGCTCCACACCTTGTTGAACAGCAGGAACGCCGCGACCAGCAGGAACGCCAGCTGGGGCACCCGGGGGCGCAGCGGCGCGGCCAGGGCGAGCACCCCGACCCCGATCGAGGTGGCCAGCATCAGCAGCGCGACGGTCGCGTTGAGCACCGAGGGGGTCTGTCCCGCCGCCAGCGGCCCGTCCAGCGCCTGCCCGTCGGTGAGGTCCAGCAGCATCGCCCAGATGCTCTCCGGGTTGGCCGGGCGGGTGTCGCTGAGGCTGAAGAACCGGGCCCAGTTGTCCGGTGCCGCCAGCGCGATCGGCAGGTTCACCGCCAGCCAGGCCAGGGCGGCGGCCACCGCGGCCGACGTCCAGGCGCGCAGCCGGCCCGCCCGGACGCACAGCACCAGCAGCGCCCCGAGCAGCAGCACCGGGTAGAGCTTCGCCGCGATCCCCAGGCCGATCAGCACCCCGGCCAGCACCGGACGCCGGCGGGCCCAGGCGAGCATGCCGAAGGTGGTGAGCGCGACGGCCAGCAGGTCCCAGTTGGTGAAGGCGTGCACCAGCAGCAGCGGCGAGAGCCCCACCATCGCCGCGTCCCAGGGACGGCGTCCGGTCAGGCCCAGCACCCCGCGGGTGACCAGCAGGGCCAGCGCCGCCAGCAGCAGGCAGGTGACCACGTAGTAGGTCTCGACCGGCACGGTGTCCGGCAGCAGGCCCGGGCCCGCGGCCAGTCCGTCGTAGGCCCGGCCGACCACCGCGGCCAGCTGCATCAGCCCACCGGTGAGCACCGGGTACTCGACCGGTGAGTCCAGGTAGGGCACCTCACCGCGGTCCTGCCCGTGGATGCCGAACAACGGGACGGCGTCGTTGTAGCAGAGGTGGGTGTACTGCTTCGACCCCGACCAGTCCCCGCTCGCGCAGGGCGCCTGCTTGGCCCAGGCCAGGGCGAGGACGACGACGGTGAAGAGCAGGCAGACCCGCAGCGGCGTCCAGAACAGCGCCCGCCCGGTGACGGCGTGCCGGCCCCACGGGCCCCCGACGGCCTCGCTGGCCTGCGCCACGACCGGGTCCACCCAGCTCGGGACGACGCGGTCGGGAGCGCCCGGGAGCGCGACGTCCGGCTGCGGCCGGGTGGTCGCGGAGGCGCCCGACGCGACGGGCCCGCCCTCCGGGGGTGCGGAGGACGGGCCCGTCGACGGTGCGGTCACGCGGTCAGTGTGCCTGCGTCAGTTGGTGGGACCACTGGGGATCGGCTGCACGGGCGCCGACGGCTGGGCCGGTGGGGACGGCTGCGTCTGCGTGGGCGTCTGCGTGGCCGCCGCCCGGCTGGCCTCCGCCGCCTGCCGCCGGGCCTCGTCGGCCTTGCGGGCCTCCTCGGCGATCTGGCGTGCCCGGTCGGCCTCGGCCCGGGCCCGGTCGCGTGCCCGGGACTCCGCTGCGCCGGTGCTCTGCGGCGCGGCGGCGGTGGCGGAGGGCACGGGTGCCTGCGCGGTCTCCGGCACCGGGACGACCGCGGCCGGGGGGAGCGCCGTGACCGGGGCCTCGGTCGTCGGATCGGCGACGGCCTTGGTGCCCTTGTCGCCCTTGATGACCGCCTTCGTCGGCAGCGGCTCCTCGGGCGTGCCGGCCAGCACGGTGTTCATGAACTCCTGCCAGATGGCACCCGGCAGCCCGGACCCGTAGATGATCTTCCCCTGGACGTTGGTGATCGCGGCGCTGCCCTGGGTGCCCATCCACACGGCGGTGGAGATCGACGGGGTGTAGCCCACCATCCACGCGTCCGAGTTGTCCTGGTCGTTGAGGCCCTGGGTGCCGGTCTTGGCGGCCACCGGCCGGTCGCCCTCCAACGGCCGCTTGGACGACTTGGCGACGTCCTCGAGGGCGAAGGTGACGTCGCTGGCGACGCTGGGGTCGATGACCGGGGAGGCACCGTTGCTGCCGTCCTTGACCTCCAGGACGGTGCCCTCGCTGTCGGTGACCTGGGCGACGAAGTGGCGGGGGTGGTACATCCCGCCCGCGGCCAGGGTCGCGAAGCCCACGGCCTGGTCGATCGGGCGCACCGGGTACTCGCCGATCCCGATCGCGCCACCGGTGACCTCGCCCTCGGTGGCCGTCAGGGTCGCCTTCCCACGGAGGCCCGGCGGCACGGACGAGTCCTCCGCGCCGAAGGTGTCGTCCATGCCCATCGCCTCGCGGGCGGTCTTCGCGACGTTGTCGGCACCGACCTCGACGGCCAGCCCGTAGAAGGTGGTGTTCAGCGACTTGGTGATCGCCTCCTTCAGCGTGCACGCCGGGCACTGCACGTTGCCCGAGTTGCGCACCGGCTTGCCGGGACGGTCCTTGAACTCCTGCGGTGAGGAGCCGTCACGTCGCGCGTCCACGCTGATGCCCTGCGCCAGTGCCGTGGCCAGCGTGTACGGCTTGAACGACGAGCCCGGCGGCTTGAGCGCCTCGGCGTAGTCGGTGGTGTCCGTGGCCGGGTCGTCACTGGTCTGCGCGTTGCCGTAGTAGGCGAGCACGCCGCCGGTCTTGGGGTCGATCGCCACCAGCGCCTGCCGGAGGGCGGGGTCCTCCCCGGCCATGACGTCCTGGACGCTGGCCACCGCGGCGGCCTGCTTGTCCTTGTCGACCGTGCTGGTGATGCGCAGCCCGGCGCTCTCGACGTCGGCGTAGCCGTCGGCCTGCACCTCGTCGAGCACCTGGCGCACGACGAGGCCCTCGGGCCCGGTCGGGATGCCGACCTGGGCCGTGGTCTTCGGCAGCACGGCCGGGTAGACCATCGGCGTGCGTGCGGCCGGGTCGACCCAGCCGGCCTCGACCATGGCGTCGAGCACCAGGCCCCAGCGCTTCTGCGCGCCCTCGGGGTTGGTCTCGGGGTCGTTGGCGCTGGGGTTGCGGATCAGCACCGCCAGGACGGCACCCTGCTCGGCGGTCAGCTGGGAGGCCGGGACGCCGAAGTAGGTGGTCGCCGCGGTCTCGATGCCGTAGGCGCCGCGACCGAAGTAGATGGTGTTGAGGTAGTTCTCGAGGATCTCGTCCTTGGTGTACTCGTTGTCCAGCTTGACCGCGAGGAAGAGCTCCTTGAACTTGCGGCTGTAGGTCTGGTCGGAGTTCAGGATCGCGTTCTTCACGTACTGCTGGGTGATCGTCGACCCGCCCTGGGTCGAGCCACCGGTGACGTTGTTCCAGGCCGCCCGCGCGATCCCGGTGAAGGAGATGCCCGGGTCGTCGTAGAAGCTGCGGTTCTCCGCGGCCAGGACGGCGTTGCGGGCCGGCTCGGAGATCTCCGACAGCTTCACGTTGGTGCGGTTGCCGCCGGGGGAGGTGAGCCGGGCCATCTCCGTGACGCCGTCGGAGTAGTAGACGACCGAGGCCTGCTTGTTGGTGATCGAGTCCGGGGAGGGGACGTCGGTCGAGGCGTAGACGACCCCGACGAAGACCCCGAGCAGCACCAGCATGCCCAGGAACGCCCCGGCGAGGACCTTCAGCCAGCGACGCCGCCGCTGCTTGCCCGTCCGCTTCCTCTTGCCACCGGCGGGCGGACGACCGGGTCCACCGCTGCTGCTGCCGCCGGGACGACGTCCCCCGGTCGGCGGCTTGACCGGCGGTCGCCCGCCGCCGCCGCCGGACCGTGCCGCCGGCGGCCGCGCGTCGCCCCGCGAGGACGCCGCACGGGCGCGGCTCGGGGACGCGGGACGGCGCGGCGCGTCGGCACCGCCGGTCGCCGACCGGGCCGCCGAGGGGCGGCGGACCGATCCGGCACTCGGGCCGACGCGGGCGGTCTCGTCGAAGGGAGGCACGCGGTGGCCCCTTTCCTGCAGCTCGTGGGTTGTCGGGTGGCGAGGTGTCGCTCCACCCGGCGCACCCAGGATGACGTCTCGGGCTGTGCGTGGGGGAGGGACGGAGCGGGATCGGAGCACGGCCGCCTCGTGCGACACACCCGACCCAGCCGTGCGGCGACTACTCCGTCGCGACCCGGCGTCGGCTCGTGCCCGGGACCGGCCCTGCTCCCCGGACCGTCCGTCCGGGGTGCTGCGAGGCGATCAGCGCGCGACGTCGCAGCGCGGAGTCCACCGACCGTCGACCGGGCACGGCCGCCAATCTACCCACCGGAGCCCCTCCGGTGGCCCTCCCGCGATGTCGACACGGGCACACCGCGGGCCGTCCGGCCACCCGCCGACTTGCGCCCGGCAGTACGGGCAGATGTATCGTGCCGATACATCGACCAGCCGAGAGTGAGGTGACACGGTGCTCGAGTTCGCCATCCTGGGGTTGCTGCACCAGTCGCCCGTGCACGGCTACGAGCTGCGCAAGGAGCTCGCCGCGGTCCTCGGTGGGCGCCGCAGCATCAGCTACGGCTCGCTCTACCCGGCGCTCAAGCGCATGCACGCCGCCGGGCTCATCGCCAGCGACGAGCCCACGCCCCGCGCGCTGCTGCCCGCCGACGCCCCGGCGCTCACCGGCCGGCGCGGCAAGGTCGTCTACACGATCACCCCCGCGGGCCGGGAGCGGTTCGCCGACCTGGTCAGCGAGGCCGGCCCCGAGGCCTACGACGACGAGGGACGCTTCGGCGTCCACCTCGCCAACTTCGCCCACACCGCCTCCGACGTGCGGCTGCGCATCCTCGAGGGCCGCCGCCGCACGCTCGAGCGCCAGCGCGACCGGCTCCTGGAGTCCCTGCGCCGCACGCAGGAGCGGCTCGACCGCTACACCCTCGAGTTGCAGCGGCACGGCCTGGACTCCGTCGACCGCGAGGTCCGCTGGCTCACCGAGCTCATCGACAGCGAGCGCACCGACCCCGGCGCCGCACCCCCGGCGGCCGAGCCGCCGGCCCCCCGGACAGCACCACCAGCACCGTCCCGCACCACCTGATCAGCACCACCCGATCTGCACCACCCGATCTGCACCACACATCGTCCGGGCCCCGCGAGGGGCCCGTCGGAGGGAGACAGTCCATGGCATCGGTCAAGGTCGCCATCGTCGGCGTCGGGAACTGCGCCGCCTCGCTCGTCCAGGGCGTCGAGTACTACAAGGACGCCGACGAGACCGCCACGGTCCCCGGCCTCATGCACGTCCGGTTCGGCGACTACCACGTCTCCGACATCGAGTTCGTGGCCGCGTTCGACGTCGACGGCAAGAAGGTCGGCCGCGACCTCTCCGAGGCGATCGGCGCCAGCCAGAACAACACCATCAAGATCGCCGACGTCCCGCCGCTCGGCGTGACCGTCCAGCGCGGCACCACCCTCGACGGGCTGGGCAAGTACTACCGCGAGATCGTCGAGGAGTCCGACGAGGCGCCGGTCGACATGGTCGCCGCGCTCCGCGAGTCCGGCGCCGACGTCCTCGTCTGCTACCTGCCCGTCGGTTCGCAGCAGGCCGCGGAGTTCTACGCGCAGGCCGCCATCGACGCGCAGGTCGCCTTCGTCAACGCCCTCCCCGTCTTCATCGCCGGCACCCCCGCTTGGGCGCAGAAGTTCACCGACGCCGGTGTCCCGATCGTCGGCGACGACATCAAGAGCCAGGTCGGCGCCACCATCACCCACCGCGTGCTCGCCAAGCTCTTCGAGGACCGCGGCGTGCAGCTGGACCGCACCATGCAGCTCAACGTCGGCGGCAACATGGACTTCAAGAACATGCTCGAGCGCGAGCGCCTGGAGTCCAAGAAGATCTCCAAGACCCAGTCGGTCACCAGCCAGGTCGACCGGGACATGGGCAAGGACAACGTCCACATCGGCCCCTCGGACCACGTGCCGTGGCTCTCGGACCGCAAGTGGGCCTACGTCCGCCTCGAGGGCCGCGCGTTCGGCGACGTCCCGCTGAGCCTGGAGTACAAGCTCGAGGTCTGGGACTCCCCGAACTCGGCCGGCATCATCATCGACGCCGTCCGCGCCGCGAAGATCGCCAAGGACCGCGGCATCGGTGGCCCGATCCTGTCGGCGTCCTCGTACTTCATGAAGAGCCCGCCGGTGCAGCACGACGACAGCGAGGCCCGCGACCTGGTCGAGGCCTTCATCCGCGGCGACATCGAGCGCTGAGGCACCCGTCCCCACGCGGGGACGACGTCCGACGGCCCGCGCACCCCATCTGGGGGGCGCGGGCCGTTCGGCGTCCCGCCCCGCGACGCTCGGGCGGGGCACTCAGCCAGGCCTCCTAACCTGGGCGCATGCACCCGCTCCGTCCCCGTCCGCTCGTGCCCCTGCTGTCGCGGGTCGCGGTCCTCGGTGTGGCCGCCGCGCTGCTGGTCGGCTGCAGCGACGACGAGGCCGCCCAGCGGGCGCCCGGCGCCCCGGTCAGCAGCCAGGAGGCCGAGGTCCTCAGCAAGGTCCTCGTGTCCGACCTGGAGGCCGGCGGGGCCGACTTCGAGGTCCACGCCCCCTACGCCGAGGGCACCGTGCTGACCCTCACCGGTGAGATCGACTTCGCCCGGAGCATCGGCCGCGCGCAGGCCGTCACCACCTACGGCGACGGCCGGCCCCAGGAGACCCGCACGCTCTTCTTCAGCCAGGACCAGCTCTACCAGGGCGACGTCCCGGGGCTGGCCGACGCGCTCAGCGGCGCGGGGCTCCCTGCCGCCACCTACGTGCGCCGGCCGGTGACCGCGACCGGCGCGAGCGGCACCGCCTCGCTGCTCGACGTCCTGGTGCAGATGGTCACCCGGCTGTCGGCCCGCAGCGCCGACGACCCGAGGTCGTTCGGTCAGTACACGTGGCGGGGCACCCAGCAGGTCGACGGCGAGCTGGTCTCGGTGTTCCAGGGCGGCACCGGCGCCACGATCGCGGTGGGCGCGGAGAGCAAGCTGCTGGTGCAGTACATGACGAAGCTGCAGGACTTCGACGTGACGATCGACCTGTCCGACCACGGCGCGCGGGAGATCCCGCTGCCCGCCGACGACGACACGGTGGACCTGACCGCGCACCCGGAGATCGCGGAGAAGCTGGGCCTCTGAGAGCACAAGAGGGGGCGGCCTCTTCCCCAGGCCGCCCCCTCTTGCAGGCACATTCATACACGCCCGCGCCCCGGTGCGGGAGTCGACACGCCCCGGTGTCGACCCGACACGCCGGGTCAGTTGGCGGAGGGGTCCGCCGTCGCCGTCGACAGCACGCCGAGCCGACCGGACTGACGGCGCAGGACCGACCGCCACAGCTCCGGGCCGGCCGCACCGGTGAGGACGTCGCCCGGCAGCCCGGTGACGCACGCCCAGGCGCCCTCGGCGAGCTCGGCGGCCAGCTGCCCGTTGGACCAGCCGGCGTACCCGGCGAACACGCGCAGACCACCGATCTCGCCGTCGAGGACGTCGGGGTCGCTGTCCAGGTCGACCAGGTGCACGGCGCCGGCCACCTGGCGCAGACCGCTGTCGGCCGGCAGCGCGGAGCTGCCCCGGCGGGTGGCCAGGCACAGCGCGGTGTCGGCCTCGACCGGCCCGCCCACGTGGAACACCTCCGGCGCGACGGCCAGCTCGGCCCAGCCCGGGAGGACGTCGCCGATGCGCACCTCGCTGGGCCGGCCGAGCACGACGCCGATCGTGCCGGTGTCGGAGTGGTCGAGGACGTAGACCACCGCGCCGGCGAAGGTGGGGTCGGTCAGCCCCGGCAGCGCCACCAGCAGGGAGCCGGGACGGACGTCGTCCAGGCAGCCCACCGAGAGGGCGGGTACGTCAGTGCGCCGGCCCCGTCCGGCTGCCTGCTCGGCAGTGGGACGACGCTCGGGATCGGGTGACGAGGGCACCGGGTTCATCACCTCCAGTGTGCATCAGCGACGGCTGTGGGGGGCGGCAGCGCGGTCCGGCTCGTTGCGTCGTGCACCGTCCACCGGTCGTCCGCGCCGGGCTGGCGGGTCACCGCGGGCGACGTAGTGTGGGCGGGGTGCAGCAGGCGCCCACCACCGTGCGTCACCTCCTGCTGCGCGGCGACTTCCGCCGGCTGCTGATGACCCGCCTGTCGTCCCAGTTCGGCGACGGTGTGTTCCAGGCCGCGCTGGCCGGCACGGTGCTGTTCAACCCCTCGCAGGCCACCGACCCGTTCGACGTCGCCGCCGGGTTCGCGATCCTGCTGCTGCCCTACTCGCTGGTCGGCCCGTTCGCCGGCGTGTGGCTGGACCGCTGGAGCCGCCGGCAGGTGCTACTGGTCGCCAACGTGGTGCGCGCGGTGCTCGTCGTCGCCGTCGCGGCGCTGATCCTCGCCGAGGTGACCGGCGCCGGCTTCTTCATCGCCGGGCTGCTGGTCTTCTCGGTCAACCGGTTCGTGCTCTCGGCCCTGTCCGCCGGGCTGCCGCACGTCACCGACGAGCCATCGCTGGTGTCGGCCAACGCGCTGTCCACCACCGCGGGCGCCATCGCCGCCGTGCTGGGCGGCGGCGTGGCCATCGGCGCCACCGAGCTGGCCGGCTCGGGCCCGGGCAGCTACGCCCTGCTCGCACTGCTCTCCGCGGTGCCCTACCTGGGGGCCTCCGCGATCGTGGCCGGGTTCCCGCGCCCCCACCTCGGGCCCGACCACCTGACCCTGGCGGCCACGGTGAGCGCCCGCGACGTGCTGCACGGGATGCTGGCCGGCACCCGGCACGTGCTCGCCCACCCCCCGGCCACCGCCGTCCTGTCGGTGATGGCCGTGCACCGGGTGTTCTACGGGCTGCTCACGCTGATGACCCTGCTGCTCTACCGCAACAGCTTCGCCGACGAGACGGGCCTGTTCCCGGGCGGTCTGGCGGGGCTGGGCGAGGTGCTGGCCGCCGGTGCGGCCGGCACCCTGCTGGCCGCCGCGGTCACCCCGGCCGCGGTGCGCCGCTGGGGCAAGGCGCCGTGGGTGATCGGGCTGCTGCTGCTGGCCGCGGTCGGACAGCTGGTGCTCGGCGGCCTGTTCACCCCGCCGGCGATCGTGGCCGCCGTCCTGACCCTGGGCTTCGTCGCGCAGGGCATCAAGATCTGCGTCGACACGACGCTGCAGGAGTCGGTCGACGACGACTTCCGCGGCCGGGTCTTCTCCGCCTACGACACGCTGTTCAACGTCTTCTTCGTCATCGCGCTGCTGGGCGGTGCGTTCCTGCTCCCGGCGACGGGCACCAGCTGGCCGGTGCTCATCGCCGTCGGCGTCGGCTACCTCCTCACCGCCCTCGCCTTCGCCCGCTGGTCCCGGCGGAGTGGATTCGTCGAGCTCACGGCGACTCATCCACTCCACTCAGTCGACGAGCGCCGCGATCTCCCGACCGCAGGACACCCGGTCGGCTCGCAGCCGCGGCACGGGGAAGCGCAGTAGCAGCACCCCGGCCCCGTGGACGGCGTTCTGCCGCCGCAGGTCGGCCGCCCAGTCCTCGGCACTGAGGTGCCACGCGCGGCCGTCGGCCTCGGCGCCCACCCCGCGGTCGCGCCACAGGGCGTCGACGAAGAACCGGCCGGCAGGGGTGTCGACCGGGGCGTTCCACTCCGGCTCGGGCAGCCCGGCGGCCACGACGACCCGGCGCAGGTCGCTCTCGCCCACCGAGCGCATCCCCCGGCGGGCGTCCTCCAGGGCCGACCGCAGCCACGGACCCAGTCGTCGACCGAGCGCCCGGGCCTCGGCGCACAGGTCCTCGACGATGACGAGGTCGCGCTGCAGGGCATCCGACACGACGTGCTCGACGTCGGCCCGGCGCCGCGCCGAGAGGCTGACGTCGACCACGGCGCGGGCGGCGGTCGTCGTGGGCAGACCGGAGACGAGCACCGGCGTCACCGGACGGCGGCTCTGGTGGACGACGACGAAGCCGTGGGAGGCCATGTGCTGGCCGTGGGACCGGGACACCTCGACCATCCCCGCCTCGGACGGGGCCGCGAACGCGCCCGTGACGCCCGCGGTGCGACGGCGCGGCACCAGTTCCTCCACCCGCGCCCCCAGCCTCAGCGCGCTGTGGTGGGACAGGCAGGCGTCCGGCCCGGCGAACTCCAGGGCGACCTGCCAGCGCTCCCGCTGGGTGAGCCCACCGCCGTGTGCCACGACGACACCCCGCACCGGCTCCTGCCAGCGGCCGGTGCGGACCGCGGTGCGGACACGCTGACCGCTGATCCCCGCCTCCCTCAGCTGGCGCCTGTGGGCGACGGTGCGGTCAGCAGGGAAGACGGAGGCGCTGGGCACCGCAGCAGGGTGGCGAACTACGGACCGCACGCGCCGCCGCCGTCCACAGGTGGAGTGGATCCGTCAGCGTCAGCTCGACGGATCCACTCCACTCAGCTGCTGCGGGTGCGCCACCAGGTGAGGAGCTCGGCCTCGGCCTCGTCGGGCTCGAGGGGGCCGCGCTCCAGGCGCAGGTCCTTGAGGAAGCGCCACGCCTCGCCGACCTCGCGGCCCGGCGGGATCTGCAGCAGCTCCATGATCCGGTTGCCGTCGAGGTCGGGCCGGATCCGGCCGAGGTCCTCCGCCTCCGAGAGGTCCTTGATCCGCTCCTCGAGCGAGTCGTAGGTCGCCGACAGCGCCGCGGCCCGCCGCTTGTTGCGGGTCGTGGAGTCCGAGCGCACCAGCTTGTGCAGCCGGGAGAGCAGGTCGCCGGCGTCGGTGACGTAGCGGCGGACGGCGGAGTCGGTCCACTGGCCGTCGCCGTAGCCGTGGAACCGCAGGTGCAGGAAGGTCAGCCGGGCGACGTCCTCGACGACCTCCTTGGGGTACTTCAGCGCGGTCAGCCGCTTGCGCACCAGCTTGGCGCCGACCACCTCGTGGTGGTGGAAGGACACCCGGCCCCCGGACTCGTGGCGGCGGGTGGCCGGCTTGCCGATGTCGTGCAGCAGCGCGGCCAGCCGGAGGACCAGGTCCGGCGACTGGGCCTCCGGGTCCGCCTTCTCCAGGTCGATCGCCTGGTCCAGCACGGTCAGCGAGTGGGTGTAGACGTCCTTGTGCTGGTGGTGCTCGTCGATCTCCATGCGCAGCGCCGACAGCTCCGGCAGGACGACGTCGGCCAGCCCGGTGGACACGAGGAGGTCCAGCGCCTCGCTGGGGGAGTCGTTGAGCAGCGTGCGGGAGAACTCGTGCTGCACCCGCTCGGGGGTGATCCGGGCCAGCTCGGGGGCCAGCGCGGTCATCGCCTGCACGACCTCGGGGTCGGGGACCAGCTGCAGCTGGGCGACGAACCGCACGGCGCGCAGCATCCGCAGCGGGTCGTCGGCGAAGGAGTCCTCGGCCCGGCCGGGCGTGCGCAGCCGGCGGGCGAGCAGGTCGCCGAGCCCGCCGAAGGGGTCGGTGACGGTGCGGTCCTCGCCGAGGGAGACCGCCATCGCGTTGACGGTGAAGTCGCGCCGCGCCAGGTCGTCGACCAGCGAGTCGCCCCAGGCCACCTCGGGGTTGCGGGACTCCCGGTCGTACCGGTCGGCGCGGTAGGTGGTGATCTCCACCCGCTCGCCGCGGACCTCCGCACCCACCGTCCCGAAGGCGATGCCGGTGTTCCACGTGGAACTGGCCCAGCCGCGCAGCACCTCCAGGGTCTGCTGCGGACGCGCCGAGGTGGTCAGGTCCAGGTCGCCCGTCGGCAGCGGCGTGCCGTCGGCGGCGGCCAGCAGCGCGTCGCGCACCGACCCGCCGACCAGGTGCACCTCGAACCCGGCCGCGGTGAAGCGGTGGCCCAGCTCGACGAGCACGGGGGACACGTCGACGAGGGCGCGGACCGTCTCCTGCACCGCCGGGGGGACGGGCTGGGCGGGAGGGCGACGCGGAGGCTCGACGGACACGACGATCGAGGGTAGTGCGGTCGCGCGCGCTACCCTCTCGACATGGCTGGGACGGGCGGGCGACAGCGCCCCGGCCGCCGACTGCGCCGGGTCGACGAGACCTCGGCCGGCGGCCTGGTGGTCGCCGACGACGAGCTGACCGGTCCCCGTGCCGCGCTCATCGGGCGCACCGACCGGCGTGGCCGCCTCCTCTGGTCCCTGCCCAAGGGGCACATCGAGGAGGGCGAGACGCCCGAGGACACCGCCGTCCGCGAGGTCGCGGAGGAGACCGGCATCGTCGGTGAGGTCGTCGCGCCGCTGGGCATCATCGACTTCTGGTTCGTCGCCGACGGGCGCCGGGTGCACAAGACCGTGCACCACTTCCTGCTGCGGGCCACCGGCGGTGCGCTGTCGGACGAGGACGTGGAGGTCACCGAGGTGGCCTGGGTGCCGCTCACCGAACTGGGCGGCAGGCTGGCCTACGCCGACGAGCGCGCCCTGGTGGAGCGCGCGCCGGGCCTGCTGGCCGACAGCGCGTGAGCAGGCGGGCCGCCGGCCGCGCCGACGGCCGCCCCCCGGGCCTCGACGTCGCCTCCTGCACCTCGTCGTCCGGGCTCTCGCCGTCCGGCTCCTCGTCGTCCGGGCTCGCGTCGTCCGGGCTCCGGACCTCCTGGGCACCCGGGCTCCGCGTCGCCGGGCGCGCCGCCGCCCTCGGCGCCGTGCTGACCGTGCTGACCGGCGTGGTCGGCCTGCCGCCGGCCCAGGCGGCGCCGGACGACCGGGACCGCGCCGCTGCTGCTGCTGCCGAGCAGCTCACCCGGCCGGTGCGGGTGGTCGTCGACCGGCTGGACCCCCGCACGGTGACCCCGGGGGCGACGATCGAGCTCGGCGTCACCCTGGTCAACGAGGGCACCACCCCCTACCGCGACCTGTCGATGCGGCTGCAGCGCGGGGACGTGCTGCGCACCCGGGCCGGCCTGGACGCCGAACTGGACACCGCCGAGACGAGCGGCGCCACCGCCGCCGCGCCCTGGCACGAGCTGGAGGGCGACCTGGCCCCCGGCGCGTCGCGGCAGTTCACCTACTCGACCACCACCGACGAGCTCCAGCTCAGTGAGGACGGCGTCTACCCGGTGCTGGTGAACGTCAACGGCCAGGGCCCCGGCGGCGCGCAGGAGCGGGTGGGGGAGCTGGCCACCCAGCTGGTCTCCCAGGTCGCCGAGCCGGCCCGGCAGACCTCGGTGGCCTGGCTCTGGCCGATCACCGACCGGCCGCACCGCGATCCCGCCGGGGCCTTCGTCGACGACGACCTGGCCGCCTCCGTGGCCGAGGGCGGGCGGCTCGACCGCGCGCTCGACGTCCTCGACCGGCTGCCCCGGCCGTCGCCCGAGCAGCCCGACCGCCGGACCGTGCCGGTGACCCTCGCCGTCGACCCGGCGCTGCTCGAGGAGCTCGCGGTCATGGCCGCCGGCCCCTACCGCGTCGGTGACGCCGACGGCACCGGCACCACCGACGCCGCCCGGCTGCTCGAGCGGCTGCGGGCCGCGGCGGCCACGTCGGTCGTCGCCCTGCCCTACGCCGACGTGGACGCCGACGCGCTGGTCGCCGCCGGGGGCTCCGCCGTGGTGACCCGCGCCCTGCCGGGCACCGACGAGGGCACCGCCCGCCAGCCCGGGGTGCCGGGCAGCACCGACGCCACCACCGGCAGCGCCGGAGCCGCGATCATCCGCGACGTGCTCGGCGTCGACCCGCGCACCGACGTCGCCTGGCCGGTCGACGGCGCAGTGCGCGCGGACACCCTGGACGTGCTGCGCTCGGGCGGGGCGCGCACCGTCGTGCTCGCCGAGGGCTCGCTGACCGACGGCGCCCGGGCCGTCGGCGCCGAGGGCGGCGCCGCGGTGCCGGCCAGCACGCTGCCCACCGCGGACGGGCCGGTGACCGCCCTGGTCGCCGACCAGCGACTCGCCGACCTGGTGACCGACGCGACCCCCGGCTCGGACACCGGACGGCTGACCGAGCAGAGCTTCCTGGCCGAGCTCGGCGCGCTGGCCACCCAGCCGGCCGAGGCGCCCTCGACGCTGCTCGTCGTCCCGCCGCGCCTGGTCGACCCCGACCCGACGACGGTGGCGCAGATGATGGCCGACACCGCGGGCGAGAGGTGGCTGGGCGCCGTCCCGGTGCCCGACCTGGCCGGCGCGGGTGCCGAGGACGACGCCGCGACCGCCGGCCCGGCCGGCGACCTGGTGCCCGCGGCCGGCACCGACACCCCGCTGCCCGCCGACGACGTGGCGGCGATCGTGCAGACGGCGCACGACCGCGACGACTTCGTGGAGGCCGTCAGCGCGCCCACCGACGTCGTGGACGGGTACGACGCCGCCCTGGCACGGGCCGCCGCCGCCGGCTGGCGCGAGGACCTGACCGCCTTCGGCGACGGCGTCGTGCGGCTGCGCGACACGATCGACACCCTCCGCCGCCAGGTCGCGCTGGTCGCGCCGGTCGACGGCACCTACAGCCTCGCCTCCCAGGACGCCCCGCTGGTGCTCACCGTGCGCAACGACCTGCCCTTCCCGATCACGGTCCGGCTGGAGCTGCGCGCCCGCGGCAACGTGCAGCTGACCACCGAGGACGTCACCGCCACCCTCGAGCCGGACTCCCGCCGCCAGCTGGAGGTGCCGGCCCGGGTCCAGCAGTCCGGTGGCTTCGCCGTCACCGCCCGGCTGAAGACCCCCGGCGGGCAGCTGCTGGGCGACGAGGTGCGGATGCAGGTGCGCAGCACCGCCTACGGCCCGATCACCCTGGGCCTCACGATCGGTGCCGCCGCCCTGCTCGGCCTGCTGTTCCTCCGCCGGGCCGTGCTCTTCGTGCTCGCCCGCCGCCGCGGGGACGCCACCGGCGACCCGTCGCCGGCCCAGGGCGCGGGCGCGCCGCCCACCCGGAGCCCGGTGTGAGCAGCGGACCCCGGGCCGGTTCCCCGGAGCACCAGCGCGCCGACGACGGCTCCCGCCGACCGGCCGACGAGCAACGCGGCTCCACGCCCGTCGACCGTCCCCGCACCGACGGCGCCGGGCGCCCGCCCGCACGCCCGGACCGCCCCGCCCCGGCCGTGCCGCTGCCCCCGCCGCCGTACAAGGGCGCCCGCGGCGCCGCTCCCGCGGCGCCCACCCCCGCCGGCCCGGTGGTGCCCGTGCCCCCGCCGGCCCGCGACGTCCCCGCACCCGCCGTCCCGGCACCCGCTGTCCCCGCCCGCGACGTCCCCGCCCGCGACGTCCCGGCCCGGGACGGCGGGTCCGTCGGGGACCCGGTCCGCGACCAGGGCCGGCCGGGTGCACCCGCGCCGTCGCGGGACCGGGGTGCACCGCGCCCGCTGCCGCTGCCGCCGAACTACCCCTCCGTCCGGCCGCCGGAGGCCGGTGTGCGCACCGGCACCGAGCTGCCCCGCGTCCCCCCTCCGGCCCGCCGGCCCGCGGACGCGCCGGCCGCCGACGGCCTGCCCCCGGTCGTGCCCCGGCGGCGGACCGACCTGCCCCCCGTGCCGCCGCCGACGCGCGTCCGGCGGTTCGTCCCCGGTCCCGACGACACCCAGCTCATCCCCGCCTTCCCGCCGGTCCGGCAGGTCGACGAGGACGACGAGGAGGTCGTCGAGCGCGAGGGGCCGCCCGGCGGCAGCAAGGGGATCCTCCGGGCCGCCGGCACCATGGCGGTCGCGACCCTGGTCAGCCGGCTCACCGGGCTGCTCCGCACGGTGGTCATCGCCGCCGCGCTGGGCGTGGGCCTGGTCAACGACGCCTACAACACCGCGAACACCCTGCCCAACCTGGTCTACGAGCTGCTGCTGGGCGGCGTGCTGTCCTCCGTCGTCGTCCCGCTGCTGGTGCAGGCCCAGGTGCGCGACCGGGACGGCGGCGTCGGCTACACCCAGCGGCTGATGACCGTCGCGACCGTCGGCCTGCTGGTCATCACCGGCATCGGCGTGCTGGGCGCACCCCTGCTCACGAAGCTCGCCGACATCAGCGGCGACGCCGACCAGGTGTCCCTGGCGAACTGGCTGGCCCGGCTGCTGCTGCTGGAGATCGTCTTCTACGGGCTGGGTGCGCTGGCCGCGGCGGTGCTGAACTCCCGCGGGGTCTTCGGCGCCCCGGCGTGGGCGCCCGTGCTCAACAACGTGGTGGTCATCGCCACCGGTGCGCTGTTCATCGCCGCCAGCGGCCCCGGCGACCTGACGCCGGTCACGATCAGCGACTACCAGGTGTGGCTGCTCGGCATCGGCACGACCGCCGGCATCGCCGTCCAGTCGCTGGTCCTGCTGCCTCTGCTGCGCAAGGCCGGCGTCCCGCTGCGCCCGCGCTGGGGTCTCCGCGGCACCGGGCTCGGGGAGGCCGGCTCGCTGGGCATGTGGGTGGTGGCCTACGCGGCGATCAGCCAGGTCGGCGTGATCATCGCGATGCGGGTGGCCAACTCCGCCGGCCGGCAGGGCGAGCTCGGGTCCAGCGCCTTCGCCATCGCCAGCCTGCTGTTCCAGATGCCCTACGGGATCATCGGCGTCGCGCTGCTGACGGCGCTGCTGCCGCGGATGAGCCGCGCCGCCGCCCGCCAGGACCTCGACGGCGTCGTCGCCGACCTCACCCTGGGCACCCGCCTGTCGGCCACCGGGCTGCTGCCGGTGACCGCGCTCCTGGTCGTGCTCGGGCCCGCGGTCGCGACCGCTGCCTTCGGCTGGGGCCGCACCAGCGCCGACGAGGCGCACTCGATCGGTGTCGCCCTCGCCTGGGGCGCCTTCGGGCTGCTCCCGATGGCGATCACGCTGCTGCAGCTGCGCGTCTTCTACGCCATGAAGGACGCCCGGACGCCGACGTTCATCCAGCTGGCCATGGTCGCCGTCCGCGTGCCGCTGCTGCTGCTGGTGCCCGCGCTGGTCAGCCCCGCGCACGTGGTCGCCGGGCTGATGATCGCCACCAGCACCACCTACCTGATGGGCTGGCTGGCCGGCAGCATCGCCCTGCACCGCAAGCTCGGCGTCCGCGCCGGTCCCGACGCCGGCCGCACGGTCGCCCGGATGACCCTGGTCTCGGTGGCCGCCGGCGTCCTGGGCTGGGCCGCGGTGTCCCTGGCCGGCCGGTCGCTCGGGGAATCCGTCCCGGGCTCGCTCGGGACCGTCGTCCTCGGTACCGTGGTCATCGGCAGCGCGGTGGTCGCGGGTGCCGTGGTGGTCGGCGTCCCCGAGGTGCGGGACGGCATGGCCGGTGTCCGGGCCCGGCTCGGGCGCTCACGGTGACGCGGCCACCCGTACCGGGTCCGGGGGCGCCGTCCCCGGCAGGAGCGAGCAGGGGGTCGGCAGCGTCCGTGACGTCGACGACAACCGGTCTGCCCGACCGGTACCGCCCGCTCGACCAGGTCGCCCCCGACGAGGTCACGCCCACCGGCGTGATCCGTTCCTGGCGGGCCCGTGACCGCGTGCTCAACCGGGACGTCGCGCTGCGCGTGCACACCCCGGGCGGCCCCGCCGCCCGCGAGTGGATCACCCGCGCGCTGACCGCCGGCGGGCTCGCCACCCCGGCACTGGCCATGGTCTACGACGCGGCCGAGGGCACCGGCGGCACCGAGCCCGGTGGCGCGGCCTACGTCGTCAACGAGTGGATCGAGGGCACCCGGCTGTCCGACCGGCTGGCCGAGAGCGGCCCGCTGGGCGAGCGCGAGGCCAGCGCCGTGGTGCGCCGGCTGGCCGAGGGCGTCGCCGAGGCGCACCGGGTCGGCCTGGCCGTCGGCGGGCTCACCGCCGAGCACGTCGTCCTGCGCCCCGGCGGCCTGGTCGGGCTGCTGTCGGTCCCGGCCGCCAGCAGCACCGAGAAGGCCGACATCACCGCCCTGGGGGCGCTGCTCGAGCTGTGCCTGACCGCCGGCGGCCCCACCCCGATCGCGTCGGCGGACCTCGCCGCCCTGGTGCGCCGCGCCCGCTCCGGCGACCCCGCCACGGGGCTGTCCAGCGCCGGCGCCATGGTCGCGCTGCTGGCCGAGCGCCCGCGCACCGGACCGCAGGAGGCCGCCCGTCCCGACGGCCTCACCGACAGCGGCTGGATGCGCCGGCTGCGCGACCGCCGCGACCTCGCCGACGCCGCGGAGGACCCGGCCGGGCCGGTCCGGCTCGACCCGCACACCCTCCCGCCGGTGCCGGCACGCTCGATGGCCCGCCCGCTGGCCGCCCGGCCGACCCCCGAGGTCGACGACGAGGACGACCTGGACTGGGAGACCACCTTCCCCGAGGAGGAGACCGACGACGAGCCGGCCCCCACCGCACGCCGACGGCTGGCCGTCGTCGGGCTCCCGCTGCTCGCCCTCGCCGTGATCGTCGCGATCGGCTGGTGGGTGGGCACCAACGTGCTCACCGTCGCCTCCAACAACGTCGACTCCGGCGGCGGTGGCTCCCGGCCGGGTGGCGCGGGCGCCGCGACGTCCGCCGGGGCGGGCACGTCGGCGTCCGCGCCGGCCGCCCCGGGCACCCCCGTGCCGATCACGGCCGCCACCGTCTTCGACCCCCTGGGTGACGGCGAGCCGGAGAACGACGACGACGTGCCGCTGACCACCGACGGCGACCCCGCCACCGCCTGGGCCACGCTGAACTACCGGGGCTCGGCCGACTTCGGCAACCTCAAGGCCGGCGTCGGCATCGTCTACGACCTGGGCAGCGAGAAGTCGGTGAGCGGCGTGACGCTGCAGACCACCCGGCCCGGCTCGACCGTCGAGGTCCGCACCGGCGGCACCCCGACGGGCGAGCTGGCGGACTTCACCGTCGCCGCGACCGGCCAGCTGGGCGGCTCCGACGACCTGGCCTTCTCCGAGCCGGTGAGCACCCGCTACGTGCTGGTCTGGGTCACCGGGCTCGTCGCCCAGGGCAGCACCTTCAGCGCCGACCTGTCCGAGGTCACGGTCGACGCCGCCTCCTGACGTCCACCCCGTCGGGGGAGAGGGGCCCGCCGCGGGCCTCCGGGGGAATGCCGCACCTACCCTGTCCGTTGTGCAGCCCGTGACGAACGACCAGAACGCCTCCGGCCACTCGGCTCCCGTCGATGCGGCGCACGCTGTCATCCCGCCGGCGGAGCACGACGGCGTCCGTGACCTGATCATCATCGGCTCCGGTCCGGCCGGGTACACCGCGGCGACCTACGCCGCCCGCGCGAACCTCCACCCCCTGGTGTTCGAGGGCTCGCAGTTCGGCGGCGCGCTGATGACCACCACCGAGGTCGAGAACTTCCCCGGCTTCCCCGAGGGCGTCCAGGGGCCGCAGCTGATGGACGACATGCGCACCCAGGCCGAGCGCTTCGGCGCCGAGCTGGTGCCCAGCGACGTCACCGAGGTCGACCTCACCGTCAGCCCGAAGATCGTCCGGGTGGGCAACGTCGAGCACCGCGCCCACGCGGTGATCATCGCGACCGGGTCCAAGTACCGGTACCTGGGCCTGGACAACGAGCAGCGCCTGCTCGGCCACGGCGTCTCCGCCTGTGCCACCTGCGACGGCTTCTTCTTCCGCGGCCAGGACATCGTCGTGGTCGGTGGTGGCGACTCCGCGATGGAGGAGGCCACCTTCCTCACCCGCTTCGCCAACTCCGTCACCGTGGTCCACCGCCGCGAGGAGCTCCGGGCGTCGAAGATCATGGTCAAGCGCGCGCAGGACAACGAGAAGATCCGCTGGGCGCTCGGCAAGCAGGTCACCGACGTCCACGGTGAGGGCGCCGTCTCCTCCGTCGAGCTCACCGACGTGGCCACCGGCGCCACCGAGCAGCTCCCGGTGACCGGCCTGTTCGTGGCGATCGGCCACGACCCGCGCAGCGAGATGTTCGCCGGCCAAGTCAAGCTGGACGACGAGGGGTACGTCGTGGTCGACCACCCGACCACCCGCACCAGCATCGACGGCGTCTTCGCCGCCGGCGACGTCGTCGACCACATCTACCGGCAGGCCATCACCTCGGCCGCCACGGGTGCGGCCGCCGCCATCGACGCCGAGCGCTGGCTGGCCGACACCTTCGACGAGCGCTGACCGGCGGACCCCGTCGCCCACCCGGCGACGGGGCCGCAGGGCATAGATCCACCCCGGTCCCTGTTCTACCGACCGACTCACCCGCGACCAGAGGGAGCACCACCATGGCAGGCAAGAACACCGTGACCGTGACCGACGCCAGCTTCGCCGCCGACGTCCTCGGCAGCGACAAGCCCGTGCTCGTCGACTTCTGGGCCGAGTGGTGCGGGCCGTGCAAGATGGTCGCCCCGGTGCTGGAGGAGATCGCGGCCGAGCACGCCGACAAGCTCACCATCGCCAAGCTGAACATCGACGAGAACCCGCAGATCGCCCGCGACTACCAGGTCATGTCGATCCCGACCATGACGGTCTTCCAGGGCGGCAAGCCGGTCAAGAGCATCATCGGCGCCAAGCCCAAGGGCGCCATCCTGTCGGACCTGTCCGACTACATCTGAGGAAGGACCCTCCTGCCCCCCACCGCTCGCACGCTCGCGGCGGGGCCCTGCAGGAGGGCCGACTGCAGGCCCGCCCGTCCTCTGGACGGGCGGGCCTCGTCCGTTCCGGAGGGCTCGACGGGGGGCTGATCCGACCCTGACGGGTCACCCGGTGAGCGCCTCCCGGTCACCACGGGCCACAATCGACGTCCGTACGACCGGCCGCCCGGCCGGCCCCCCACGCACAGAGGAGCGACGACCACCGCATGGACGCCCTGCGACCCGGCAGCACCGGCCCCGCCGTGGCCGAGGTGCAGGCGGTGCTCCGTTCCCTCGGACTCCTCGACGGCGACGCCGACCAGCCCGCCGGCCCCACGGCCGACTACGACGCGGGGACCGAGCTCGCGGTCCGCCACTTCCAGCAGGTCCGCGGTCTGTCCGTCGACGGCCGGGTCGGGGACGAGACCTACCGGGCACTGCACGAGGCCCGCTGGTCCCTCGGTGACCGCCTCCTCCGGTACGACCCCGAGCGCCCCGTGCGTGGCGACGACGTCCGCCGGCTGCAGGAGCTGCTGCTCGAGCTGGGCTACGACGCCGGCCGCGCCGACGGCATCCTGGGCGCCGAGACCGAGTCCGGGCTGCGCACCTTCCAGCGCGACTACGGGCTCACCTCCGACGGCACCTGCGGGCCGGCCACGCTGCGCGCCCTCAAGCAGCTGGGCCGGCGGGTCACCGGCGGCCGCCCGCAGCTGCTCCGGCAGAGCGCGTCCATGGTCGAGTCCGGTTCGCACCTCATCGGCCGGGTCATCGTCATCGACCCGGGCCACGGTGGCGTCGACACCGGCTACACCGCCGGGGAGACCACCGAGGCCGACCTGGTCTACGACCTGGCCTCCCGCATCGAGGGCCGGCTGGCCGCCGCCGGCGCGACGGTCTACCTGACCCGCGGCCGGGACGGCGACCCCGCCGCCGAGGACCGCACCGCGTTCGCCAACGAGACCCGCGCCGACCTGTTCCTCTCCCTGCACATGGAGGCGCACGGCTCGGCCCACGCCCGCGGGGTCGCCAGCTACTACTACGGCACCGGATCCGGGGCCAGCTCCACGGTCGGCGAGGAGTTCGCCAACCTGGTCCGCCGCGAGGTCATCGCCCGCACCGGGCTGCTCGACTGCGGCTCGCACCCCAAGACCTGGGACATCCTGCGGATGACCCGGATGCCCGCCGTCCGCGTCGACTGCGGGTACCTCTCGCACCCCGTCGACCGGCTGCTGCTCCTCGACGCCCGCGTCCGCAGCACCGTCGCCCAGGCCGTCGCCGCCGCGGTCCAGCGGCTATTCCTGCCCGCCGACGCCGACCCGCCCACCGGCACCTTCCTCCTCCCCGCCCGTAGCTGACAGGGGTCCGCCTCCCCCCTGGAGGAGGGTCGGGCGCCACGCCGGGGGGACGGACCGGTCCGCCTGCGGGGTGGGCCGCTTACACTGCGACAGGTGACCCCTCCTGTGCCCGACCCCACGGTCGGTCCCGGTCAGGCCGGGGCGCGCTCACAGGGTGCGCCCTCGCACGTCTCTCTGCGGCATCCGCGGCTGGACCCCCTGGCAGACCGGTACGCAGCACGCACCCACGGCATGAAGAGCTCGGAGATCCGGGCCCTGTTCTCGGTGGTGAGCCGCCCCGAGGTGGTCTCGCTGGCCGGTGGCATGCCCGCGGTCACCGCCCTGCCGCTGGACGTCGTCGGCTCCATGATCGGCGAGCTGGTGTCCGGCATGGGTGCGCAGACCCTGCAGTACGGCTCCGGTCAGGGCGACCCACGGCTGCGTGAGCGCATCTGCGACGTCATGGCGCTCGAGGGCATCCTGGACGCCTCACCCAGCGAGGTCGTCGTCACCGTCGGCTCGCAGCAGGGGCTGGACCTGGTGACCCGGGTCTTCGTCGACCCCGGCGACACCATCCTGGCCGAGGGTCCCTCCTACGTCGGCGCGCTCGGGGTCTTCCAGGCGGCGCAGGCGCAGGTCCGGCACGTGGCCATGGACGAGGACGGGCTGATCCCCGAGGCGCTGGAGCAGGCGCTGCTGGAGTGCCGGGCCCGGGGCGACCGCGTCAAGTTCCTCTACACGGTGCCCAACTACCACAACCCGGCCGGCGTCACGCTGTCCGAGCAGCGGCGTGAGGCGGTCATCGCGATCGCCGAGCAGTACGACCTGCTGATCATCGAGGACAACCCCTACGGCCTGCTGGGGTTCGAGCACGACCCCATGCGCGCGCTTCGGGCCCGCAACGACGAGCGGGTCATCTACCTCGGCTCGTTCTCCAAGACGTTCTCACCCGGTCTGCGGGTCGGCTGGGTGCTGGCGCCGTTGGCGGTGCGGGAGAAGCTGGTCCTGGCCACCGAGGCGCAGGTTCTCTGCCCGCCCTCGCTCACCCAGTACGCCGTCGCCCGGTACCTGGACACCCAGCCCTGGCAGCAGCAGATCAAGGTCTTCACCGAGCTCTACCGGGAGCGCCGCGACGCGACGCTGGAGTCCCTCGCCGCGCTCATGCCGCGGGGCACGACCTGGACCAAGCCCGACGGCGGCTTCTACGTCTGGGTGAAGCTGCCGCACGGGCTGGACGCCAAGCTCATGCAGCCGCGCGCGGTGGCCGCCCACGTCGCCTACGTGCCGGGCATCGGCTTCTACGCCGACGGCTCGGGCCGGGAGCACATGCGGCTGTCGTACTGCTACCCCGAGCCGGACCAGATCCGGGAGGGGGTGCGCCGGCTGGCCCGGGTCATCGAGGCCGAGCTGGACCTGCACTCGACCTTCGACTCGGTCGACACCGGCACGTTCCGCGCCGTGACCTCGACGCCGCGGCCGTCCTCGCCGCGCTCGTCGTCGGCGCGGGCCGCCTACCCGCCGCCGGTCATCGGACCGGCGAACGGCGCCGAGGGCGCAGAGCCCTCCGTCTGACCGTCCTCCCTGGTTCCGTCAGTGACGGAACCAGGGAGAGGGTCGGGATCAGTCCTGCTGGGCGCGCCCGGTGATGTCCGGGGCCATCATGCCGATGATCCGCTGCAGGTCGTCGACCGAACCGAACTCGACGACGATGCGGCCCTTGGCCCGGCCGATCTGGATCTTGACCTTGGTGTCGAACATGTCCGACAGCCGACCGGAGAGGTCCTCGACGCCGGGGGCGCTGATCTTGCGCTGCGACCGCCGGGCGGCGGTGGGGGAGTCGGCGACCGCCATGGCGACGGCCTCCTCGGTGGCGCGCACCGACATGCCCTCGGCGACGATCCGGGTGGCGAGCGCGTCCTGCGACTCGGCCTCGGGCAGACCCAGCAGCGCTCGCGCATGGCCGGCGGAGATGACCCCCGCGGCGACCCGGGTCTGCACCTTCACCGGCAGCTTCATCAGCCGGATCGTGTTGGTGACCTGCGACCGGCTGCGACCGATCTTGCTGGCCAGCTCCTCGTGGGTGGCGCCGAACTCCTCCAGCAGCTGCTGGTAGGCAGCCGCCTCCTCCAGCGGGTTCAGCTGCACCCGGTGGATGTTCTCCAGCAGGGCGTCCCGCAGCATGGCGTCGTCGGTGGTGTCCCGGACGATGGCCGGCACGGTCTCCAGCCCCGCCGCACGGGCCGCGCGCAGCCGGCGCTCGCCCATGATCAGCTCGTACTGCCCGTCAGCGCCCTCCCGGACGACGATCGGCTGCAGGAGACCGAACTCGCGCACCGAGTGCGTGAGCTCCTCCAGGGCCTCGTCGTCGAAGACCTGACGGGGCTGCTTGGGGTTGGGGACGACGTCCCCGACCGGGAGCTCGCGCAGCTGCGCCCCGGGGACGCCGGCGACCTCCTCGAGCACCCGGGCGGGCAGCTCGTGCACCGACGCGGCCCGACGCTCCGCCGGGCCGGTGACGGCAGCCTCCGCGGCCTCGGCGGCCCGCGCGGCGGGGGTGGCCGTCGGCGCCGGCGCGCTGGTGGGGATGAGGGCCGCCAGGCCCCGGCCGAGACCGCCGCGCTTCGTCACTGGTCCTCCTCGTTCGTGCCCGCAGGCCGCTGTCGCGGCGCGGGGGTGGTGCGCGGGCACGGGGGCCCGGTGGGCGCGGTCGGGCTCACGTCGCGTGCCGGCCGCGGGCTGCCGGCGCAGCCACGGGCTCGCCGAGCACCATGGCCGCCACCGAGGGCGGGCCGGCGACCGGCGGCGGGGGAGGAGGCGTCGTCGGCTGGGCCGTGGCGGCCGGGAGCAGCGCGCCGCGCTCGGCGAACTCGCGGGCCGCCTCGACGTAGCTGGTGGACCCGCGCGAGCCCGGGTCGTAGGTCAGCACCGACTGGCCGTAGCCCGGTGCCTCGCTGACCCGGACGTTGCGCGGGATCGCCGACTTGAGCACGAGGTCGCCGAAGTGGTTGCGCACCTCGTCGGCCACCTGGTCGGCCAGCTTCGTGCGCCCGTCGTACATGGTGAGCAGGATGGTGCTCACCGCGATCGTCGGGTTGAGGTGCTGGCGCACCAGCTCGATGTTGGAGAGCAGCTGCCCCAGCCCCTCCAGCGCGTAGTACTCGCACTGGATGGGGATGAGCACCTCGTCACCGGCCACCAGCGCGTTCAGCGTCAGCAGGCCGAGCGAGGGCGGGCAGTCGATGAGCACGTAGTGCGGCCGCTCGGTGGCGGGCAGCTCGTGCAGGTAGGTCTCGATGGAGCGGCGCAGCCGGTGCTCACGGGCGACGACGGACACCAGCTCGATCTCCGCGCCGGCCAGGTCGATCGTCGCCGGGACGCAGAAGAGGTTGGGGCTCGCCGTCGTCGGGTGGGTGACCTCGGCGAGGGTGTTGTCGCCCACGAGCGCGTCGTAGATCGAGGGCGTGCCCACGCTGTGCTCGACGCCGAGGGCGGTGCTGGTGTTGCCCTGCGGGTCCAGGTCGATGACCAGCGTGCGCAACCCGTAGAAGGCCAGCGCGACACCGAGGTTCACCGTGGACGTCGTCTTGCCGACGCCGCCCTTCTGGTTGGCGATCGTGACGACCCGGATGCGCCCCGGTGCGGGGAAGGGGTCCTGGTCGGCCGCGTGGAGGACCCGGGTCGCCCGCATCGCCTCCATGGCGATCGGGCTGTCGAAGTCCGGACCGACGGCCTGGTCGGCGGCGAGACTGGAGCGCAGCCGCTCACCGGGGTCAGTCATCGGTGCGTCCTCCTCACCACCGTGTTCCACGTGGAACGTCGATGTGTCACTGGTGCGTGTTCCACGTGGAACGCGCGGAGCAGACAGGTCGTCCGGCGAGACGCCGGGTCACCGTGCTCCGCGGGTCATGACCACCACGGTAGTGGCTGCAGCGCCCAGCCCTCCACCGACCGCGCGCGTGTGCACGTCCCGCATGCCGGCCGCCTCGAGCTCGGGCACGAGACCGGGCACCTCGGCCGCCGCCCGCTCGCCGACGAGGGCGATCAGCTGGGACCCGGGGGCCAGCAACCCACGGCACCAGCCGACCAGCCGGGGGAGCGGCGCGACCGCCCGCGCGGTGACCACGTCGACCGGACCCACGGCCCGGACGACGGAACGCTCCTCCGCGCGGCCGCGGACGATCCGCCACGGCGCACCCAGGGCGGTGACGACGTCGGTGAGGAACTCGACCCGCCGGGCCATCGGCTCCACCAGGGTGAGCGTCAGGTCGGGGCGCGCCAGCCCCAGCGGGATGCCGGGCAGCCCGGCACCACTGCCGACGTCGACGACCCGGGCACCGTGCGGCACCGCCTCGGCCAGCGCGGCGCTGTTGAGCAGGTGCCGGTCCCACAGCCGCGGGACCTCCCGCGGGCCGATCAGGCCCCGGGTGACGCCGTCACCGGCGAGCATGGCCACGTACCGGGCGGCTGCCGGGGCCGCCGCACCGAAGACGGCCGCCGCGACCTCGGGCATCTCCGGGACGGCCGTGTCCGCGTCCTCCCGGGGCTCCGCCGGATCGACCGGGCTGCTCACCGCTCGGGCAGGACCACGACGCGACGGTTGGGCTCCTCGCCCTCCGACTCGCTGTGCACCCCGGCGGCGCCGGCGATGACGTCATGGACGACCTTGCGCTCGAACGGGTTCATCGGCGCCAGCCGCTCGGGCTGGCGGCTCTGCCCGACCCGCTCGGCCGCGGCCGAGGCGAGGGCGGTCAGGTCGGCACGCCGCTTGGCCCGGAAGCCGCCGATGTCGAGCATCAGCCGGCTGCGCACCCCGGTGGCCTGGGCCACGGCGAGGCGGGTCAGCTCCTGCAGGGCCTCCAGCGTCGCGCCGTCCGGCCCGATCAGCGTCTTCAGCTCACCGCCCACCACGGCGACGGAGGCGCGGTCGCCCTCGACGTCCAGGTCGATGTCGCCGTCGACGTCCAGGATGTCCAGCAGCCGCTCGAGGTAGTCGCCGGCCACGTCGCCCTCGCGGACGAGCAGGCCCTCGCCGCCCTCCTCGTCCTCGTCGACCACGTCGAGGTCGACGGGCTCGATGACCGCGTCGGCCGACGCCGCGTCGGCGTCGGGGAGGGCCGGGTCACCGGTCCCGCCGACCGGGGTCAGCACCGCGCCCGAGGTCGCCTCGGCGGTCGTGGCGGTGTCGCTGTCGGGTGCACTCATGTCAGGTCCTCCGTGTGGTGCAGGCGGCCGGGCGAACCCGGTGGTCGAGGGGCCGGGCACGCTGCGGGACGGCGCCCCGGGTGCCCCGGCCGGTCAGCGGCGCTTGCCGCGCTTGCCGCGGTTGGCCGGGCCGGCCGCGGAGCGGCTGCCCGAGGCCCCGGACCGCGGCCGGTTGGCGCTGCCCGACGGGCGGCCGGGGGCCGAGCCGGCGGCGGTCGCACCGGTGGCGGACGGCCCACTGGTGGCGCCGTCCTGGACCGGGGTGACCCGGTCGTCGTCGACCGGTGAGGAGTCGGTGACCGAGCCGTCGAGGACGGAGGCGTCGACGACCGAGCCGTCGGCGTCCACGGTCGAGGCCGGGGCCACGGTCGCCGGCCGGCCGGCCTTGGGCCGCACCGGCTTGGCGCCCGGCTTCGGGGCCAGCGCCTTCACGTCGACGACGGGCTTGTCGGCGGCGGCCTTGGCGAGCGCACCGGGCGACCCGGGCGGCGGGAGCGCCTTGAGGATGTAGAACTGCTGGCCCAGGGTCCACAGGTTGTTGGTGAACCAGTAGATGAGCACACCGATGGGGAAGAAGAAGCCGGAGACGAAGAGGCTGATCGGCATGCCGTAGAGCAGCAGCTTCTGCACCATCGCGGCCTGGCCCTCGACCGGGCCGGAGCGCTTCTGGATCTGCTTCTGGGTGAAGAAGGTGGTGAAGCACATGATCACGATGAGGACCATCGCGACGATGCGGATGTTGGAGTAGCTGCCGTCGGTCAGCGGCAGGATCAGCCGCTCCTTGTCCGGCTGCATGTTGAACGACGAGGAGATCGGCGCACCGAGCAGCTTGGCACTGGCCGCCTGGTCGGTGAGCTCGGTGCTCCAGCTGTAGAGCCCCTGCTTGCCCGGGGCGAGGCGGCGCAGGACGTGGAACAGCGAGATGAAGACCGGGATCTGCGGGAGCAGCGGCAGACAGCCGGCCAGCGGGTTGACCCCGCGCTCCTTCTGCAGCGCCATCATCGCCTGGCTCAGGCCCTGCCGGTCACTGCCGTACTGCTTGCGCAGCTTGGCCATCTCCGGCTGGATCTCCTGCATCGCGCGCTGCGACTTGACCTGCTTGACGAACAGGCGGAACAGCAGCACGCGGATGGTGACGACCAGGAAGACGATCGACAGCGCCCAGGTCCACCCGCTCGCCGGGTCCAGGAAGGTGGAGAACGCGGAGTGCCACGTCTTCATCACCCAGGCGATCGCGGTGTACATCCAGTCAAGCAACGCCAGCCTCCTGCTGCGCGGACCGGCGGGGAGCCGGCGGGGTGGCACGACCGGGGCGGCGTGCGCCCCGAGCCGGTGGAGCAGGTGCCGCGGCAGGAGCCGACGACTGCGCCGAGGTGGACGACGTACGGCCGCCCCCGTCGGTTCCGGGGGCCGAGCGCGGCGGGGGCACCAGGTCCAGACCGCCCGGGTGCCACGGGGCGCACTTGGCCAGCCGGACCAGGGCCAGCCAGCTGCCCCGCACCGCGCCGTGCACCTCGAGGGCCTCGGCGGCGTAGGCGCTGCAGCTGGGCTCGAAGCGGCAGCGCGGCGGGAACGCCGGGCTGATCGCCCGCTGGTAGAAGCGCACCGCCGCCAGCAGGCCGCGGGCCGGGGCCCCGGTCACGGCTGTGCGGTCCGGGGCCGGCTGCCCAGCAACCGGTCCAGGCCGGCGTCCAGGTCGCGGGCGAGCACGGCCGAGCCGGCGTCGGCGGCCTCGGGACGGGCCCGGACGACGAGGTCGGCGGTCGCCGGGAGCCGGTCCAGCTGGGCGCCCACGAGGTGCCGCAGCTGCCGGGTCACCCGGTGCCGGCAGACCGAGTTGCCCACGGTCTTGCCGACGACGAAACCGGCCCGCGGCCCGGCAGGGACGTCCACTGGACGCCCGGCCGGGACGACGGGCCGTTCGGAGAGGTAGTGCAGCACCAGGGTCGGGCGCCCGGCACGACGGCCGGACCGCACGACCACGGTGAAGTCCGGCCGCCGGCGCAGGCGTGCCTGCGCGGGCAGCACCTCAGGCGGAGAGCTTGTCGCGACCCTTGCCACGGCGGGCGGCGAGGATGGCGCGGCCGGCCCGGGTGCGCATGCGCAGCCGGAAGCCGTGGGTCTTCGCCCGGCGACGGGTGTTCGGCTGGAAGGTGCGCTTGCTCACGAGGGACTCCTACTGCTGACGACGTCGGTGCGGCGCGGACCCGGTCGGGCAGCGCACGCGCGGGGGACGGGCAGGTCACCGGCCCGGACGGGCCCGCGACCGGCACCCGGCTCCCCGGGGCTGGTCTGCTGCGCGCGGGCCCCGGGCCGCACCCCGGGAGTGCGGGTGCGACGGGTCCAGTGCACAGACTCGGGCAAGCATAGCCGAGACCGGGCCCGTCCCGGTCGGTCGGCCCGGTGCGCAGGGGGACGTGCCGCCGTCCCGGCGGGGTGCCGACCTGGGGACAGCCGCGCGTCCGGCCGGGTGCGGTGGTCCACGCCACGTCGTTGCCGGGCTGTGGATGAGGCTGTTAGCGTCGCCGTCGCTCCGTGTTGGACGAATGGTCGTCGGCCCGTATGCCCACTCCGTCGTCCGACCGGTCCCCAGATCGCTCCCCGACCACCCATGCACTGCGCTGACCAGCGACGACGCGGCACCCGGACGTCGGCCCCGCCGACACCGGCACCGGTGTCGCCGGGCGTGCACAGACTGTGGACACTCATGTGGACGACGCCCGCACGGGCGTCCACACCTGGGGAGTGGTCGGGGGACCCGGCAGTCGCCCCGGACCTCCCCGGTCCCTGTGGACGGACGGGTCCGACGGGACCGGAGCGCAGCACCCGGAGCACGAGGAGGGACACAGTCGATGGCCGACCCCACGGTCGATCTGGTGACGGTCTGGGACCAGATCCGCGAGCGCCTGGCCACCAGCCTGTCCCCGCAGCAGAACGCACTGCTCAGCCTGACCCGGCCGCTCGGCCTGGTCGAGGACACCGCCGTGCTCGCCGCCCCCAACGAGTTCACCCAGACCGTGCTGGAGTCCCGCATGCGGATCCAGCTGGCCGAGGCGCTCTCGGCGGAGTTCGGCCGCGCCATCCGGGTCGCGGTGCAGCTGGAGGACGTGCCGGCCGCCCAGGCCGGTGACGCCGGCGCACCAGCCCGTGGCACGGAGGACCGCCGCTGGGCCCCGGCCGAGCGCGAGCGCGTGGCCCCCCTCGGCCAGTCCCCGGACTGGTCGGCCGACGAGCGGCTGGCCCAGGACCAGCTCGCCCAGGACCGCATCGC
Source organism: Modestobacter sp. L9-4 (assembly GCF_019112525.1). Classification (NCBI taxonomy): domain Bacteria; kingdom Bacillati; phylum Actinomycetota; class Actinomycetes; order Geodermatophilales; family Geodermatophilaceae; genus Modestobacter; species Modestobacter sp. L9-4. Next base: position 2,227,739 of record NZ_CP077800.1, read on the forward strand.
CCACGACCGTGCCTCGGCCGAGCTCGCCGCCCGCGAGCGGGCCGCCTCCGACCGGGCCGCGGAGGACCGTGCCGACCGTGACCGGGTCGACGACGGTCGCAGCGCCTTCGGGGTGCGCACCGACGCCGTCCGGGCCGAGGCCTGGCTGCCGGAGTCCGGGGACGGCCGCGACTGGTCCCGGGGCTCGGTGGCCGAGGAGACCCCCCGTGAGGCCTCGGGTGAGGACAGCGGCGCCGGCGTGGGCGTCCAGGCCCGGCTCGCCCCCTGGGACCGGGAGTCCGACGACCGCGGTGACCGCCAGGCGGGCACCGACGACCGCCGCCCCGCGGACCGCTCCGCCCGTGGTGGCGGCGCCGTCCCGTTGTTCGCCGACCGCCGGCCGGGCGGGCTGGACCCGGGCCTGAACGCCAAGTACGTCTTCGACAGCTTCGTCATCGGCAACAGCAACCGCTTCGCCCACGCCGCGGCGGTCGCCGTGGCCGAGGCGCCGGCCCGGGCATACAACCCGCTGTTCATCTACGGCGACTCCGGGCTGGGCAAGACCCACCTGCTGCACGCCATCGGGCACTACGCGGCGCGGATGTTCCCCAACGTGCGGGTGCGCTACGTGAGCACCGAGGAGTTCACCAACGAGTTCATCAACCTGGTGCACTCCGGGCGGGCCGAGGACTTCCGCCGCCGCTACCGGGACATCGACTTCCTGCTGATCGACGACATCCAGTTCCTGGAGCGCGCCGAGCGGACGCAGGAGGAGTTCTTCCACACCTTCAACACCCTCCACAACGCCAGCAAGCAGATCGTGATCACCTCCGACCGCGCGCCGAAGAAGCTGACGACGCTGGAGGACCGGCTCCGCACCCGCTTCGAGTGGGGCCTGATCACCGACGTCCAGGCACCGGACCTGGAGACCCGCATCGCGATCCTGCGCAAGAAGGCGTGGGGGGAGCGGCTGCAGGCGCCCGACGCGGTGCTCGAGTTCATCGCCAGCAAGGTGCAGACCAACATCCGCGAGCTCGAGGGCGCGCTGATCCGGGTCACCGCCTTCGCCAGCCTGAACAAGCAGCCCGTCGACCTGGCGCTGGCCGAGCTGGTGCTCAAGGACCTCATCAGCGACGAGCAGGGCCCGCAGATCACCGCGGCGATCATCATGGCCGCCACCGCCGAGTACTTCTCGGTGACCATGGAGGAGCTGCAGGGCGCCAACCGCAGCCGCACCCTGGTCAACGCCCGGCAGATCGCCATGTACCTGTGCCGTGAGCTCACCGAGCTGTCGCTGCCCCGCATCGGGGCCTCCTTCGGCGGCAAGGACCACACCACGGTCATGCACGCGGTCAAGAAGATCACCGGGCTGATGAGCGAGCGCCGGGCGACCTACACGCAGGTCACCGAGCTCACCGCCCGCATCAAGAGCCGCGCCCGCCAGTAGCGGTGGGACCCCGGTGCCGTCGGTGCACCGGGGTCGCACCGGCGGCCCCACACGACGCCGAGCACGCTCACCTGCTCCTCCACCGTCGTGCACAGGACGCCGACCGGTCCGGTCGCCCACAGGTGCACGAGCGGGGGACACAGCCGTGCACCGGCGGTCCCGGGCGACGGACGACCGCGCCCAGGAGTCGACACGGGACCCCACCGGACCGGCCCCCGGGGACGCCGACGGGGCCCGCAGGGGGTCGTCCACTGCATCACGCAGCCGTCGTCGACGAGCCCCATCACGCGCTCCACCTGCACGTTCACCCGTCTGGACCCACGGTGGACGGGTCCTGGGCGCCCCGGAGGGGTCCTCGACCGTCGTCCCGTGTCGCCTTGTCCCCAGATCTGTACACAGGTTGGGGAGAGCGGTCACCGCCGGGGAGGGCTCGCATCCCCACCCTGTAGATGCAGGTCAGGCCGTCACCTGCCGTCCCCGTGATGTCCCCCGGGAGTCCACATGTCGACACCTGGCGTGTGTGGACGAACCCGTGCTTCCCCTGGGGATGGGGACGAACCTGCGGGTGACCGGGGGAGACGGGGTGGAGAGCGGCCGGTGACCGTGCACAACGGTCGAGTTGTCCACGTGTCGACACAGGGAACGGGTCGTGAGCCCACAGTGGGCCAACAGGGCAAAACCGCGGTCGACCTGCGGAAAGGGGTCCGATCCCCAGGTTCCACAAGCGTGATGACGAGGATGAGCTATATCTGCCGAGGAGTTCTCGAACCACATTCAGGCTGGGGAGGGCCGGACCGGACGCTGCGCTCCCCGGTCGGCCCACAGGGAAAGCACGCAGCAACAGGGACGGAGCAGGGCCCGGGAGGACGCCGTCACCGGGGGACTGGTCAAGCAGGGGGGCGTTCGGGGGAGGATGACGCCGCACACCGCGCCGCACGAGCCAGCGCAGACGAGCACGGCACATCAGCAAGGGGTGGATCACGAGATGAAGTTCCGGGTGGCACGCGAGGTGCTCGCCGAGGCCGTGGCATGGACGGCGCGCAGCCTGCCGCCCCGGCCGTCGGTGCCGGTGCTGGCCGGGATCATGCTGGAGGTCGAGGGCAGCCAGCTGTCGGTGTCCGGCTTCGACTACGAGGTCTCCGCCCGCTCCGAGATCGACGTCCAGTCCACCGAGGCCGGCCGCACCCTGGTCCCCGGCCGGCTGTTGGCCGAGATCACCCGGGCCCTGCCGCCGCACCCGGTCGACGTCGTCGCCGAGGGTGCCCGGCTGTCGATCACCTGTGGCAACGCCCGGTTCAGCCTGCCGACGCTGCCGGTGGAGGACTACCCGTCACTGCCGTCGATGCCCTCGGCCGCCGGCGTGGTCGACAGCGACGCCTTCGCCGAGGCCGTCAGCCAGGTCGCGGTGGCCGCCGGGCGCGACGACACCCTGCCGATGCTCACCGGCGTCCGGCTGGAGATCGAGGGCGACATGGTGACCCTGGCCGCCACCGACCGGTACCGCCTCGCCGTCCGCGAGTTCGCCTGGCGCCCGGAGACCCCGGGGCTGTCGGCGGCCGTGCTGGTGCCGGCGCGCACGCTCGCCGACGCCGCCAAGACCCTCACCAGCGGGCCGGAGGTCACGCTCTCGCTGTCCTCCGGCGGCTCCGGTGAGGGGATCCTGGGCATGACGGGCAAGGACCGGCAGACCACGACGCGGCTGCTGGACGCCGAGTTCGTCAAGTACCGGGCGATCATGCCCAGCGAGTCCTCCTCGTTCGCCGAGCTGCCGGTCGGGCTGTTCACCGACGCCGCCAAGCGCGTCGCCCTGGTCGCCGAGCGGGGGACCCCGCTGCGCTGCGAGTTCACCCCCGGCCAGGTCACGCTGAAGGCCGGCGGCACCGACGACGAGGGCCAGGCGGAGGAGCGCTGCGACGTCGTCTTCGACGGCGACCCGCTGACCATCGGCTTCAACCCGACGTTCCTGCTCGACGGGCTGGCCGCGGTGCACACCCCGCGCGCCCGGATGGACTTCACCACCGCGCTCAAGCCGGCGGTGCTGTCCGGTGTCGACGAGCCGACCGGCGACGACGGCGAGGGCCGCCCGGCGGAGCGCCCCGGCAGCTACCGCTACCTGATCATGCCGGTGCGCCTGCCGGGCTGACCGAGGTCGGAGGACCCCGTCCTCCCCACCCCTCGAGAGCTCGGGGCGAGCCTCGGGACGGGGCCGGGGGCCGCGCCTCCCGGACTGCGGGTGGACCGGCAGCGGGGCCGGCGTGCGGCGCGTCCGGGGACCCCGGCGCGCGTGCGGGGGACCGGGCGAGCACGATGGGCGCCGACGAGCCCCGGCCCCGTGGTCGGCGGCTCAGGACCCTGCAGCGTCGCGGGGGCTCCTGGACACGCAGGACAGCGAGCGAGAGACCGACCGCGGCATCCCGCGGGCCGACGAGGACATCGAGTACGAGGAGGACCGGCGTGCAGCTGGGCATGATCGGGCTGGGCAAGATGGGCGGCAACATGGCCGAGCGCGTGCGTCGCGCCGGCCACGAGGTCGTCGGGTACGACCGGGCACCGGGCACGCGCGACGTCGACAGCCTGCAGGGGCTCGTCGAGGCGCTGCAGGCACCGCGCGTGGTCTGGGTGATGGTCCCCGCCGGTGACCCGACCCGGGCGACCGTCCGTGAGCTGGGCGAGCTGCTGTCCCCTGGCGACGTGGTCGTCGACGGTGGCAACTCGAAGTACACCGACGACAAGATCCACGCCGACGAGCTGGCGGAGAAGGGCATCGGCTACGTCGACGCCGGCGTCTCCGGCGGTGTCTGGGGCCTGCAGAACGGCTACGCGCTGATGGTCGGCGGCACGGCCGAGGACGTCGCGAAGGTCCAGCCCATCTTCGACGCGCTGAAGCCGCCGGCCGAGGCCGCCGAGGGTGCCCCGGTCAACCCGGGCGCGGGCTTCGTGCACGCCGGCCCCGTGGGCGCCGGGCACTTCGCCAAGATGGTCCACAACGGCATCGAGTACGCGATGATGCAGGCCTACGGCGAGGGCTACGAGCTGCTGGAGAAGGTCGACCTGATCCAGGACGTTCCCGGCGTCGTCGCCTCCTGGACCCAGGGCACCGTCATCCGCTCCTGGCTGCTGGACCTGCTGGTCCGCGCGCTCCAGGAGGACCCCGAGCTCGAGCGGATCACCGGCTACGCCGAGGACTCCGGCGAGGGCCGCTGGACCGTCGAGGCCGCGATCGACAACGCCGTCCCGATGCCGGCGATCTCCGCCTCGCTGTTCGCCCGCTTCTCCTCGCGTCAGGACGACTCCCCGACGATGAAGGCCGTCGCCGCGCTGCGCAACCAGTTCGGTGGCCACGCGGTGCGCTCCATCGACACCGGGGTGGCCGAGAAGCCCGCCTGATGGAGGACCCCCTTGCCCCCCGCCACGAGCGAGCTCGTGGCGGGACCCTGCGAGGGGACCTCACCCGTGCTCCGCACGGAACCCGTTCCAGCACGTCGTCGGAGGTCTGAACCGTGTACCTCCGGCACCTCCAGGTCGGCCAGTTCCGCAGCTGGGAGCTGGCCGACCTGGCGCTCACCCCCGGACCGACGGTGCTCGTCGGCCGCAACGGCCAGGGCAAGACGAACCTGGTCGAGGCGGTCGGCTACCTGGCCACGCTGGGCAGCCACCGGGTCTCCGCCGACGCCCCCCTCGTGCGGCACGGCGCCACCCAGGCCGTCGTCCGGGCGGCGCTGCGCAAGGACGACCGCGAGCTGCTCGTCGAGGTGGAGATCAACCCGGGCCGGGCCAACCGGGTGCGGGTCAACCGCGCCCCGCTGCCCCGCCCGCGCGAGCTGCTCGGGCTGGTCAAGACCGTGCTGTTCGCCCCCGAGGACCTGGCCCTGGTGCGCGGCGACCCGGCCGAGCGTCGCCGGTTCCTCGACGACCTGCTGGTCAGCCGCACGCCTCGGCTGGCCGGGGTGCGCAGCGACTACGACCGGGTGCTCAAGCAGCGCAACGCCCTGCTGAAGACGGCGAAGCTGGCCCGCGGCAACGCGCTGGCCACCCTCGAGGTCTGGGACGGTCACCTCACGCAGCTGGGTGGCCAGCTGCTCGAGGCCCGGCTGCAGCTGGTCGCCGACCTGGCCCCCTACGTCACCGACGCCTACGCCGGGGTCGCCGGACCGGGAGCCGACCGGGCCGCGCTGGGCTACACCAGCAGCGTGCCGCTGGCCGGCGACGGCACCCCGGCCGACCCCGACCGTGCACTGCCCCGTGCCGAGGAGCTCGCCGCGGCGCTGGCCGACCGGATCGCCGAGCGCCGCAAGGAGGAGGTCGACCGCGGGATCACCCTGGTCGGCCCGCACCGCGACGACCTGGTGCTGCACCTGGGCCCGGCCCCGGCCAAGGGCTACGCCAGCCACGGGGAGTCCTGGTCCTTCGCCCTCGCCGTGAAGCTGGCCTGCTTCGCCCTGCTGCGCGCCGAGGGCGACGACCCGATCCTCATCCTGGACGACGTCTTCGCCGAGCTGGACGCCGGCCGCCGCTCGGCGCTGGCCGAGGTCGCCGGCAGCGCCGAGCAGACGCTGATCACCGCCGCCGTCGCCGAGGACGTGCCCCCGGCGCTGCGCGGCACCCGGGTGCAGGTCGCCGACGGCCGGGCGACGGTGCTGGCTGCCGAGAACGAGGACGTCGACGAGGACGAGGACGTGGAGGTGCACGGTGGCTGAGGAACGACCCGCACGCCCCTCCGACATCGCCCGGGCAGCGCTCGAGGCGGCCCGGGCGGCATCGGCGTCCCGGCCGCAGCCCACTCGCCGCCGCATCGCCGGCCCGCGCCGCCGGTGGACCGGTCCCGGGCCCGGCGCCGACGACCCCCAGACTCTGGGCTCGCTGGTCGACTCCCTGATCAGCCAGCAGGACTGGACCGCCCGCACCAAGGTCGGCAGCGTCTTCGGCCGCTGGGACGCCCTGGTCGGCGCGGACATCGCCGCCCACTGCCGGCCGGAGTCGCTCAACGAGGGCGAGCTGCTGGTCGTCGCCGAGTCGACGGCCTGGGCCACGCAGCTGCGGTTGCTGGCCCCGAGCATCCTGGGCCGGCTGCGCGCCGGGGTGGGCGGGGACGTCGTGACCAGGCTGCGCGTTGTCGGTCCGACGGCCCCGAGCTGGAAGAAGGGCCCGCGCACCGTGCGCGGGCGGGGGCCGCGCGACACGTACGGCTGAGGTGCCCCGTGGTGGGCACCCGGTGAGCAGACACGGCGAGACGAGGAGCACCCGGCGATGAGCAGCCCGCGCGACCGCGACGGCGACGGCTTCGAGGACGGCCGCCCGGCCGGCTGGCAGGAGCCGGCCCACCTGGGCGGCGACCCCGCGCCCGGCAGCGACCCCGCGCCCGGCGGCGGTCCCGCGGCCGGCAGCGACCCCGCGGCCGGCGGCGGCCCTGCAGCCGGCGGCGCGACACCTCGCGACCCGGCCCGACCGGACACGCCCGCCGCCGGGTCCACCGGCAGCACGGCTGCCGACGGCGCGGGCTGGCAGCCCGCCGGCTGGGACCTGCCGGCGGTCGAGCCCGACCGCCCCGGCCTCCCTGCCGCGGCCCCGGCCCCGGCACCCACCCCCTGGCCCGCCGACGAGCCCGTCACCAAGGACGACCCGGGCACCGGCCGCCCGCGGCGCGGCCTCGGCGGCCTGTTCGGTGGTCGCGCCCGGCCCGAGGAGCAGCCGCAGGGGCCCGACGACCGGTCCGAGGAGCCCCGGCCCGCACCCGACCCGGCCGACCCCTTCGGCACGCTGGCGTGGGCCCGGCAGTGGGGATGGGTCCCCTCCGACGGCACCAGCCCCCAGGACGCCGAGCTGGTCCCGCTCCTGCAGAGCGCACCGGTGCGCCCGGGCCGCGACGACCGCCCCAGCCGTGTGCTGCGCGGCCGCGGCGACGGCCTGGACCTGGTCGCCTTCGACATCGCCTCCCCGGTCGGCCGCGACTGGGTCAGCACCCACGCGGTGACCGCCGCCCCGGTGCTCGGCGCGGTGCCCGGCTTCCGGTTGTCCCCGGCCCGGCTGTGGCGGCACGGCACCGGCGGGCTGCTGCAGATCCCCAGCCCCGACCCCGAGTTCGACCGTCGCTGGGTGCTCATGGCCGCCGAGGACGGACCCCAGGTGCGCCGGCTGGTCGCCGACCCGCTGGTCCGCCAGTCGCTGCTGGGCACCGACGACGGCGACGAGATCTGGACGGCCGCGGGCTTCCTGGCCGCCGTCCGCCCTGATCCCAACCGCCCCCAGCTGATCGAGCACCACGCCCGGCTCCTGGCCGCCGTCGCCGGCGCCCTGGCCGCCGCCGGGTGACCACCGGGGACACCGCACGCGCGGCCGGACCGGCCGGGAAGCCGCCCTCGGCCGGGTTGCGGGAACTGCTGCCGCTGCTGCGCCCGCACCGCCGGGCGCTGGCCGCCGCCGCGGTGCTCTCGCTGGTCTCGGCCGCGGCGTCCCTGGCCCAGCCCGCGCTCGTGGGCCGGGTGATCAGCGCGGTCGGCTCCGGTGGTGCGGTGCTGCCCGGCGTCCTGGCCCTGGTCGTCGTCCTGGTGCTGGCCTCCGTGCTCGGCGCGGGGCAGCAGTTCCTGCTGCAGCGCACCGCCGAGGGCGTCGTGCTGTCCACCCGCCGGCTGCTGGCCGACCGGCTGCTGCGGCTCCCGGTCGCCGAGTACGACCGCCGCCGCACCGGTGACCTGATGTCGCGGGTCGGTTCGGACACCACCCTGCTGCGGGCCACGGTCACCAGCGGCGTGGTCGAGCTGGCCGGGTCGGTGGTCGTCGGCGTCGGTGCCCTGATCGCCATGGCGGTGGTCGACGTCTGGCTGCTGCTGGTCACGGTGCTGGCGGTGAGCGTCGGGGTGACGGTGGCCGTGCTCGCCTCCCGGCGGGTGCGCGAGCTCTCCCGGCAGGCGCAGGAGCAGGTCGGGGAGATGAGCTCCGCCGTCGAGCGCGCGCTGTCGGCGGTGCGCACCATCCGGGCCAGCGGGGCGACCGAGCGGGAGGTGGCCACGGTCGGCGTCAGCGCGGAGCGGGCGTTCGGGGCCGGGGTGCAGGTCGCCCGGCTGCAGGCGCTGGTCTCCCCGGCGGCGGGCATCGCGGTGCAGGGCGCGTTCCTCGCCGTCCTGGGCCTGGGCGGGTACCGGGTGGCCACCGGCTCGATCGCCGTGGCCGACCTGGTCGCCTTCATCCTGTACCTGTTCCTGCTGATCAGGCCGCTGGGCGAGGTGATCAGCAGCTACACCCAGCTGCAGACCGGGCTCGGTGCCCTCGCCCGGGTGCAGGAGGTGCTCTCCCTCGACCCCGAGCACGACGACGTGCCCGAGCGCCCCGGCCGCTCGCCGGTGGTGCTGCGCATGCCCACCGCCGGTGACCCGGTGCCGCTGCTCGAGCTGGACGGCGTCGGCTTCGGCTACCCGGACGGCACCCCGGTGCTCAGCGACGTCTCCTTCGCCGTCCCCGCGGGGAGCCGGGTGGCCCTGGTCGGGCCGTCGGGTGCGGGCAAGTCGACCGTGCTGGCGCTGGTCGAGGGCTTCTACCCGCTCTCGGCCGGCGCGGTCCGGTGGGCCGGCACCGACACCCGTGAGCTGCCGCGGGCCGCGTTGCGTGCCCGGATGGGCTACGTCGAGCAGGAGGCGCCGGTGCTCGCCGGCACCGTGCGGCAGAACCTCCAGCTGGCCACCCCGGACGCCACCGACGAGCAGCTCTGGTCCGCGCTGGCCGACGTCGGGCTCACCGGCGTCGTCGAGCGCTCACCGCTCGGGCTCGACGTGCCGGTCGGGGACGACGGCGTGCTGCTCTCCGGCGGGGAGCGCCAGCGGCTGGCCATCGCCCGGTCGCTGCTGTCCCGCCCGGCGCTGCTGCTGCTCGACGAGCCCACCGCCAGCCTCGACGCCCGCAACGAGGGCCTGCTGCGCGACACCCTGGCCGCCGCGTCCGCCGACCGGGCGCTGCTGGTGGTCGCCCACCGGCTGTCGACCGTGCTCGACAGCGACCGGATCGTCGTCCTGGACGCCGGCCGGGTCGTCGCCGCCGGGACGCACGACGAGCTGGTCGACACCAGCCCGCTCTACCGCGAGCTCGCCACCGCCCAGCTGCTGGTCTAGCCGCCCCGGGCAGGGCCGGTCACCGGTGCGGCCGTTCCACGTGGAACACCGCGCCGGTGGGGGTCGACAGGTGACCCGGCGCACAGGAGCATCCCTGCCACCACACAGGGAGGCACCGACATGGCGCTGGACACCGAGGACCGGTCCGCGAACGGCCAGCCGAGCCTGAAGCGGGTGATGGGCCCGGGGCTGCTGCTGCTGTTCATCGTCGGCGACATCCTGGGCACCGGCATCTACGCCCTCACCGGGCAGGTGGCCGCCCAGGTGGGCGGGGTGGTGTGGCTGCCGTTCCTGGTCGCCTTCCTCGTCGCGCTGGTCACCGCGTTCAGCTACCTGGAGCTGGTCACCAAGTACCCGCAGGCCGCCGGCGCAGCGCTGTACACGCACAAGGCGTTCGGCATCCACTTCGTCACGTTCCTGGTCGCCTTCGCGGTGATGAGCTCGGGCATCACCTCGGCCTCGACCGCGGCCCGCGCGTTCAGCGCCAACGCCGCCGAGGTGTTCGGGCTCGGCTTCGACGAGGGCATCGGCATCACCCTCATCGGGCTGGGCTTCATGAGCCTGGTCGCGCTGGTCAACCACCGCGGGGTCGGGGAGAGCGTCAAGGCCAACGTGGTGCTCACCTGCGTCGAGCTCACCGGGCTGCTGATCGTCATCGGGGTCGGCGTCTGGGCGATCGGCGGCGGGGAGGGCGACTTCGGCCGGGTCACCGAGGTCGACACCGGCGACCGCTCGCTCATCGGCGGCGTCATCGCCGCGACCGGCCTGGCCTTCTTCGCCATGGTCGGCTTCGAGGACTCGGTGAACATGGCCGAGGAGTGCAAGGAGCCGCGGCGGATCTTCCCCAAGGTGCTGCTGCTCGGCCTGGTGGCCACCGGCGTCATCTACGTGCTCGTGTCGATCTCGGCGATCGCGCTGGTGCCGGCCGACAGGCTCAGCGAGGGCGACACCCCGCTGCTGCAGGTCGTGCAGGCCGGTGCCCCCGGCTTCCCGATCGGCGTCTTCGGGGTCATCACCATGTTCGCCGTCGCCAACTCGGCGCTCATCAACATGCTGATGGCCAGCCGGCTGGTCTACGGCATGAGCAACCAGGGCGTCCTGCCCCCGCAGCTGGGCCGGGTGCACCGCACCCGCCGCACGCCCACGACGGCGATCCTGTTCACCACCGCGCTGGCCTTCGGGCTGATCACCTTCGTCGGCGCCGTCCCGGCCCTGGGCGGGACGACGGCGCTGCTGCTGCTGCTCGTCTTCACCGTGGTCAACGTCGCCGTGCTCGTGCTCCGCCGCGACCACGTGGACGCCGACCACTTCCGCACGCCCACCGTGCTGCCCGTGGTCGGGGCGCTGGCCTGCGCCTTCCTGGCCACCCCCTGGGCCGGCCGGCCCGGTGAGCAGTACCGCATCGCCGGCGTGCTGCTCGTCGTCGGCGTCCTGCTGTGGGGCGTGACGGTGCTGGTCAACCGGCGCACCGGGCAGCCGGCGGCCCGGCTGGACCCCACCCAGCTCACCGGCGAGGGCCCGGTCAACTGAGGGAGGACCTCCTCGCCCCCCACCACTCGCCCCGCTCGCGGCGGGACCCTGCGAGGGGGCCGCACGACACCAGGGGCCCCGCTCCCGGTGGGACCTGCACGGGGCCGCGACGCCCCGGCCTCCGCTGGTGGGAGGCCCGGCCAAGGGGGCTGCGCCGCACGGGGGGTGCGGCTCACCGCGGGCCTGTGAGGTGGCTGAGGTCGCCGTGTCGACAGCCGGGTCCCAAGCGCCGCAGGACGGCGTGTCCCGGCGGGGGGCAAGACGGGTGGTGGTCGCCGATCCGGCAGGGGCTCTCACGGGACGTCAGGGCGTGGACAGCGCCTCCTGGCCCGCCGCACCCGGTACGCTGGAGGGGACACACCGCCAGCAGCCCTCTCAGAGCCGCCCTGCGCCGGTCGACGCCTGCGTCGACGTGGTCGCCCCCGGCTGAGCGGCTGCGCAAGAGAAGGGCCCCACGTGGTCGCAGCGCCCCAGAACGAGACCGCCTACTCCGGCAGCTCCATCACCGTGCTGGAAGGGCTGGAGGCGGTCCGCAAGCGCCCCGGCATGTACATCGGCTCCACCGGCGAGCGCGGCCTGCACCACATGGTGTGGGAGGTCGTGGACAACGCCGTCGACGAGCACCTCGCCGGCTGGTGCGACACCGTCCGCGTGACCCTGCTGGCCGACGGCGGCGTCCGGGTCGAGGACAACGGCCGTGGCATCCCGGTCGACATGCACCCGGTCGAGAAGCGCCCCACCGTCGAGGTCGTGCTGACGATCCTGCACGCCGGCGGCAAGTTCGACGGCAAGAGCTACGGCGTCTCCGGTGGCCTGCACGGCGTCGGCGTCACCGTGGTCAACGCGCTGTCCACCGAGCTCGACGTGACCATCTGGACCAAGGGGTCCGAGTGGCACCAGCACTACGACCTGGCCAAGCCGGGCACGCTCACCGAGGTCGGGCCGACCGACAAGCGCGGCACGGCGATCACCTTCTGGGCCGACGGGTCGATCTTCGAGACCACCCACTTCTCCTACGACACGATCGCCCGCCGCCTGCAGGAGATGGCCTTCCTCAACAAGGGCCTGAAGATCGTCCTGCGCGACGAGCGCCCCGGGCAGGGCAAGGCCGAGACCGGCATCGGCGAGGAGTCGCTGGTCGAGCACGCCGCCCCGGCCGAGGCCGTCGAGGAGGCCTTCGAGCCCACCGAGGTCACCTGGCAGTACGACCAGGGCTTGGTCGACTACGTCGCCTACCTGAACCGCCGCAAGTCCCCGATCCACAAGTCGGTCATCGGCTTCTCCGCCGACGGCGTCGGCAAGAACGACACCGCGATGTCGGTCGAGGTCGCGATGCAGTGGTCGGACGCCTACTCCGAGTCGGTGCACACCTTCGCCAACATCATCAACACCCACGAGGGCGGCACGCACGAGGAGGGCTTCCGGGCGGCCCTCACCTCGATCGTCAACCGGTACGCCAAGGACAAGGGCATCCTCAAGGCCAAGGACGACGCCCTGACCGGCGACGACATCCGTGAGGGCCTGGCCTGCATCGTCTCGGTGAAGCTGGGCGACCCGCAGTTCGAGGGCCAGACGAAGACCAAGCTCGGCAACACCGAGGTCAAGGGCTTCGTGCAGAAGGTCTGCAACGACCAGATCGGCCACTGGTTCGAGTCGAACCCGGCCGAGGCGAAGTTCATCATCACCAAGGCCGCCTCCGCCGCCCGCGCCCGCCGCGCGGCGCAGGACGCCCGCAAGCTGGCCCGCAAGAGCCTGCTGAGCGTCAGCGGCCTGCCGGGCAAGCTCTCGGACTGCCGGTCCACCGACCCGCGCAACTCCGAGGTCTACATCGTCGAGGGCGACTCGGCCGGTGGTTCGGCCAAGTCCGGCCGCGACTCGATGTACCAGGCGATCCTGCCCATCCGCGGCAAGATCATCAACGTCGAGAAGGCGCGCATCGACCGGGTCCTCAAGAACACCGAGGTCCAGTCGATGATCACCGCGTTCGGCACCGGCATCCACGACGAGTTCGACCTGACCAAGCTCCGCTATCACAAGATCATCCTGATGGCGGACGCCGACGTCGACGGTCAGCACATCACCACGCTGCTGCTCACGCTGCTGTTCCGCTTCATGCGCCCGCTGGTCGAGGCCGGCCACGTCTACCTGGCCGCGCCGCCGCTGTACAAGATCAAGTGGGGCGGCAAGGTCGGCCTGGAGTACGCCTACTCCGACCGCGAGCGCGACGCGCTGCTCAAGGCCGGCGCCGAGGCGGGTCGCAAGATCCCCAAGGACGACGGCATCCAGCGGTTCAAGGGCCTGGGCGAGATGGACGCCAAGGAGCTGTGGGAGACCACCATGGACCCCGACACCCGGATCCTGCGCCAGGTCACCCTGGACGACGCCGCCGCTGCCGACGAGATCTTCAGCGTCCTCATGGGCGAGGACGTCGAGGCCCGCCGCAGCTTCATCACCCGCAACGCCAAGGACGTCCGCTTCCTGGACGTCTGACGAAGGGCCCCCTCGCCTCCCGGGTCACGCTCCGCGCGACCCGGGGCCCTGCGTGGGGGCCGAAGGCGTCCATCTGGGCGCTGTATGACCAGACGGGTGACCGTCGTGGACGCCACGCCGGGGCAGTGACCAGCTGCCCGGCGTGGCGACCGCACCGGCGATGACTTCTCACTCGCTGGCTGACCTGGGCATTTGTCCACCGCTGTGCATCGACTTGTGGAGAACCAGACGTGACCGAGACACCCAGCCGCGACCGCGTCGAACCGGTCGACCTCCAGCAGGAGATGCAGCGCAGCTACATCGACTACGCGATGTCGGTGATCGTGGGCCGTGCGCTGCCCGAGGTGCGCGACGGCCTCAAGCCCGTGCACCGCCGCGTCCTGTACGCCATGTACGACCAGGGCTTCCGCCCCGACCGGGCCACCGTCAAGTGCGCCCGCGTCGTCGGTGAGGTCATGGGCAACTACCACCCGCACGGCGACTCGGCGATCTACGACGCCCTCGTGCGGCTGGCTCAGCCCTGGGCCCTGCGCTACCCGCTGATCGACGGCCAGGGCAACTTCGGCTCCCCGGGCAACGACCCCGCGGCCGCCATGCGCTACACCGAGGCCCGGCTGACGCCGCTGGCCATGGAGATGCTGCGGGACATCGACGAGGAGACCGTCGACTTCCAGCCCAACTACGACGGCACGAAGCAGGAGCCGCTCGTCCTGCCCGGCCGGTTCCCGAACCTGCTGGTCAACGGCTCGGCCGGCATCGCCGTCGGCATGGCGACCAACATGCCCCCGCACAACCTGCGCGAGGTCGCCGCCGCCGTCTTCTGGATGCTCGACCACCCCGACGCCGAGCCGGAAGAGGCGCTCACCGCCTGCATGACCCACATCAAGGGCCCGGACTTCCCGACCCACGGCCTGATCGTCGGCCGCGAGGGCATCGAGGACGCCTACCGGACCGGCCGCGGCTCGGTGCGCATGCGCGCCGTCGTCACCGTCGAGGAGGACGCCCGCGGGCGGGTGCAGCTGGTCGTCACCGAGCTGCCCTACCAGGTCAACCCGGACAACCTGGCCGAGGCGATCGCCGACGGCGTCCGCGACGGCCGCCTGCAGGGCATCAGCGAGATCGCCGACGAGTCCTCCGACCGCGTGGGCCGCCGGCTGGTCATCACCCTGCGCCGCGACGCCGTCGCCAAGGTCGTGCTCAACAACCTCTACAAGCACACCCAGCTGCAGACCACCTTCGGCTGCAACATGCTCTCCATCGTCGACGGCGTGCCCCGCACGCTGCGCCTGGACGAGCTGGTGCGCATGTGGGTCATGCACCAGATCGAGGTCATCGTCCGGCGCACCCGCTACCGGCTGCGCAAGGCCGAGGAGCGCGCGCACATCCTGCGCGGCTACGCCAAGGCCCTCGACCAGCTCGACGCCGTCATCGCCCTCATCCGGGCCAGCGAGTCCGCCGAGGCCGCCCGCACCGGCCTGATGGAGCTGCTCGACGTCGACGAGATCCAGGCCGTCTCGATCCTGGACCTGCAGCTGCGCCGCCTCGCCGCCCTGGAGCGGCAGCGGATCCTCGACGAGCTGGCCGAGATCGAGGCCCGGATCGCCGAGCTGCAGGCCATCCTCGACGACCCGGAGCGGCAGCGGCAGATCATCCGCGACGAGCTGGCCGAGATCGCCGAGAAGTACGGCGACGACCGGCGCACCCAGTTCGTGGCCAACGACGGTGACGTCTCGATGGAGGACCTCATCGCCGAGGAGCAGGTGGTCATCACGATCACCCGCACCGGCTACGCCAAGCGCACGAAGGCCGACCTGTACCGATCGCAGCGGCGCGGCGGCAAGGGCGTCATGGGCGCCGCGCTCAAGCAGGACGACCTGGTGCAGCAGTTCTTCGTGGGCTCGACCCACGACTGGATCCTGTTCTTCACCAACAAGGGCCGGGTGTACCGGGCCAAGGCCTACGAGCTGCCCGAGGCCGCGCGCACCGCCCGCGGCGCGCACGTGGCGAACATCCTGGCCTTCCAGCCGGACGAGAAGATCGCCCAGGTCATCCAGATCAAGGACTACACGGTCGCCCCGTACCTGGTGCTGGCCACCGCCCGCGGTCAGGTGAAGAAGACCCGGCTGGCCGACTTCGACTCCCCGCGCACCGGCGGCGTGATCGCGATCAACCTGCGCGAGAACGACGAGCTGGTGGGTGCGGCGCTGATCAGCCAGGAGGAGAACCTGCTGCTGGTCACCCGCAAGGCGATGTCGATCTGCTTCAAGGCCACCGACGAGCAGCTGCGGCCGATGGGCCGGGCCACCGAGGGCGTGCGCGGCATCTCGCTGGCCGACGACGACACGCTGCTGTCGATGATCGTCGTCCAGGAGGGCGTCGACGTCCTGGTCGCCACCGAGGGCGGCTACGCCAAGCGCACCGGCATCGAGCACTACCCGGAGCAGAACCGCGGCGGCAAGGGCGTCCTCACCGCCGACCCCAAGGCCCGCAAGGGCGCGTTGGTCGGCGCGCTGGCCGTGGTGCTCGGCGACGAGCTCTACGCGATCACCTCCGGCGGCGGCGTGATCCGGACGCCGGTGAACGGCGTCCGGCACACCCGGGACCGGGCCACCATGGGCGTCAAGCTCATGAACTTGCCGGAAGACGTCTCCATCGTGGCGATCGCGCGTACGACGGACAACGACGAGCCCGACGCCTAGGGTGGGGCGGATGCCGGGCCGGGTTCCGGGACGACGACGTCCTGGTCCCGGCCCGCGCCACCACCACGGCACCGACCACCCCGTCGTCCCCTCCCGGACGGCGCCGGCCGGTGAAGCGACGCGGCGAGAGCCGCAGGCGGACAGGAGACTGGGATGAGCGACCGGGCGCGCAGTTCGGTGCGTACCGACTCCCGTGAGGGGTCGGCAACGGCCGACGTCGAGCCGGCGGGCGCCACCCGGGCCAGCGACGTGCCGGCACCGGCACCCGCCGCCACCGGGCCCGACGCCGCCAAGGCCGAGGCCCCGGCGTCGTCCGCCCCCGTGGGGTCCACGGCCCGCCCGCTCGCCGGGCAGCCCGCGCCCGGTGAGGGCACCGCCGACGAGCCGCGGGCGGTCTCGACCCCCGGGCCGCCGGTGCCCCCGGCGGGTGCGGGCAACCGCATCTCCGCCGGCGTGCGGTCGGCCTCGGCCCGCGCCGCCGCGCCGATGGACGCCACCCAGTCGGTCACGCTGCCCCCCGCGGGCGCCCCGGCGCGGCCGTCCGACGACGCCCGCCCGGTCGACCCGCCGCGGGGCCCTGCCCCCCGGTCGGCCGACACCGGCCGGCCCACCACCAAGGGACGGCGCGGCCCGCGCCGGGCCCGGCTGCAGCTCCGCCACATCGACACGTGGTCGGCGCTGAAGATCTCGCTGGTCGTCTCGATCGCGCTGTTCTTCGTCTGGATGATCGCCGTCGCGGTCCTCTACGGCGTGCTCAGCGGGCTCGGCGTCTTCGACAGCATCAACGACCTCATCGGCCAGGTGAGCACGTCCACCGGCGGTGCGGCCGCCGACTCCTTCACCATCACCGCCGGGCTGGTCTTCACCGGCGCAGCCGTGATCGGTGCGGTCAACATCCTGCTGCTGACCGCGCTGTGCACCGTGGGCACGTTCGTCTACAACCTGTGCTCGGACCTGGTGGGCGGCCTCGAGCTCACCCTCGCCGAGCGCGAGTGAAAGGACCACCCTGCCCCCCGCTCCTCGCAGGCTCGGAGCGGGTCCCTGCAGGGTGGCCGGTAGGGCACTGCCGGCCGGCCCTGGAGCCCCCTGTCGGGGGGCTCCAGGGGGCCAGGTAAGCTGTTCACCGGCTCACGGGCGTGTAGCTCAGGCGGTTAGAGCGCATCCCTGATAAGGATGAGGTCGGAGGTTCAAGTCCTCCCACGCCCACCCGTGCACCGACGACGGAGGCCACCCACGACCAGCTGGTCGGGGTGCCCCCGCCCGAGGTCCCCGAAGCGGTCACCAGCGCCGCGGTGACCACCCCCAGTCCGAGGAGGTCACGCGTGCTGAAGAAGCTGGCGGTGGCAGCGCTCGCTGCCGGTGCCCTGGTCGCGGCGCGCAAGCGCACGGCCGCCAAGGGTGAGGCCGACCTCTGGGCGCAGGCCACCAGCGGCCCCGACGCGGTCAGCACCCCCCGCTCCTCCTGATCCACCCGCACCACCGCTCCGCCGGCGCCAGCGGCGCCGTCCCGGGGACGTAGCTCAATTGGCAGAGCACCGCCTTTGCAAGGCGGGGGTTAGGGGTTCGATTCCCCTCGTCTCCACCCAGGTCCCCCGGTGGCCCGCTGACCGCGGGTGCGCCGCCCGCCCGCTCGACAGGGCGCCCCGCCGGTGCGCGCAGGCCGCCCGCACCGCCCCGCCGGCGGCCGCCCGGCACCGGGCACCCAGCGCGGTCCCGGGCATCAGTGGGAGAGTGGTCTCGTGACTGAGCAGACTCCCGCAGCACGGCGTGCCGTCCTGCACACCAACCGTGGCGACATCACCGTCGACCTGTTCCCCGACCACGCGCCCAAGACGGTCGCCAACTTCGCCGAGCTGGCGGAGGGCACCCGCGAGTGGATCGACCCGCGCACCCGCGAGAAGACCACCGCCAAGCTCTACGACGGCACCGTCTTCCACCGCGTCATCGACGGGTTCATGATCCAGGGCGGTGACCCGCTGGGTCAGGGCACCGGCGGCCCCGGCTACCGCTTCGGCGACGAGTTCCACCCCGACCTGGCCTTCAACCGCCCCTACCTGCTGGCCATGGCCAACGCGGGCCCCGGCACCAACGGGTCGCAGTTCTTCATCACCGTCACCAACACCCCGCACCTGAACAACAAGCACACGATCTTCGGTGAGGTCGTCGACGAGGCCAGCAAGAAGGTCGTCGACGCCATCGCCACGACGCCCACCTCCCGCGGCGACAAGCCGGTGGACGAGGTCGTCATCACCTCCGTCGAGATCGAGCGCAGCTGAGCACGCCTGAGGGCAACGGGGGTGCCGGCGCGGGTGACCCGCAGCCGGCGCC
Organism: Modestobacter sp. L9-4; assembly: GCF_019112525.1. Classification (NCBI taxonomy): domain Bacteria; kingdom Bacillati; phylum Actinomycetota; class Actinomycetes; order Geodermatophilales; family Geodermatophilaceae; genus Modestobacter; species Modestobacter sp. L9-4. The sequence goes on from NZ_CP077800.1 coordinate 2,246,311, forward strand.
CCCCGCCCGGACCTGCTACCGGCACCCCGACCGGCCCACCGGCGTCTCGTGCGTGCGCTGCGGCCGTCCCATCTGCCCGGAGTGCATGAACCCGGCCGCGGTCGGCTTCCAGTGCCCGGACGACGTCCGGGCGGGCAACGCCGGCGTGCGGCAGCCGAAGCGCACCGGGGGGCTGCGAGCCGCCGGTGGCCGCTTCGGGCCGGTCACGCTGACCCTGATCGGCATCAACGTGCTCGTGGCGCTGGCCACGGCCGTCTCGGCGATCAGCGTGGGCGTCAACCCGCTGACCAGCTTCTCCTCCCCGCTGCAGAACGACCTCGCCACCGCCCCGATCGCCATCGACCAGGGCGACTGGTGGCGGGTGGTCACCAGTGCGTTCACCCACGTGAGCCTCGTGCACCTGGTGTTCAACATGCTCGCGCTGCTGGTCTTCGGCTCCGAGCTCGAACGCCAGCTGGGCCGGGCCCGGTACCTGACCGTCTACCTCGTCTCGGCCCTCGGTGGCGCGGCGGCCATCCAGCTCTTCGCCCCGCCGTACCAGGGCGTGGTGGGGGCCTCGGCGGCCATCTACGGACTGCTGGGCGCCCTGGGCGTGCTGCTGCTGTCCCGGGGTGAGGACCTCCGCGGCCTGCTGACCCTGCTGGGCATCAACCTGGTCGTCAGCCTCCTGCCCGGCATCTCCTGGCAGGGCCACCTCGGCGGCCTGGTGGCCGGTGCGCTGGTGTCCGGCCTGCTCGTCCTGGGCCGGCGCAACCGCGCGCTCGCGGTCGGCGGCACCGCCCTGCTGGTCGTCGTCCTGCTGGTGCTCGTGTTCGGCGGGCTGCGCTAGCCCAGCGGCCAGGAGCCGGCCCCGGCGGCGTGCAGCGCCTCGGCGACCACCGCGGGGTCGGCTCCCAGCTCGCGGCGCCCCAGCACCACCAGGACGGCGTCGTCGCTGCGGTCCTCCAGCTCGAGGGTCGTCGACCGCACGCCCCACCGCCGCTGGCTGCGCACCCGCACCTGCAGCACCGGCCAGGCGATCTCCGTGCTGCCGGTCAGCCTGCGCGCCGTGACGCCGACGGCCCCGGCCCGCAGTCGGGGGCGCAGGAACGCGTCCTGCGCGGCCACGGCGAGCAGTCCCAGGCCGGCGCCACCCACCAGCCCTCGGCCGACCGGGTCGACCGTCAGCACGGCCAGCACCAGCCCGAGCCCGGCGACCGCCGTCACGACCGTCCCGGCGACGCGGGGTGACCACTGCACGCGGCCAGCTTGTCACCCCCGCGGCGCGGACGTCCCCAGGGTGGGCACCGTCGCAGGTCGGCTCCGTCCACAGCCCGGACCCGTCTCCCCGTGGTTGTCCTCACCCCTGGTCGCCGCTCGGTGACCGCGCGGAAGTGTCGACATCTCGCCGGGACACGCCCACGAACACTGCCGCACGCTGTTGGTTTGCCCCGACGCGGGACGGGTAGTAGGGCGCCGCTGCCTGGCCGGGTCGGGCACTTTTCCCACAGCTGTGTACACAGCTGGGGACGGACTTCCACGTCTGTAGTCACCTCGGTGTGGTTTGCGCCCCAGCAGTCACAAGCGGGCCATCCGCGCAGGTCAGCTGCGTGGGAGCCGGTTGGGGAACTCCACAGTTCGTGGACAACTCCGTGGACGGGGCGCTGCGCCGCCTGTGGACAGAGCCGGGGCCGCTGTGCACAGTCGCTCGCCTCAGCGAGCACCGACGAGCCCCTGACCTGCGCGGTTACCGCCTTGTCGACAGCGCCGAGGGGTCACCACAGGGCTCCGGACGGTGACCGGCCGCCGTCCCCAGGTCGATGGACACCGGGACCTCCGCCGAGACCCGCTGCACGCCCCCTGGAGACGACGAAGGCCCCCGTCCCGGAGGGGACGGGGGCCTGTCGGCCGGGGGCGCGTCAGCGCCAGCGCATCGACATCACGAGGCCGGCGACCATCAGGCCGAAGCCGATGAGGAAGTTCAGGGAGCCGAGGGAGACCATGAAGCCGATCCGGTCGCCGGCCACGTAGTAGACGACGATCCACAGCAGCCCGACCAGCATCAGCGCGATCATGAGGACGGCGTACCAGCGGGGGCTCGGCTGGGCGGCGCGAGCCCGCGCGGCCGTTGCGGGCAGGACCCCCTCCGGCGGCGTGTAGACGGACTTCTTGCGCACCTTCGACTTCGGCACCTGCGGACTCCCTCCCGGGCCGTGGCCTGTCGCCCCGGCGTGAACTCCCCTCAGCCTAAGCTGCAGGCCCAGCGGACAGGCCCACGCACGCGGGCCGGGTCACCCGACCCGGCGTCCCGGCGGGGCCCCGGGGAGCGAGCAGCGGAGGTCGACGTGCGCCGGTGGGGCGGCTCGCCGCGGTGGAGCCCGTGGACGGCGCTGGTGCCCGTGGTCGCCCTGGTGGCCGGGTTCATCTTCGCCACCTCCGGCACCACCGCCCAGGGCACCGACCTGCGCGCCGGGGAGAGCTCGCAGCTGGCCGACCTGATCGACCAGCGCGAGGCGTCGGTCGCGGACCAGCAGACGACCCTGGCCGCGCTGCAGGCCCAGGTGCAGGAGCTCACCGACCAGGCCGCCACCCGCAACGGCGCCGTGGCCGAGGCGCAGGACCTGGGCCGGGCCGGGCTGCCCTCGGCCGGCCTGACCGGCCTGGTGGGCCCCGGGCTCGTCGTCACCCTCGACGACGCCCAGCTCGGCCCCAACGGGGCGCTGCCGGCCGGCGCCCGCCCGGACGACGTCGTCATCCACCAGTCCGACGTCCAGGGCGTGGTGAACGCGCTGTGGGCCGCCGGCGCCGACGGGGTGTCGATCATGGGCCGGCGGCTGACGGCCACCAGCGCGGTCATCTGCGTGGGCAACACGCTGCTGCTGCAGGGGCGGACCTACTCCCCGCCCTTCGTCGTGGCGGCCGTGGGCAGCGCCGGGCAGCTGCGCAGCCAGCTCGGGGCGTCGGCGGAGGTTCGGCTCCTGCGCGACGCCGCCGACCGCTACGGCCTCACCTACGACGTCACCGACGAGCGCGCGGTCACCCTGCCGGCCTACGACGGTGCGCTGGACATGCAGTACGCCCGCACCGACTGAGCCGACCGGCGGGTGACGGGGCCGGGCCGGGCGTGTACACCTGGACCCGGGCAGCGCCCGCCGTCGTGCGGCACCGCCGTCCGAGCCCGTCGCCGTCCTGCCCGTCCGACCTTGTCGCCGTCCTGCCCGTCCGACCCTGTCGCCGTCCTACGGAGCCGTGAACCCGCCGTGACCCTCCCCGACGCCCCTGCAGCGACCCGGCCGGTGCTGGTCGTCGACAACTTCGACAGCTTCGTCTACAACCTCGTGCAGTACCTGGGGCAGCTGGGCGTGCCCAGCCTGGTCCGGCGCAACGACGCGGTGAGCGTGGCCGAGCTCGAGGACCTCGACGTCGCCGGTGTCCTGCTCTCCCCGGGTCCGGGCACCCCCGTCGACGCCGGCGTGACCGTGCCGATGGTCCGGGCGGCCGCCGAGGCGGGTCTGCCGGTGCTGGGCGTCTGCCTCGGCCACCAGGCCATAGCCGAGGCGTTCGGTGGCGTCGTGGGCCGGGCCCCGGAGCTGCTGCACGGCAAGACCAGCCAGGTCCTGCACGACGGCGTGGGCGTGCTCGCCGGGCTGCCCAGCCCGTTCACCGCCACCCGCTACCACTCGCTGGCGGTCGAGGCCGACACCGTCCCCGACGAGCTCGAGGTCACCGGCCACACCCCGTCGGGGATCGTGATGGCGCTGCGGCACCGTGAGCTGCCGATCGAGGGCGTGCAGTTCCACCCCGAGTCGGTGCTCACCGAGGGCGGGCACCAGCTGCTGGCCAACTGGCTGCTCTCCTGCGGCCTGGCCCCGGACCCGGCCCTGGTCGAGGCGGCTTCCGCCGCCACCCGCCGGCTCACCACCGCCACCGTCTGACGGCCACCGGCCGCACCGGGCCGCACACGCACGAGGGCCCCTCTCCCGGGCGGGAGAGGGGCCCTCGTGCGTGTGCCGTCCGGCTCAGGGGGACGGCGCGGCCGGGAGGCTGCTGCCCGGAGCCGGGGTGGGCGGTGCGCTGCTGCCGGGTGCCGGGGTGGCCGGTGCGCTGCTGGCCGGCGTCGGCGTCGGCACCGGTGCGGTGGGCGTCGGGGTCACCGGGATCGGGACGGCGACGAGCAGCGTCACCTGGTCGCCGCGGGACACCGGGGACCGCGGGCCCGGGTCGGTGTTGACGATGCTGCCCGGGGCGACGGTGTCGGACTCGGCGTTGTTCTCCACGATGTCGCCGTTGTCGATCCCGGCATCGACGAGTGCCTGGCGTGCCGCTGCCTTCGGCAGGCCCCGCACGTCGGGCAGGCCGGTCGACCCGGTGGACACCGACAGGGTGATGCGGGCGTCCGGCGCGGCCTGCGCACCGACCGCGGGCTGGACCTCCACGACCGTCCCCTCGGGCTCCAGGGAGTCGGTCTGCCGGGTGTTCACGCTGCCGGTGAAGCCGGCGGCCTCGAGGGCGTCCTGGGCGTCGGCGGAGTCCTGGCCGACCACGTTCGGGACGGCGATGCTGTTCGGCCCGGTGCTGAGCACCAGCGCCACCCGGGACTGCTCGGCGACCTGTGCGCCGGTGGCCGGGTTGGACCGGATCACCAGGCCCTTGGCGACGGTGGTGCTCTGCTCGTTGGTGACGTCGCCGGCCACGAGCTTGGCGGCGTTCAGGCTGGCGGTCGCCGCCTCCTGGGTCTGGTTGACCACGTTGGGCACCGGCACCTGGACAGCCGCCGGGGCCACCGGTGTCTTGTCCCCGCCGCTGTTGAGCAGGACGATGCCGACCACCACCAGCGCCAGCAGCACGAGGCCGCCGACCACCGCGGCGATCACGGTGCGCCGCTTGCCGCGGCCGTCGTCCTGCTCGTCGTCCCAGTTGTCCGCGTCGTCGTACCCGGCGGGGGACGCGCCGATGATCGTGGTGCGCTCGGCGTCGCTCATGACCGGCGTCGCCTCGACCCGCTGGCCGGCGACGGCGCGCAGCAGGTCGGCGCGCATGTCCGCCGCCGACTGGTAGCGGTTGGCGGGGTTCTTGCTCATCGCCTTGAGCAGGATGGCGTCCAGCGCCGGTGGGATGGCCGGGTTGATCGACGACGGCGTCCGGGGGTCCTCGCGCACGTGCTGGTAGGCGACCGCCACGGGGGAGTCGCCGGTGAACGGCGGGGTGCCGGTGACCAGCTCGTAGAGCAGGCAGCCGGCCGAGTAGACGTCGGAGCGGGCGTCGACGCCCTCGCCGCGGGCCTGCTCGGGGGAGAGGTACTGGGCGGTCCCTATCACCGCGGCCGTCGACGTCATGGTCGCGGCGGAGTCGGAGACCGCGCGGGCGATGCCGAAGTCCATCACCTTGACCGTGCCCTGCGGCGTGATCATGACGTTGCCGGGCTTGACGTCGCGGTGCACGATGCCGTTGCGGTGGCTGAAGTCCAGCGCGGCGCAGATGTCGGCGGTCAGCGACATGGCGCGCTCGGGGGAGAGCCGGCCCTCGCGGCGCAGCAGGTCGCGCAGCGTCTCGCCCTCGACGTACTCCATCACGATGTACGGGGTGGCGCCGGTGGTGGTGCGGTCCTCGCCGGTGTCGTAGACGGCCACGATCGCCGGGTGGTTCAGCGACGCCGCGGCCTGGGCCTCGCGGCGGAAGCGGACCTGGGACGAGGGGTCGCGGGCGAGGTCGCCGCGCAGCACCTTCACCGCCACCTCGCGGCCGAGCCGCAGGTCGCGCCCGCGGTGCACCTCGGCCATGCCGCCCCGGCCGAGGACCCCACCGATCTCGTAGCGCTCGCCGAGCACCTGGGGGGTGGTCATCGGGATCGGGGGTCCTCTCGGGGTGTGCCTCGTGGGCTGCAGAGCGGTGGTCGCGGCGCCGGGACCACCCGACCGCGGTGCGGCGGGCCGTCGGCGAGCCTAATCGCTGGCCGGGGTGTGCCCGGGACGACGCGGACGGCGCGGAACGCCTGGGTCACCGGTGGCTCACGGGACGGCCGGCGGCGCCACGGCGTCCCCGCCGATCTGGGTCGACTCGGTCGGCGACTCCGAGGGCGCTGCGGACGACGAGGGGGCGGCGGAGGTGGGTGCCGCGCTGGTCGCAGGGGTGGACGTGGTGGGCGCCGCGCCCCCGCCGCTCCCGGCCCCGCCACCGGATCCGCCGCCGGCACCCCCGCCCGCGCCGCCACCGCTGGGGCTGGTGTTGGCCGAGCTGGGTGAGGGGGAGGGGCGGTTGGGCGCCGGCGGGGCGTTGCCGGGGGCCGGGCTGCCGCCACCACCACCTGCGCCACCACCCGCACCGCCGCCCGCGCCCGCGCCGCCGCCGGCCGAGGTGGCCCCGCTGGTGGGCTGCTGGCCGGCGTCGCCACCGTCGCTGGGTGCGTCGGTGGTCTCGGCCGCGTCGGCGGTGTAGCCGTCGGAGGCGACGAACAGCGTGATCCGCGTGCTGCGGTCGACGCGGTCGGTGTCGGGGCTGACGTCGGCGACGTCGTCCCGCTCGAGGTCGGTCCCGGCGCCCGTCAGCTGGTCGCGGGTGGCCTCCACGACGTCCACCTGCAGCCCGTCGGCCCGCAGGAGCTCGGTCACGACGTCGACGTTCTGGCCGATGTAGGCGGCCGGGGTGATCGCGACGACGTCGGTGCCGGTGGGCGAGACCGGTGCGGGGGTCGCGCCGACGGCGGTCGAGCTGGGGAGGGCCGACGTGCTGCCACCGCCGCCACCGGAACCGCCGGAGTTCAGCACGATCACGCCGGCGACCAGCAGCCCGAGCAGCGCCACGGCCGCGGCGGCCCAGAGCAGCCGGGTGCGGCGGCGGCCGGCCGGGTCGTCGGCGTCCTCGCCGTCCCACTGCTCGCCGGGGCCCGTGCCGTCGCCGCTGGTGGGCGGGCCGTGCAGCGGGGGCATGGTGCGCGGGGCGGTGGAGGGCATGACGCCGGTGGCGGCCTCGGCCGCCGGGATCATCGTGGTCGCGGTCCCGTCGGGGCCGATCACCTGGGTGGCGCCGGTGGGCGGGGGCACCGCACCGCCGGCGGCCACCTGGCGCACCGCCTCGGCGAAGGCGCCGCCGTCGGCGAAGCGGGCGGCGGGGTCCTTCGACAGCGCCCGGTCGATGAGCCGGCGCACCGCGGGCGGCACGTCACCCGGCAGCGGGGGCGGCGGCCGGTTGATCTGGGCCAGCGCGATCGCGACCTGCGACTCGCCGTCGAAGGGGCGCACCCCGGCCACGCACTCGTAGCCGAGCACGCCGAGGGAGTAGACGTCGGAGGCGGCGGTGACGACGTGGCCCTGCGCCTGCTCGGGGGAGAGGTACTGGGCGGTGCCCACGACCATGCCGGTGCGGGTCAGCGGGGCGGCGTCCCGCGCGTAGGCGATGCCGAAGTCGGTCAGCTTCACCACGCCGTCGGGGCGCACCAGCAGGTTGCCCGGCTTGATGTCCCGGTGCACCATGCCGGCGGCGTGCGCGGCGGACAGCCCGTCGCCGGCCTGGCCCAGCACGTCCAGCGTCTGCTCGGGGGTGAGCCGGCCGCGCTCGGCCAGGATCTGCACCAGCGGCTTGCCCTCGACGAACTCCATGATCAGGTAGGCCAGCCGCTGGCCGTCCTCGGTCGTCTCGCCGTAGTCGTAGACGGAGGCGATGTTGGGGTGCGACAGGGCAGCGGTGTGCCGGGCCTCGTTGCGGAAGCGGATGAGGAAGCTGGAGTCGCCGGTGTACTCGCTGCGCAGCACCTTGACGGCGATGATCCGGCCCAGCGTGCGGTCGCGGGCCTGCCACACCTCGCCCATGCCGCCGGTCGCGATCGGCTCGGTGACCTGGTACCGGCCGGCCAGCACGGTGCCCACACGGACGGCCATCAGTTCCCCTGTCCGAGGTGCGCTGCCATGACGGCGCGGGCGATCGGCGCCGAGGTGTCGCCGCCGGTGCCACCGCCGTTCTTCACGAACACCGCCACCGCGATCGTCGGGTCGTCGGCGGGTGCGAAGCCGATGAACCAGTTGTGGTCGGGGGCGTCCGTGCCGGTCTCGGCGGTACCGGTCTTGCCGGCCACCTGGACGCCGTCGATCCGGGCCCGCCGGCCCGTCCCGTTGTCGACCACGCTGCGCATCATCGTGGTCAGCTGCTCGGCCACCGAGGCCGAGATCGGCTGGGACATCTCCTCCGGGTCGGTCTGGTCGATGACCGAGAGGTCCGGCCCCTGGATGGACTTGACCAGGTAGGGCTTCATCAGGCTGCCGTCGTTGGCCACGGCCGAGGCGATCATCGCCGCCTGCACCGGGGTGAGGGACACGCTGGACTGACCGATCGAGCTCTGCCCGAGGGCGGCGTCGTCGGGGATGTCGCCGAGGGTGCTGGCGGCGACGGGCAGCGGCATGTCGAAGCCCTTGTCGTCGATGCCGAAGGCGCGGGCCATGTCGCGGACGCGGTCCTGGCCGAGGTCGATGCCCAGCTGGGCGAAGGCGGTGTTGCAGGAGATGGTGAGCGCGTCGATGAGCCGCTGCTGGCCCGACGGGTCGCAGGACTCGTTGCCGAAGTTGCGCAGTGGCTGGTTGGTGCCCGGCAGCACGTAGTCGCGGGGTGCGGGGATCACGGTGTCGGGCGTGTAGTCGCCGCTGGACAGCGCCGCCGCAGAGACGATCACCTTGAAGATCGACCCGGGGTGGTTGCGCTCGCTGGTCGCCTGGTCGACGCGCGGGTCGGCGTCGCCGGAGCCCTTGGCGGGGGTGATCTCGGAGTCGTAGGCGCGCACGGCGTCCAGGTCGTGGCTGGACAGCCGGTTGGGGTCGTAGGTCGGGGTGCTCGCCAGGCCCAGGACGGCGCCGGTCTTGGGGTCCAGGGCCACGACCGCGCCGGTGACGCCGTCCAGGCCCTTCATCGCCGCCTCCTGGACCGCGGGGTCCAGCGTCACCTCGACGTTGCCGCCGGAGAGGGTGCGACCGGTGAACAGATCGGCGACCCGGCGGCCGAACAGGCGGTCGTCGTCGCCGTTGAGGACGGCGTTCTCCGCCTCCTCCAGCCCGGCGGCGGTGGCGAGCACCGACTGGTAGCCGGTGACCGGGGCGTAGAGCGGGCCCTGGGGGTAGGTGCGGGTGAAGCGCAGCGGGTCGTCGGGGGCGCTGGGCACCGAGGAGGCGATCTCGTTGCCGGCCACCACGATGGCGCCCCGCTCCCGGTTGTACTGGTCGGACAGCTGCCGGGTGTTGCGGTCGTTGTCGCGCAGGCCGCTCGCGCGCACGACCTGGATGACGTTGACGTTGACGATCAGCAGGGTGAACAGCACCAGCACGGCGATGGCCACCCGGCGCAGCGGTGCGTTCACGGCCGGACCACCTCGGTGGGGGCGTCGGTGAGCGCCGGCGCCGGGGCGGCCGGCGGGGCGGCCGGGCGGCGGGCGGCGTCGCTGATCCGCACCAGCAGCGCGACCAGGCCGAAGTTCGCGACCAGCGAGGAGCCGCCGTAGGCGACGAACGGGGTGGTCAGGCCGGTCAGCGGCAGCAGCCCGGTGACCCCGCCGAGGACGACGAACACCTGCCAGGCGACGGCGAACGCCAGGCCCGCGGCCAGCAGCTTGCCGAAGCCGTCGCGCACGACGAGGGAGGTGCGCAGGCCGCGCTCGACCAGCACCAGGTAGATGATGATCAGCGCGACCAGGCCGAACAGGCCCAGCTCCTCACCGATCGCGGCGGCGATGAAGTCGCTCTTGGCGACCGGCACCTGGTCCGGGCGCCCACTGCCCAGCCCGGTCCCGAACAGGCCGCCGGTGCCGAGGCTGAACAGCGACTGGACCATCTGGTAGCCGCCGGTGTCGGCGTAGCCGAAGGGGTCCAGCCAGGTGTCGACGCGCACCCGCACGTGGCCGAAGACCTGGTAGGCCACGTACGCGCCGCCGGAGAACAGCACCAGGCCGATGACCAGCCAGCTGGCCCGCTCGGTGGCGACGTAGAGCATCACCACGAAGATGCCGAACAGCAGCAGCGAGCTGCCCAGGTCGCGCTCGAAGACCAGCACCAGGATCGAGGCGACCCAGGCCAGCACGACCGGGCCGAGGTCGCGGCCGCGGGGGAGCTCCAGCCCGGCCACCCGCCGGCTGGCCAGCGCCAGCACGTCGCGCTTGTCGACGAGGTAGGCGGCGAAGAAGACGATCAGGCAGATCTTGGCGAACTCACCCGGCTGGATGGAGAAGCCGGCGACCCGGATCCACAGCTTGGCGCCGTTGATCGTGGAGTTGGGCAGGACCGCCGGGATGGCCAGCAGCACCAGGCCGATCAGCGCCAGGGTGTAGGCGAAGCGGGCGAGCACGCGGTGGTCGCGGACGACGGTGAGCACGGCGACGAACAGCACCAGCCCGACCGTGGCCCACAGCAGCTGGACCGGGGCGTCCTCGCCGGAGTTGTTGCGGCCGAGGGTGTTCCCGGCGATGTCCAGCCGGTGGATCATCGTCAGCCCCAGGCCGGACAGCACCGCGATGCAGGGCAGCAGCAGCGGGTCGGCGTAGGGGGCGAAGCGGCGGACGACGAGGTGCGCGACCAGCCACAGCGCGCTGAACCAGGTGCCGAAGGTGGCCAGCTCCGGGCTGAGCGCGTCGGTCAGGGTCAGGTCGACGATGCACTGCGCGGCCAGGGTGAGCAGCACGGCGAAGGCGAGGAGCAGCAGCTCGGTGCCCCGTCGCGTCGGGGTGGCGGGGTTGCCCGCCGGCGTGCCGTTCGGGTCGGTGCCGGCCGCGCCCACCAGGCCAGCCACTAGTCGGCCGCCCGGCAGTCCACCCCCGGCTGACCCGGGCGGGGCTGCACCGGGGCCGAGCTGGTGGTGGTGGGTGAGGCGGAGGTCTGCGGGTCGGTGCTCGTCGCCGGGTCGCTGCTCGAGGGCGCGCCGCCGGACGGTGTGGGGAGTGCGGGGTCGGTGGCCGGCGGTGCGGTGACGCTCTCGGCCGGCGGGGCGGAGCTGGTGGCGCTGGGGGAGGTGCTGGCGGGGCTGGGGACGCGGCACTCGGGGAGCTGCTGCCCCTCGAGGTTGTTCAGGATGCGGTCGGCGTCGTCGCGGTCGAGGGCGTCGATCCCACCGGTGACCCGGTTGCGGGCGGCCTGGGTGAGGTCGCCGGTGTCCAGGGAGGTCTGCTGCTCGAGCCGGTAGAGGTCCACCCCGACGACCGAGGTGTCCAGACCGCGGAAGACGCCGACCCGGTCGCCGTCCGCGGTCTCGGTGACCCCGACGAACCAGTGCCCCATCACGAACAGGTAGCCGCCGATCGCGGCCGCGCCGAGCACCACCACCGCCGTCAGCGCGATCAGGCCGGTGCGCAGCGGACGGCGGCGGCGCACCGGCGGTGAGGCGGTGGCCTGGGCGGTGGGCTGCGGCCCGGCCTGCGGTTGGGACAGCGCCGCGCGCCCGGCGGCCGAACGGGGGTCGACCTCGCGCTGGCCGATGTTGTCGCCGGCCGCGCCGTCGATCACCGGCTCGACGAGCACGCCGCGGCCGTCGTCCTCGACCACGTCGGCGACGATGCAGGTGATGTTGTCCGGGCCGCCGCTGCGCAGCGCCAGCTCGATCAGCCGGTCGGCGGTGGCCTGGGCGTCGGGGGAGACCATGGCCTGGGCGATGGTCTCGTGGCTGACCACGCCGGACAGGCCGTCGGAGCACAGCAGGTAGCGGTCACCGGCGCGGGCGTCGCGCATCGACAGGTCGGGCTCGACGTCCTGGCCGTTGAGGGCGCGCAGCAGCAGCGAGCGCTGCGGGTGGCTGTTGGCCTCCTCCTCGGTGATCCGGCCCTCGTCGATCAGCGACTGCACGAAGGTGTCGTCGTGGGTGATCTGGGAGAGCTCGCCGTCGCGCAGCAGGTAGGCGCGGGAGTCACCGACGTGGCACAGGCCCAGCCGGCCGCCGGCGAACAGGACGGCGGTGAGCGTGGTGCCCATGCCCTCCAGCTGCGGGGCCTCCCGGATGACCTCGCGCAGGTGCTCGCTGCCGTCGAAGACCGCCTGGCGCAGCGCCTGCAGCAGGTCGCCGGAGGGGGCGTCGTCGTCGAGGTGCTCCAGGGCGGCGATGACGACCTTGCTGGCCACGTCACCGGCCGCGTGCCCGCCCATGCCGTCGGCGACGGCGAGCAGTCGTGGCCCGGCGTAGACCGAGTCCTGGTTGGTGCCGCGGATGAGCCCGCGGTCGGAACGGGCCGCGTAGCGGAGGACCAAGGTCATGAGCGCAGCTCCAGGACGGTCTGCCCGATCCGGATCGGCTGGCCGGAGCCGACCAGCAGCGGACCCTGCACGCGCTGCTGGTCGAGGTAGGTGCCGTTGGTGGACCCGAGGTCCTCGACGTACCACTGGCCGCCGCGGTTGGTGAGGCGTGCGTGCCGGGACGAGGCGAAGTCGTCGGTCAGCACGAGGGTCGAGTCGTCGGCGCGACCGATCAGGATGGCCTGCTCCCCGAGGGTGATGCGGGTCCCGGTGAGCGGACCGGCGGTGACGACGAGGTGCCGGGGGCCCCGGGCACCCCGCTTGCGGACCGGCGCCACGCGGGGTGGCACCGATGCGACCCGGCCGGTGCGGCCACCGAACAGGTCGGCGCGCACCACCCGGAAGGCAGCGAAGACGAACAGCCAGAGCAACAGCAGGAAGCCGAAGCGGAAGGCCTGGAGCACGATCTCGGAGGTCACGATGCCACCCCGTCCGTACGGCCCGCAGCCGGGCCGCTCATGCGCCGTCCTGCCGGTAGACCAGCACGGAGTGGCCGATCCGGATGACGTCGCCGTCGAAGAGCTCCTGGAAGCCGACCCGGCGGCCGTTGACCAGCGTGCCGTTGGTGGACCCCAGGTCCTGGACGGCGACGGTGTCGCCGTCGAGCTGGACGTCGGCGTGCTTGCGGCTCACCCCGGTGTCGGGGAGCCGGATGTCGGCCTCAGTGCCGCGCCCCAGCACGTTGCTGCCCTGCTCGAGCACGTGCTTGGTGCCCGGGCCGTCGACGACGAGCAGGTGGCTGACCGCCGCGGCGGGGTGGCCGACCACCGGTGGCGGCGCGGCGGGGGCACCGCTCCGCAGCGGCGGGAGCGGGGGGAGCCCGGGCGGCGGGGCCTGCGGGGGAGCGGCCGGTGCGGCCCGGTGGCCGTCGTCGCCGACGTGCGAGGCGACCTCGAAGACGCCGGTGCGGAGGCCGTCGTCGCGCTCCAGGCGGACCTCGACGTCACCGAAGGTCTGCCAGCCCTCGCCCTCGATGTGCTCCCGCACCATGTCGGCGAGCTCGGCGGCCAGCTGGTCGGACCACTCGGCGAGGTTGTCGTGGTCGGCGGGGCCCAGGGTCACGACGTAGACGTTGGGGGCCAGCACGCGGCCACCGCCGAGGACGGAGCGCTGCTCGTCGGCCTCGCGCTGCAGGGCGTGGGCGATCTCGGCCGGGTGGACCTTGCCCTTGAACACGCGGGCGAACGCCAGCCCGACCATGCCCTCCAGCCGTCGCTCGAAGCGCTGCAGCACACCCACAGTCGCTCCCTCGCGTTCGGCTGACCTCCCCCTGCACCTGAGCGCCGATCGTAACCGGGGGAGGGTCGCCGGACCGTTCGCCGAGGCGCGAGTCCGGTGGACGGGACGTCCGCGGCGAGCTCGCGGGACCGTTGTACCAGGACGGCGCCCCGGACGCCCCGGGCCGCGCCGGAGGACCCGTTCGGAGGGTGGTCGGCAGGGGCCCGGTGAACGGCTGCTAGAGTTCTCCCTCGCCAGGGCAAGTGGCGGAATGGCAGACGCGCACGGTTCAGGTCCGTGTGTCCGAGAGGACGTGGGGGTTCAAGTCCCCCCTTGCCCACCCAGACCCCTCCTCCGGGAGCGGGCACAGAGCGCCGGAGGCCGACAGGCCCCGGCGCTCTCCTGCTGTCCGGGCCGGGTCAGCCGGGCAGTCGCCGCGAGCGGTCCCGCGTCCGCCCGTCGCGGCCGCCGACGCTCTGGGCGAGCAGCACCGCGCCCCACGGCCCGATGACCCAGACCGGCCAGGGGTACAGCAGCTCGCCCGCGCCGAGCGACGTGGCCAGCCAGATGCCGACCACCAGCACCGCGGTGGCCAGCCAGCTCCCCCATGCGGCGCGCAGCGAGGCGCCCGGGTGCCCCCAGGCGGCGCACGACGAGTCGGCCGGCTCCGCCGCCGGCTTCGTCAGCTGCACCGGTGACGGCGCCGGCGTCTGCGGCGTCTGCGGCAGGTCGGTGGTCAGCTCCGCCAGCTCGCCGTAGGTGCGTGCGGCGTAGACGCGGGTCAGCCGCTCGTCGTACTCGGCGACGGTCAGCCGGCCGGCGGACATCGCGGCGCCGAGGCGGTCGGCGACCCCCGCCCGGTCGGCATCGGCGGCGCGCAGGTGGGGCTCGGGCATCGAGGGCTCCTCGGGTCGGCGTCCCCAGTGTGGCGCCGGGCACCGGTCCGCGGCCACTGACGTCTGTCACCACCTGGGGGCACGTTCCACGTGGAACGCAGCGCGGCGTCCTGTGGTGAGCTGTGCGCTCCGGCCGTCTCCCGTGGAGGACCCCATGTCGCTGCCCCCGTCGTCGCCCGAGCAGCTCTGGCCCGCCACCGAGCCGCGCGAGGCCGAGGTGACCGCCGGCGACGCCCGGCTGGTCGTCGACCTGCGCGGCGGTGGCCTGCGGGAGCTCGTCGTGGGCGGGTGGTCGGTCGTCGACGGCTACCCCGCCGGCACCGTGCCCGCCGGACGGCGCGGCGGTGTGCTGCTGCCCTGGCCCAACCGGCTGCGCGGCGGCCGCTGGTCGTGGCGGGGTCGGGACCTGCAGCTGGACGTGGTCAGCGAGGCCTCGCCCAACGCCGTCCACGGCCTGGTCACCGCCCAGCGGTGGGAGGTGCTGGCCCAGCGGGACGGCGCCGTCACGGTCGGGACGACGATCGAGCAGCGCACCGGCTGGCCGTTCCGGCTCGCGGCGGCGGTCGACTACGAGCTGGCACCCGGGCGGCTGACCGTCACGGTGCGGGTGCGCAACGCCGGTGAGGACGACGCCCCGTTCGGGGCCGGGATGCACCCCTACTTCTCCGTGGGCGCGGACGCCCCGGGTGGCGTGGCCGCCGCCGAGCTGTCCGTGCCGGCCCGCACCGCGCTGGTGCTCGAGGGCGGGCTGCCCACCGGTGGCAGCCGGCCCTTCGACGGCGCGATCGGCACGATCGGTGAGCAGGCGATCGACACCGCCGTCACCGACCTGGTGCGCGACGACGACGGCTGGGCGCGCACCCGGCTGAGCGGCCCGGCCGGTGCGCTGACCGTCGCCGTCGACGGGGCCTGGCGGTGGCTGCAGGTCTACACCGGCGACACCCTCCCGGCCGACCAGCGGCGGCGCAGCGTGGCCGTCGAGCCGATGACCTGCCCGCCGAACGCCTTCGCCGACGGCGTCGACGTGCTGGTCGTGGCGCCGGCGGAGACCTGGTCGGGCAGCTGGACCTGCGAGTGGACGCCGGCGTGACCGGTCCACTGGCGGTGCTGGAGGTCTGGCGCTACCCGGTGAAGTCGCTGCTCGGCGAGCGGCTGGAGCAGGCCGAGCTGGGCGCCGAGGGCGTGGCGGGTGACCGCGGCTGGGCCCTGTTCGACGCCGTGACCGGCTTCGGGCTCACCGCCCGCCGGGTGCCCGAGCTGCTGTTCGCGGCCGGCCGGCTGCGCGCCGACGGCACCGCGGAGGTGGTGCTGCCCGACGGCACGGCCACCACCTCCGACGACGTCCTGTCGGACTGGGCCGGGCGCCGGGTGACCCTGCGGCGGGCCGCGGAGGTGGGCGGCGACCGCCGCTACGAGAACCCGGCCGACATCGACGACGAGGCCGGCCGCTGGAACCCCTTCTCCGGCGCCGACGGCGCGTTCCACGACAACGCCGACGCCCGCGTGACGTGCGTGTCCACCGGCACGCTGGGCGGCTGGGACCGCCGCCGCTTCCGGGCCAACGTCGTCCTGGCCGGGGCGGGGGAGGACGAGCTGGTGGGCCGACGCGTGACGGTGGGCGGTGCCGAGCTCGACGTCGTCCGGCGGGTGCCGCGCTGCGTGATGACCACCCGGCCGCAGGCCGGCGGCATCGCCCGGGACACCGCGGTGCTCAAGACCATCCACCGGGAGCGCGGCGGGGCGCTGGCGGTGGGCGCGCTGGTGGCCCGGCCGGGCACGGTCACGGTGGGCGATGCGCTGGTCGTGGCCTGAGCCGGGGAGGATGGCGCGGTGCGCACCATCGAGATCCGCTCCGGCGAGGAGTCCATCCGGCTGGGTCAGCTGCTGAAGCTGGTCGACGCCGTGCCCTCCGGCGCCCAGGTCAAGGACGTGCTGGCCGCGGGCGAGGTGCAGGTCAACGGTGAGGTCGAGGAGCGCCGCGGCCGGCAGGTGCGGCGCGGGGACGTCGTGTCGGTGGCCGGCCAGGAGGACGTGCAGGTCAGCTGACCCGTCAGCGACCGGACGCGCTGGGTGACCGACGCGGCGGTGCGCGGACGAGTTCACACAGATGTCACACAACGGGGGTGCGGACCGCCGCCGAGCAGGGAAGCTGGAGGGAGCCCGGGCGGCGGTGCTGCGGAACCCGCCGCCCGGGGCACTCCTCCTCAGCGCAGGGCGGGCAGGCGCAGCGCGGTGACGAGGGCCCGGTGGTCGCTCCCGGGCACGTGCACCACCTGCAGCCACTGCGGGGTGATCCGTCCGTCGACCAGCACGTGGTCCAGGACCAGCCGCGGGCGGCCACCGCGGATCGGTGCCCACGTGGACCGCAGTCCCGCACCCGTCGCGCGGGCGGCGTCGACCCAGCCGATCCGCAGCAGCCGGCGGAACGAGGCGTGGTCGGGCGTGGCGTTGAAGTCGCCGGTGAGCACCCGCAGGACGTCGTCGCCGGGGGTGGGCAGGTCGCGCAGGTCCTGCTCCCAGTCGGCCACCCGCGCCGGCCCCTGCAGCGGCGGGTGGGTGTGCACCGCGGTCAGCTCGACGTCCAGGGCACCCGGCACCGTCAGCCGGACCGAGGGCTGGCCGAACCGCCCGGGCACCATGCTGCGCGCGAGCACCTCCAGCCGGGTCCACACCGCACCGCCGGAGCCCGGGGGCTGGTCGGGGCCGGCCGGCATCACGTGGCCGTGCGGCAGCAGGTCGGCGATCCCGGCGTCCAGCAGCGCGGTCACCCCCTCCGGCGTGACCTCCATCAGCGCGACGACGTCCGCGTCGTGCTCGGCCACCAGGGAGACCACCGTCGCGGCGTCGGCCCGGCCGTGCAGGGTGTTGAGCGAGACGACCCGCAGCGCCGGCCCGTCGGCGGTGGCGACCGGGGCGGACGGCCGGGCCCGCGTGAGCACGGCGGCGCCGAGCACCACCGCCGAACCGGCGGCCAGCGCGGTCGCGCTCCGCGACCGGCTCAGCAGCGCGGCGGTCAGCGGCACGACCGCGCTCAGGGCGGCGTGTGGGGTGAACGACAGCGCCGGCACCAGCGGGAAGCCCCGCTCGGCACCGAGCGCGCGGACGGCGGCGAACCCGGCCCACGGGGCGGTGAGCGCGAGCGCGGCGCGGGCAGGGACACGCGGAGGAGAGCTCACGTCGCCATCGTGCCGGGCCCGGACCGGGGGCCGTGCAGCGGTCCCGTGTTCATCTCGGTCCTGTAAGACGGGCGGCAGGAGCAGGCAAAGCGCTGGTGAAGTAGAGTTGAACGAGGAGTGAACGCGATGGCTGACGTCCATCTGGAGATCGAGCAGAAGTTCGACGTCGAGGAGACGTTCGCGTTGCCCGACCTGTCCGCGGTGCCGGGGGTGGCCGAGGTGCGCGAGCCGGTGGAGCACCACCTCGACGCCGCCTACTACGACACCGCCGACCTGCGGCTGGCCCGCGCCCGGGTGACGCTGCGCCGGCGCACCGGCGGCACGGACGCCGGCTGGCACGTGAAGCTGCCGCCGGTGGCCGGTGCGCGCCGCGAGCTGCACTCCCCGGTCGGCCGGGCGGCGAAGAACCCGCCGAAGGCCGTGCTCGAGCCGGTGCTGGGCATCGTCCGGCAGGAGCCGGCGACCCAGGTCGCGCTGCTGCGCACCCGCCGGGTGGTCACCGAGCTGGCCGACGCCGAGGGCCGGGTGCTGGCCGAGGTCGCCGACGACCACGTCACCGGCACCGCCTACCCTGCCGGGCCGGGCGAGGCCGCCGTCGTCACCACGTGGCGCGAGGTCGAGGTCGAGCTGGTCGACGGCGACGACGAGGTGCTCGTGGCCGTCGCCGAGGCGCTGGTGGACGCCGGCGCCCGGCCCGCGGACTCCCCGTCCAAGCTCTCCCGGGTGCTGGCCGACCGGCTGGCCACCCTGGCGCCGCAGCCGGCCGCCGAGGCCGCTCCCCGCAGGAAGGGCAAGAAGGGGAAGAAGCGCGCCCCGGCCGCCTCGGCGGGCGACGTCGTCCGGGCGGCGCTGCGCAGCCAGGTCCAGGCGCTGTCGGACGCCGACCTCATGGTCCGCACCGGCCAGGCCGACGGCGTGCACCAGGTGCGGGTGGCCTGCCGCCGGCTGCGCAGCACGCTGGCCGCCTTCCGGCCGGTGCTCGACCGCGAGCAGACCGACCCGGTGCGCGCGGAGCTCGCGGTCGTCGGCTCGGCGCTCTCCCCGACCCGGGACGCCGAGGTGGCGCTCGCCCACCTGCGCGAGCTGGTCGCCGCCCAGCCCGTCGAGCTGGTGCTCGGCCCGGTCGCGGCCCGGCTGCAGCAGGCGGCGATCAAGGACGAGGCCGCCGGTGACGCACAGGCCCGCAAGGTGCTGGCCGGTGCCGCCTACCTCCAGCTGCGCGACGACCTGGACGCCCTGGTCGGCGAGCCGCCGCTGACCGAGGCCGCCACGCGCCCGGCCGACGAGGTGCTGCGCGAGGTCCTCGCCCGCACCACCCGCCGGCTGCAGCGCACGGTCGAGCTGGCCGAGGGCGCCACCGAGGACGAGGCGCTGCACGACGTCCGCAAGGCCGCCAAGCGGCTGCGCTACACCGCCGAGGCCGCGGTGCCGGTGCTCGGGCGCCCGGTGACGGAGCTGGTGACGGCGATCAAGGGCGTGCAGGAGGTGCTCGGCGACCGGCAGGACACCTTCGTCACCCGGCCGCTGTGCGTGCAGTTCGGGCTGCAGGCCTTCACCGCCGGGGAGAACGCCTGGACCTGGGGCCGGCTGCACGCGCTGGAGCAGGCCCGGTCCGAGCAGGCCGAGCGGGAGTTCTGGCTCCGCTGGCCGCAGCTGCGCCCCGCGCTGAGGGCCGCCACGAAGTAGCCGCCCGATCCAGGCACTGGTACCGACACCGCCATCTGCGTGTCCGCAACGGGTGTGTCGGTACCAGTGCCTGGTGGCTGGCCGTCGCTAGCCGGTGAAGGCGGAGAGCTCCTCGAGGCGGTCGCGAGGGACGGTCTTGAGCCGGGCGACGGCCTCCTTGAGCGGCACCAGCTCGATCTCGGTGCCGTGCAGGGCGACCATGTTGCCGAACTCCCCGCGGTGCGCGGCGTGGGCGGCGTGCAGCCCGAAGCGGGTGGCCAGCACCCGGTCGAAGGACGTCGGGGTGCCACCGCGCTGCACGTGGCCGAGCACCGTGGTGCGCACCTCCTTGCCGGTGCGCCGCTCGAGCTCGTCGCCCAGCTGCTGGGCCACACCGGTGAAGCGCCGGTGGCCGAACTCGTCGATGCCGCCGTCCCGCAGCTCCATCGTGCCGGGCTTGGGGGTGGCGCCCTCGCTGACCACGGCGATGACGTGGGTGTCGCCGCGGTCGAAGCGGGCGCTGACCAGCTGGCACACCTCCTCGACGTCGAAGGGCTGCTCGGGCATCAGGATCAGGTGCGCCCCGGCCGCCATCCCGGCGTTCATCGCGATCCAGCCGGCGTGCCGGCCCATGACCTCGACGAGCAGCACGCGCTGGTGGGACTCGGCGGTGGTGTGCAGCCGGTCGATCATGTCGGTGGCGATGCTGACGGCGGTGTCGAAGCCGAACGTCAGGTCGGTGCAGTCGATGTCGTTGTCGATCGTCTTCGGGACGCCGACCACCGGCACGCCCTCGTCGGCGAGCCAGGCCGCGGCGGTCAGCGTGCCCTCGCCGCCGATCGGGATGAGCACGTCGATGCCGTGGGACTCGAGCACCTCGCGGGTGCGGCCCAGGCCGTCGTGCAGCGCCTTGGGCGCGGCGCGCATGGTGCCCAGCGTCGTCCCGCCGCGGGTGAGCAGCCGGTCGACCTTGCCGATGTCGAGCGGGGTGGCCTCGTCGTCGAGCAGCCCACGCCAGCCGTTGCGGAAGCCGATGACCTCGCTGCCGTACTCGATCACCGACGTCCGGACCACCGCCCGCAGGACGGCGTTGAGGCCGGGGCAGTCGCCTCCGCCGGTCAGCACTCCGATGCGCATGAGCTCTCTCCTCCGGGCGGGACAGTGGTCCAGGCCACACCGTACGTCATGACGTCTAGACGACCGGACGTGTGCCGTACCGTTTCTCCCCGTGTCGAGCTCCGAGGGGGGACCCAAGTACCTCGCCGTGCGCGAGGCACTGCGCCGGCGGGCCTCCGCGCTGCCCGAGCACAGCCTGCTGCCCCCCGAGCCCGTGCTGTGCGCCGAGTACGGCGTCAGCCGGATCACCCTGCGCCGGGCGGTCGACGGGCTGGTGGCCGACGGGCACCTGGTGCGTGAACAGGGCCGCGGCACCTTCGTGAGCCGGCCGGGCATCCGGCACGAGTACCGCGAGAGCTTCGTGCACCGGATCGCCGGCTTCCACTCGGTGATGACCGAGCAGGGCGCCCAGGTGGGCACCACGGTGCTGACCCAGCGGGTGGTCCCGGCCGCGCCGGCGATCGCCGCCGAGCTGTCGATGGGCCCGGCCGAGGACGTCGTGGAGCTGGTCCGGCTGCGCAGCGTCGACGGGCTGCCCAACCACGTCGTCCGCAGCTTCCTCCCCGCGCGCACCTACCCGAAGGCCGCGACCGAGGACTTCGGGCACGGGTCGCTGTACGAGTTCCTGCGCCGGGAGTACTCCGCCGACCTGGCGCACGCCCGGATCGCCGTCGACGTCGGGACGGCGGCCGCCGACGAGGCCGACGTCCTGGACGTGACCACCGGCTCCCCGTTGCTGGTCGTGCGCACCACGGTGCGAGACCGCGGCGGCCACCCGCTCGTGCACTCGTTCTCCCGGTTGCGGCCCGACGTGAGCCAGGTCGAGTTCGAGGTGTCCGTCGGCGGTCGGTGAGCCGTCCGCCGGGGTAGGGGGCTCCCATGACCGTCAGCTGGTTCGCCCTGTACCAGGTCCCGGAGGACCCGTCCGCCTTCGAGCAGCAGTACGCCGCCGTCCACGCCGGGCTGGTGGAGGACACCCCCGGCCTCGTGGAGAACCGGGTGCACTCGGTGACCCGTCAGGTCGTCGGCAAGCCCGCCTGGCACCTGCTCGCCGAGTTCGTCTTCGACTCCCAGGAGTCCCTGGACGCCGCCGTCGCGTCGCCGCGGTGGGCCTCGGCCTGGGACGACCTCCCGGGGGGCGCCGACTCGGTGACCCTGTTCGCCGCCCAGCCGCACGGCGCGGGGGCGACCGACCCCAGCTGAGCCGACCGGCGGCTCAGGTGCGGGGGTGGGCCGCGTCGTCGGGGTGCCCGGCCAGCCAGAGCCGCTGCTCGCGCAGCAGCTCCCGGTCCAGGGCGTGCCCGACGTGCCGGGCCAGGTCACCGGCGACCGCGAGGACGGAGGCGTCCAGCTCCCGCCGTTGGGTCCAGCCCAGCGCCACTGCCCCGACGGCGCTGTGCTGGCCCAGCACGAGCGGTGCGGCCAGCACCGTCTCGGTGCCGGGCGGCAGCGGGTCCAGCCGCGGGAACTCCGCGCGTCCCTCCTCACCCGTGGCCACGGCCACCAGGCGGCGTTCGGCCATCGCGACAGTGAGCGGGTGCGGGTCGGTCAGCGCCAGCGTGGCCACCGGGTCCGCCGAGGGCGTGGCCCCGGCGGTCGCGGACCAGACCCGCACCTCCGGGCAGCCGGCCTCGGCCACGCCCATCAGCACCGTCCGGCTGCCCAGCGGTGAGCGCACCAGCCGGTCGAGCGTGCGCAGCACCCCCGGCAGCGACCGGGCCGTCAGCAGCGCGCCGCTGAGCCGGGCGACCAGCCGGGTGCGGTCGGCCTCGGCCTCGGCCTCGACCAGCGCCCTGCGGGCCCGTTCGGCCGCGGCACGGGCCGTCCCGTCGTCCCGGACGGCGGCGGCGAGGGCCTCCCGCTCGGCCAGCTCGACGGCCTGCACCTGCAGCTGACGGGAGCCCTCGGCGGCCAGCCGACGCAGCGTCTCCAGCTCCGCGGCCGTCCAGTCCCGGGGCGTGGAGTCCGCGGCGACCAGCACCCCGATCGGCCGCCCGGAGGCGTCCCACAGCGGCATGCCGGCGTAGGAGACGACGCCCAGCTCGCGCACCGAGGGGCTGTCGGCCAGCTCCGGGTCCTCGCGGGCGTCGCGGAGCACCAGCGGGGCGCCCGCGGAGGTCACCCGCTGGCTCAGCGAGTGGGTCAGCGGCATCGACCGGCGGGTGGCCCACGGCTCGGACAGCCCGTACGCCCCGGGGATCACCTGGCCGGCCTTGGACACCAGGACCACGAGCGAGCGCTCGACGCCGAGGGTGCCGGCGACGGTGGCGGCGAGTCGGTCGAACGCCTCGTCGGCCCGCGCGGGCAGCGGTGCCCAGGTGGGCAGGTCGTAGCCGGTGTCCATCCGCTGGTCCCCCTGACTCGTGTCACCACCGGTGACGCCGGGGCGCTCACCGGTTGGGAGCAGGCCGATGCTGTCAGACTCGGGGTGCCTGTGCCGAGCACCGGGAGGGGACGACGTGCACCAGTGGGGGGAACGTCCGGTGTCCGGTGTGCGTGCGGTGCTCGACGACCGGACCGTGACCAGCGTCTTCCAGCCGATCGTCGAGCTCGACAGCGGGCTGGTGGTCGCCTACGAGGCGCTCGCGCGCGGCCCCGAGGGGCCGCTGCACGCCCCCGACGACCTGTTCGCCGCCGCCCGGTCCGAGGGGTGCCTCACCGAGCTGGACCAGGCGTGCCGGGCCGCCGCGCTGCGGGGTGCGGTGCAGGCCGGCCTGCTGGCGCCGCTGACCGTCTTCGTCAACGTCGAGCCCGATGCGCTCGACGAGGCGCCGCTGGCGGCGCTGTTCGACCGGGCCGACCGGTTCGCCGGCACCCTGCAGGTGGTCCTGGAGATCACCGAACGGGCACTGGCCGCGCGCCCGGCGGAGCTGCTGCGCACGGTGGCGCGGGTGCGCGAGCACGGCTGGGCGGTCGCGCTGGACGACGTGGGTTCGGACTCGCTGTCGCTGGCGTTCATGCCGCTGCTGCGCCCCGACGTGGTCAAGCTCGACCTGCGGCTGGTGCAGGACCGCCCCGGCCCGGCGATCGCGGAGATCATGCACGCGGTCAACGCCTACGCCGAGTCCAGCGGGGCGGTCGTGCTGGCCGAGGGCATCGAGAACGAGCAGCACCTGGCCACCGCCCGGGCCATGGGCGCCACCCTCGGCCAGGGGTGGCTGTTCGGCCGCCCCGGCCCCGGGCTGGTCGCCGGCCGGCCGGCCGGGACGCTGCGGTTGCCCGACCCCCAGCTCCTCGACCCGCCCTGCGACCGGGTCTCGCCGTTCGACTGCCTGCCCGTCGGCGCCCCGGTGCGCGAGGCGGCCAAGTCGCTCCTGGTGGAGGTGAGCCAGCAGCTGGAACGGCAGGCGATGCGGCTGGGGGAGACCTGCGTGGTGGTCACCGCGTTCCAGCAGGCCCGGCACGTCACCCCCGCGACCCGGCTGCGGTACCGGGACCTGGCCGAGCGGGTCGGGTTCGTGGCGGCCCTGGCCGAGGGGCTGGCCGGTGAGCCGATGCCCGGGCTGCGGAACGCCGACCTGCTGCCCGACGACCCGGTGCGCGACGAGTGGGACATCGTGGTGCTCAGCCCGCACTTCAGCGCCGCCCTGCTGGCCCGCGACCTCGGTGACGACGGCCCGGAGGCCGAGCGGCGGTTCGCGTTCGCGCTGACCTACGAGCGGGACACCGTGGTGCAGGCCGCCCGGGCGCTGCTGTCCCGGGTCGCGCCGCGGGCCGAGGAACCACCGTCGACGGTGGCCGTCCCCCGACCGCAGGTGCCGTCCGTGTCCGCGGTCCCCGGCGAGGGCCTCCTGCACCGGGCGCTGGCCGTCGTCAGCACGGGCATCTCCATCGTCGACCTGCGGCTGCCCGACCAGCCGCTGGTCTACGTCAACCCGGCGTTCGAGCGGTTGTCCGGGCACCCGGCCGCAGAGGTGCTCGGCCGCAACTGCCGCTTCCTGCAGGTGCCGGACACCGACCCCGCCGCGGTCGCCCGGGTGCGGGAGGCGATCGCGGCGGGGGAGGAGGTGCGCGAGGTGCTGCTCAACCGCCGGGCCGACGGCAGCACGTGGTGGAACGAGTGCCACCTGACCCCGGTCACTGACGCCGACGGGCGGGTCGTGCAGTACATCGGCATCCAGGCCGACGTCACCGCCCGGGTGGAGGCCGAGCGCGCGCTGACCACCGAGCGGGAGCGCTCCCGGCGCTACGCCTCCGAGCTGGCCCGGCTGGGCGTCACCGGCTGACCGGGACGGCTCAGACGTCGACCGAGTCGCCGGGCGCCATCCGCGTGTACGGCGTGGGCTGGCCCGGGCCGCGCTCCCCGAGCAGGCCGCCCACCACGCCCAGGCCGGTGTCGTTGAGCAGGCCGTCGTGCACCGCGTACGCCTGCTGAGCGCGGACCTCGCGCAGGTAGTCGACCAGCTCCGCGGTCTTCGACCAGGGCGCGTGCGCCGGCAGCAGCAGCGTCGGGACGTCGACCTCGGGCACGGTGAGCGCGTCGCCGGGGTGGAACACGCGGCCCTCGACGAGGAAGCCGACGTTGCGCACCCGGGGGAGGTCGGGGTGGATCACCGCGTGCCACTCGCCGTGCACGGAGACGTCGAAGCCGGCGGCGGTGAACGTGTCGCCGGGGCCCACCACGTGCACCCGGGAGCCGAGGCCGCTCAGCTGCTCGGCGACCGAGGCGTTCGTCCACAGCTCCAGAGCCGGGTCCGCGTCGAGGGCGGCCCGCACCTTGTCCGGCACGAAGTGGTCGGCGTGCTCGTGGGTGACCAGCAGCGCCGAGGCGCCGGCCGAGGCGTCGTCCGCGGTGAACGCGCCGGGGTCGACGACCAGCCGGCGGTCGTCCTCGGACAGGACGACACAGGCGTGTCCGTGCTTGGTGAGCTGCACCGGGGCCTCCAGGTGAGTGGGTGGACCTGCACCGTGCCATGCCCACGGGTGCACGTGACGAACGGGCATCCGGTCGTGTGACGTTCGGGTTGCACGCTCAACCACCGGCCCCTCCGTGCCGACACCAGGAGTGTGAGCACCTCGACCCTGACCCTGGTGGCGGCGCGCAGTCGGGCGCACGGACCGGCGGTGCCCCTGTGGCACGCCGTGGAGGTGCACCGGCCCGCGGCGGAGATGGACGCCGCCTGCGAGCTGACCCTGTGCGGCGCGCTGGCCCGCGTGGACACCGAGCAACAGTGGCCGCTGACCGCCGCCGACGTCTGCCCGGCCTGCGCCGCGCGTTAGCACTCTGCCCGCGAGGGCGGGACACCCGCAGGATCAGCTCCACCGCCGGCCCGGCCGTGGGCGTACGGTCGCACCGTCGGGACCTGCTCCGGGTCCGCGGCGCTGCACGACCCCGGCGTCCAGCCGGTGCGCCTGGGTCGCCGACCGGTCACCTGTCACATGGCGGGACGTGGCGGGAGAGCGCATGGAGGACGACGGTCGGGACGACCTCGCCGGTGCAGTAGGGGCGGTCGGCGACCGGGCAGGAGTCGGCTTCGTCGACGAGCGCAGGCGCTCGCGCGAGGAGAGCCTCGGTGAGCGCGTGCTGGGGTCCCTGCTGGACCGGGCACACCTGATGCCGGCCCGGCTGGTGGGCCCACTGGTGGCCCAGGAGGTCGCCTCCGTCGGCGGCAGGGACGTGAGCATCTGGCTGCAGGACTACGACCAGCGGACGCTCAACCCGCTGACCGGTGAGGGCCTGGTCGGTGAGTCGTGCCCCATCGCAGGGAGCTGGGCGGGCCGTGCCTTCAGGCAGGACGCCCGCATCGAGCAGGAGCTGCCCGAGGGCTCGACGCGGCTGTACCTGCCGATGCTGGACGGCTCCGACCGGGTCGGCGTGCTGGCCTTCACCCTCCTCGAGGTCGACGACAACGACCGCCGGCTGGCCCAGCGCCTGGCCGGCCTGACGGCGGACCTGATCGTCACCAAGTCCCTGTACACGACCACGTTCGACCGGGTGCGCACCGCAGCCCCGATCAGCCTGTCGGCGCACCTGCAGTGGCAGACCCTGCCCCCGCTCGTGATGAACACCCCGGACGTCGCCCTCGCCGGGATCTTGGAGCCCGCCTACAACGTGGGCGGGGACAGCTTCGACTACGCCCTGGACGGTCACGTGCTGCACCTGGCGGTCTTCGACGCCATGGGCCACGGGCTGGAGGCGGCCACGATGGCGACCGTCGTGGTGGCCACCTACCGGCACGGACGACGGTCCGATGCGTCGCTGCCCGACCTCTACGTGCAGATGGACGACGTGCTGTCCGCGACCTACCCGGGTCGCTTCGCCACCGCGCAGGTGGGCCGGCTGGACACCGAGACCGGCGTGCTCAGCTGGGTCAACGCCGGGCACCCCGCGGCCCTGGTCGTCCGCAGCGGCGGGTCCGTCGAGGAGCTCGTCGGTCCCATCACCCGGCCGGTGGGCCTCGGTGGGGTCGCCCCGCAGGTGTCCACCGTCCAGCTGGAGCCGGGAGACCGGGTGCTGTTCTTCACCGACGGCGTCGTGGAGGAGCGGCTCGCCGACGGCGCGCAGTTCGGCGAGGAACGGCTGCGGGAGTTCGTGGAGCAGGCCAACACCGACGACGTCAGCGTGGCCGAGACCGTCCGGTTGCTCTCCCACGCCCTCATGGAGGCCCGTGGTGGGCAGACCAGCGACGACGCCTCGCTGCTGCTTGTGGAGTGGCGCGGGCCGCCCCGGGACGACGAGCTGGCCCGCGGCTTCCTCGGTGGCCTGCCCGTCGGCGACATCGAGGGCTGAGGCCTCCCGCGACCGCGTTCAGCGTCCAGCCCCCTCCTCTGGAGGGGGGGTAGCCTCCGCCGAGAAGGTCTCGGGGCGAGTTCTCGTTGCTGACGGTGCGTCATACAGCGGCGCACGTACGTGTGAGTCCCCGGTGGATGTCGGGGATCTCCGCACCGAGGACGCATCGTGCCCCCGGCGACCCGACCGGAGCACGTCCCATGAGCCCAGCCGACCGCACCCCTGCCGTCGACGAGGCAGCAGCGTTCGAGCGACTCGGCAGTGTCGCGTTCGCCGAGTCCTCGCTCCAGTCGGTGCTGCAGGCCGTCGCCGACCTGACCAAGCAGGTGGTGCCCGGCAGCGTCGAGGCATCGATCACCCTGCTCGTGGCGGACCGGGCGACGACGGTGGTGCACACCGGGCAGCTGGCCCTGGACCTGGACGAGAGCCAGTACGGCCGTGGGTACGGTCCGTGCCTGCACGCCGCCAGCAGTGGCCAGACGGTGGAGGTCCTGGACGCCCGCACAGAGGCGCGCTGGTCCGACTACATGGTGACCGCGGTCGAGCGGGGCAGTCTCAGCTCCCTGTCACTGCCCCTGGGCACCTCCGAGAACCTGGGCGCGGGCCTCAACATCTACGCCCGAGAGTCCGCGGCCTTCGACGAGGACGGTCGCCGCATCGGGCACCGGTTCGCCCGCTTCGCAGGCGTGGCCGTCGCGAACATGCACGCCTACGAGAGCGCACGCGAGCGCGCCGACCACCTGCAGACCGCCCTGGAGTCCCGGGCGGTCATCGACCAGGCCAAGGGCATCCTGATCGAGCGCTACAAGGTGACGGCCGAGGAGGCGTTCACGGTCCTCGCCCAGGCGTCGATGGCCGGCAATCGCAAGCTCCGAGTGGTCGCCGAGCACCTGGTGACGACCGGCGAGCTCCTCGTGCCCACCCGGTCGTGACGTCCGGCGGGTGACGGGCTCGTGCCCGGCGCCTCCTGACGGTCGTCCGCGTCGTGCACTGCACGGGCCGGGGACCTGCAGCGCCGCAGGCAGCCGCAGCGTCCCGGTCACGCCTCCGGGCCAAGTCGTGTCGCTCCGCACGTGTCGCCCGGTCAGCAGCCGGGCAGATCGGCATGGAGCGCCAGATGGTGCGCACTCGGATCGGGAGGCCGCTGCATGTCCGGAGAGCAGGTCCGAGCGTGGGTCGAAGCACAGCCGCCCCGCGGTTCGGACTGCACTGCCTGGTCCCCTGAGCACCTGCGGGACCTCTCCCGGGTGCGTCGGGAGTTCCGGGCGTGGATCACCGCGGCGGACGACGGCTCGGCCGAGATGCGGGAGAACCGCGTCGAGGAGTCCGTGCTCGCCCTGGACGAGCTGATGTCCAACGCGCTGCGGCACGGGCGGGCACCGATCGTGGTCGATGCGTGTTCCAGTGAGGACGGCGTGCTCCTGCGGGTCGCCGACCGGGCAGCGGAGGACCCGCCGCGCCCGACGTCGACCCGCGACCCCAGTGACGGTGGCATGGGCCTGGGCATGATCGCCGAGTTCGCCGTGGACTGCGGGTGGTTCGCCTCGGGCGAGCAGAAGGTCGTCTGGGCGGTCATGCCGCTGTCCGTCGCCTGACCGCTGCGCCCTGGCCGCCTGAGCCGAGCCGGGCGACGAGCGGTCCGACCGCTCGGTCAGCGCCACGGTCCACCGGTCAGGAGCCGCTACGGCGCGAGGTAGCTGTCGAAGGCCTCGACGTCGCTCATGTGACTGACCAGGGCGGCGATCCGGCCGGCGCGCACCTGCACGTGCAGTGCGACCCGGATGTCGAGCTGTCGTCCCCGGTGGTCCCCGGTGTCGTGCGCCAGGACCACGATGCTGTCCGGCCCGTGGAGCAGCGCCTCCAGTCGGGGCCGGATCTGATGGGGTGCCAGCGCTGCCTCGACGGCGACCAGTCCGGCCACCCCCTCGTGGCGACCGGACACCTCGCTCGTCCCCGGGATCGTCCAGCTGACGTCCGGGGTGCACAGCTCCCCGAGGGCCTGCTCGTCGCGGGTGCCCAGTGCGGTGGCGAACCGGACCGCCAGCTCTCGTCGTGTGTCGCTCATGTCCACTCCTCGTGTTCGTCGGGTCAGACCCGGCACGGCGGGATCGTCGGCCGGGGTGGTGGTGCACCGGGTGGCGTCGCCTCGGCCCGGCGGCGTCGCCTCGGCCCGGCGGCGTCGCCTCGGCCCGGCGGCGTCGCCTCGGCCCGGCGGCGTCGCCTCGGCCCGGCGGCGTCGCCTCGGCCCGGCGGCGTCGCCTCGGCCCGGCGGCGTCGCCTCGGCCCGGCGGCGTCGTCCGGTCGTTGGTCCGGACCGCCCGTCGGCTCGTACGCTCACGGCATGACGCCCGCGACGGACCGGCGCCAGGGCGCTGCGGAGCGGTCTGCCGCACCCCGCGCCCTCGCCGGGCTCCGGGCTGAGGCCTGAGGTGCGCGGAGACGGCCGGCGCGGTCCGGGACCGTCTCCGGCCGACCCGACCTGCCGGGGGTGCCCGTGGAGCTGAGGGCGCTGGAGTACTTCGTGGCGGTCGTGACCACGGGCTCCTTCACGGGCGCGGCCGAGAGCTGCCTGGTCGCGCAGCCGTCCATCAGCTACCAGGTGGCTGCCCTCGAGCGGGAGCTCGGTGAGCCGCTGTTCGTCCGGACCCCGCGCGGGGCGACCCTCACGCCGGGCGGCCGGGCGCTGCTGCCGCACGCCCGGGCGTGCCTGGAGTCAGTGGCCGCGGCCAAGCGGGAGTTCGCGCAGCGGGCCGAGCTGCTGACCGGCGAGCTCGCGATCGGCACGGTGGGCGGGGTCCAGGAGACCCGCCTGCCGCGGGTGCTGGCCGAGTACCACGCCCGCCACCCCGGGGTCTCGGTGCGGCTGGGCAGCGGCGGCAGCGACTCGTTGATCCAGGCGGTCGACGACGGCGACCTGGACGCCGCGCTGGTGGCGCTGCCCGACACGCCGCTGCCGGCGTCGCTGGCGCACGCGACCCTGCTCCAGGACGAGATCGTCGCGGTGCTGGCCCGCGAGCACCCGGTGCCGGGCGCGGCGCTGAGCTGCGAGGAGGTGCTCACCCACCCGGTGATCACCTACGCGTCCGACAGCGCCCTGCGTCACCGCATCGAGGAGCACTTCCGGGCCGACGGCGCGCAGCTGCAGGTCTCGCACGCGACCAACGACGTGGCCCTGCAGATCGCCCTGGCCCGGGCGGGTGTCGGTGTCGCCCTG
This sequence comes from Modestobacter sp. L9-4, assembly GCF_019112525.1. NCBI lineage: Bacteria > Bacillati > Actinomycetota > Actinomycetes > Geodermatophilales > Geodermatophilaceae > Modestobacter > Modestobacter sp. L9-4. The sequence goes on from NZ_CP077800.1 coordinate 2,276,553, forward strand.
GCGGCGGCCTACGACCCCGCCGTCGACCCCGGGTCGGGGGTCCAGGTCCTGCCGCTGGACCCGCCGCTGCGGTTCCGGAAGGTGCTCGTCTGGCGGTCCGACCCGGCACAGGCCCGGCCGCTGCTGGCGTTCCTCCAGCTCTGGACCGCGGCCGGGGGCCCGGACGCGCGCCACCCGCGCGACGCCGTCCGCTAGACCCGCCCCGCGACGGGGGGCCACGGCAGGAGTCACCGGGCCCGGGCTGCGCGGGCGATGCTCTCGGCGAACAGCGGGGTCTCCCGCGCGTTGTGGGCACCCGACGCGGCCTGCCGGTCACGGGCGGCCTGCTCGAAGGAGATGCCGTTCTCCCCGAGGAACTGCAGGAACTGCTCGGTCGGGTGCGAGGTGACCGTGTTGGTGTAGCGGCAGTGCTCCTCGTCCAACGGCGTCATCCGCAGGTCCCAGACCACCTGGACGGTCGTCCAGCCGTTCGGGGTCAGCACGTCCGAGGTGGACACCAGGTGGCAGTGGTGCGCCTCGGCGGTCTCCATCCGGTAGTGCTGGACCACCAGGCCGGTGCCGATCATCTCGACGTTGATCGACATCGGGGTGCCGTCGTCGGCCACGGTGTAGCCGGCCGCCTTGTGGTCACCCGGGGCGCAGCGCTGGTACTCCTCGTCCGGCAGGGTCCTGAGCCAGGTGGCGATGTCGACCCGGTCGAACGGGACGTCCACGTCGTGGGTCACGACGGAGCTGGACAGGGTCAGTTCCTCGCGGACTGCGGTGCTGGTCACGGTGGCTCCTCGGTGCTCTCGGGGGAGCGGGCTCGACCCCGGAGGTGCCGGTCGAGCGCGCACCTCGAGTCTCGCCACCGCACGCCGCCGCCGTCCAAGACCGGGATCCGATGGCTGGCATAGGCGGCGCCGATACGTCGCCCTGCCGGCGGAGGCTGGTGCGGGTCCTGCCGAGGGGTGGGGCGATCGCGCCTACCGGCGTTGGGACCGGTTCTCCCAGAGGTCGTGGCCCACGAGCAGGACGCCCGCGCCCGTCACCAGGTAGCCGAGCAGCAGGATGAGGCCGCCGCCGATGTCGCCCGGGTCGCCGATGGTCGTGAGCGCTGAGAGGACCGCGTACAGGGCGATGAGCAGGAGCCCGCCCGCGAGCACCTTCCAGGAGGTCGGGTGCACGGTGCGAGTTCCTCGGTCACGGGGCATGGTCACGACGCTAGGGCGAGGCGGCTCTCGTCGGGGTGTCCGATGCGGTCGACGGGACCGGGCGCACTGCACCCCGGGGAACGGCCCCTCGGTCGGCCGAGGTCCGCCGGGCGCGGGGTCAGCGGCCGGTGAACCGGGCGGGCCGCTTGGCCAGGAAGGCCTCCACGGCCTCGCGGTGGTCGGCCGTCGCCCCGAGCCCGGACTGCAGCCGCGCCTCCAGCGCCAGCGTCGTCCCCAGCGGGTCGGTGGCGGCGGTGGCCAGGACCTCCTTCACCGCCCGGTACGCCGCGGTCGGACCCGTGGCCAGCCGGACGGCGAGTGCCCGCGCCTCGTCGTGCACGGCCTCGGCCGGGACGACGCGGTGCACCAGACCCCAGCCGAGGGCGGTCTCGGCGGTGAACGGCTCGGCCAGCAGCAGCAGCTCGGCCGCGCGGGAGCCGCCCACGCAGTGCACCAGCCGGGCGGCCACCGCCGAGTCGCTGGACAGGCCGATGCCGGTGAACGCGGTGCTGAGCTTGGCCCCGGCGGCGGCCACCCGCAGGTCGCCGGCCAGCGCCAGCCCCAGCCCGGCCCCGGCGCAGGCGCCGTTGACCCCGACGACCACCGGGACCGGCAGTGCGGCCAGCGCCAGCAGCAGCGGGTTGTACTCGGCGGCCACCACGTCCAGGGAGTCGGTGGCACCGCTGCGCAGCACCGCGGCGTGCTCGCCGAGGTCCTGGCCGAGGCAGAAGGCGCGGCCGGTGCCGGTGAGCAGCACCGCGCGCACCGCGGCGTCGGCCGCCACCGCCGTCACCGCGGCGAGCAGGTCGGCGCGCAGCCGGGAGGTCATCGCCGGCTGCAGCAGGGTCAGCGTGGCTACCCCGTCGGCGTCGGTGCGGGTGACGGTGGGCTCGGACATCGTCGTCCTCTCGTTCCTGGGATCCCGGTCACCCTGGCAGACCCGGTCTGTACCGGACGATGACGGTCTCCTAAGGTGAGCCTTCCCTACGTCGGCCGGGCGCGGGGAGTCTGATCCGGAGGTCCGCCATGGGGCAGGTGTTCGCCGCCAGCTACCTCATCGGTCTGCGTGAGGGCCTGGAGATGGTCCTCATCGTCAGCGTGCTCGTCGCCTACCTGGTCAAGACCGGACGGCGCAGGCACCTGCTGCCGGTCTGGGCCGGGGTGGGCGCGGCCGCGGCGCTGTCCATCGGCTTCGGCTGGGCGCTGAGCTACGTCTCCACGACCGTGCTCGGCGGCCCCGGCCAGGAGCTCTTCGACGCGATCACCTCCACCGTCGCCGTCGTCCTGGTCACCTGGATGGTGTTCTGGATGCGGCGCACCGCGCGCCGCCTCTCCGGCGAGCTGCGCGGCAAGCTCGACGGCGCGATCGGCCTGGGCGTCGGCGCCGTCGTCGGCATCGCCTTCCTCTCCGTGGCCCGCGAGGGCCTGGAGACGACGCTGCTGTTCTTCGCCTCCGCGCAGGGCGCCACCTCCTCGGCCCCGCTGCTCGGCCTGGGCGCCGGCCTGCTCACCGCCGTCGTCCTCGGCATCGGCCTCTACGCCGGCGCCATCCGGATCAACCTGTCCCGCTTCTTCATGGTCAGCGGCGCCCTGCTCGTGCTGGTCGCCGCCGGCATCTTCAAGTACGCGGTGCACGACTTCCAGGAGGCCGGCGTCCTGCCCGGCCTGTCGACGCACGCCTTCGACGCCTCCGGCTGGCTCGACCCGGGCAGCTGGTACGGCGCGCTCGCGGCCGGCCTGTTCAACATCACCCCCCAGCCCACCGTGCTGGAGACCATCGCCTGGGTCGCCTACCTGGTGCCGGTGCTGGTGCTGTTCCTGCTCCCCTCCCGCAAGCCCGCCGGCACCACCACGCCGGCCCCCAACGTCGTCCAGGAGACCCCGCAGCATGTCGAAGCCCGCGCGTAGGCGCACCGCCCTGGCCGTCCTGGCCGGGACGGCCGCCCTCTCCCTCGCCGCCTGCGGCAACGAGGACCCCGCCGCCGCCGGTGCGGCGCCGGCCGACGACATCGCGGTGGCCGCCAGCGACGAGGCCTGCGACGTGGCCTCGAGCGAGCTGCCGGCCGGCGTGCACCAGTTCAGCATCACCAACTCCGGCAGCAAGGTCACCGAGTTCTACGTCTACGCCGCCGGCGACCGGGTGATGGCCGAGGTCGAGAACATCGCCCCCGGGGTCGCTCGCGAGCTGCGCGTCGAGTTGCCGGCCGGTGAGTACCAGACCGTCTGCAAGCCCGGGATGATCGGCGACGGCATCCGCTCCGCGCTCGTCGTCTCCGGCGACGCCCCGGCGCTGTCGGAGGACCAGTCGCTGGCCCAGGCCGGCACCGACTACCAGCGCTACGTGCAGTCCCAGACCGGCGCGCTGCTGGAGCAGACCACGAAGTTCACCGACGCCGTGAAGGCCGGTGACGTCGACGGGGCCAAGGCGCTCTACCCGGTCGCCCGCACCTACTGGGAGCGGATCGAGCCGGTCGCGGAGAGCTTCGGCGACCTCGACCCGATCATCGACGGCCGCGAGGGCGACCAGGCCGAGGGCGAGGACTTCACCGGCTTCCACCGCATCGAGAAGGCGCTGTGGGAGACCGGCGACGTCTCCGACATGGGCCCCTACGCCGACCAGCTGAAGACGAACGTCCAGGAGATCGCGGCGAAGGCCGACCAGGTCACCCTCGACCCGCTGCAGCTGGCCAACGGCGCCAAGGCCCTGCTCGACGAGATCGCCACCGGCAAGATCACCGGCGAGGAGGACCGCTACAGCCACACCGACCTGTGGGACTTCGCGGCCAACCTCGAGGGCTCCCAGGCCGCCGTCCAGGCACTGCGGCCCTACCTGGAGACCCACGACGCCGAGCTGGTGGGCGAGATCGACGAACGCTCCAAGGCGGTGGAAGACGAGCTGGCCCAGTACCGTTCCGGTGACGGGTGGACGCTGTACGACCAGCTCACGCAGGACCAGCTGCGCGGGCTCAGCGACTCCATCACGGCGCTGACCGAGTCGGTCAGCCAGGTCGCCGCCGTCGTCGCGGAGAAGTGAGTCCGGGTCCGTCATGAGCTCTGAGGGTCTGTCGCGCCGCCGGTTCTTCGGGCTGGCCGGCGCGGGCACGGCCGGTGTCATCGCCGCCGGCGCGGCCGGCAGTGCGATCGGCCGGGCCACCGCGGGCGAGCCGGTCGCGCCGGCCGGTCCGTCGGCCACCGACGCCGTCGCCTTCACCGGCGACCACCAGGCCGGCATCGTCACCCCGGCCCAGGACCGGCTGCACTTCGTGGCCTTCGACGTCATCACCGAGGACCGCGCCGAGCTGGTCGAGGTGCTCAAGGCCTGGACGGCGGCGGCGGCGCGGATGACCGCCGGGCAGGACGCCGGCGAGGTCGGCGCGGTCGAGGGCGGCCAGTACGCCGTCCCCGACGACACCGGTGAGGCGCTGGACCTCCCGCCGTCCGGGCTGACCCTCACCATCGGCTTCGGCCCGACGCTGTTCACCACCGCCGACGGCGTCGACCGCTTCGGGCTGGCCGACCGCCGGCCCGAGCCGCTGGCCGAGCTGCCCGCCTTCCCCGGCGAGGCCCTCCGGCCGGAGATCAGCGGCGGTGACCTGTGCGTGCAGGCCTGCGCCAACGACCCGCAGGTCGCCGTGCACGCCGTCCGCAACCTGGTGCGCCTGGGCGCCGGCGTGGTCAGCGTCCGGTGGTCGCAGCTGGGCTTCGGCCGCACGTCCTCGACCTCCAGCGCGCAGACCACCCCGCGCAACCTGTTCGGCTTCAAGGACGGCACCGACAACCTCAAGGCCGAGGCCCCCAAGGCCCTCGACCAGTTCGTCTGGGTGGCCGACGGCGACCCGGGCGCGGACTGGCTGGCCGGCGGCTCGTACGTGGTGACCCGGCGGATCCGGATGCGGATCGAGCAGTGGGACACCGCCACCCTCGCCGACCAGGAGCAGACGATCGGCCGCACCAAGAAGGCCGGCGCCCCGCTGGGCCAGGCGGGCGAGTTCGACCCGGTCGACCTCACCGCGTCCGCGATGCCCGAGAAGTCGCACGTCGCGCTGGCCCACCCGACCAACTCCGGGACGGCGATCCTGCGGCGCGGCTACAGCTTCGTCGACGGCTCCGACGGGCTCGGGCGCCTGGACGCCGGGCTGTTCTTCATCGCCTACCAGCGCAACCCCGAGACCGGCTTCGTGCAGGTGCAGAAGAACCTGCGCACGGACGCGATGAACGAGTACGTCCAGCACACGTCGTCCGCGGTCTTCGCCTGCCCGCCCGGGGTCACCGGCCCCGACGACTGGTGGGGCCGGGCGCTGTTCTCCTGACCGCCCGGGCGTGACCTGCGCGACGGGTTGACCGCCGCCGGGTCCGGGCAGGGACCCGCGGGCTGAGCACAGGCCGCTCCGCTCGTCCGTCGTCCCCGGGAGCCTGCGTGTCCGGACTGTCCCTGCCCCTGCTGCTCGCGATCTTCGCCGCGGCCGCCGGCGTCATCTGGGTCGCCGGCGTCCAGCTGTCGAACCAGACCGACGTGCTGGCCACCCGGCTCCACCTCGGGACGGCGCTGGGCGGGCTCGTCCTGCTGGCGGTCGCCACCAACCTCCCCGAGATCGCCATCACCGTCAGCGCCGCGATGTCGGGCAACCTCGACGTCGCGGTCGGCAACCTGCTCGGCGGCATCGCCATCCAGACCGTCGTCCTGGTGGCGCTGGACGCCTTCGGCGTGCGCGGCCGGCGGCCGCTGATGTACCGGGCCGCCTCGCTGGTGCTGGTGCTGGAGGGCGCCCTGGTCGTCGGGGTCCTGGCCGTGGTCATCGCCGGCAGCCAGCTGCCCGACTCGCTGGTCATCGGCCGGGTCGGGCCGGCGTCGGTGCTCATCGCCGTGCTGTGGATCGCCGGGCTGCTGCTGCTCCAGCGGGCCGGGAAGGGCCTGCCCTGGCACGAGTCGGGCAACGCACCCGACGGCCAGGACGAGCCGCGCGGGCACAGCCAGCAGAAGACCGAGGCGAAGGCCACCACCAACGGCACCAGCACCGCCAAGGCGGGGAGCATCTTCGGCGTCGCCGCGCTGCTCACCCTGGTCGCCGGCGTGGTGCTCGAGCGCAGCGGCGACGCCATCGCCGACCACGTCGGGCTCACCGGCGTCCTGTTCGGGGCGACCGTGCTGGCTGCCGCGACCTCGCTGCCGGAGCTCTCCACCGGGCTCACCTCGGTCAAGGCCGGCGACTACCAGCTCGCGGTCAGCGACATCTTCGGCGGCAACGCGTTCCTGCCGGTGCTGTTCCTCCCCGCCTCGCTCATCTCCGGGACGGCGGTGCTGCCGCAGGCCCAGGCCACCGACATCTACCTGACCGCCCTCGCCGTCCTGCTGACGCTGGTCTACATGGCCGGGCTGGTCCTCCGGCCGGGACGGCGGATCGCGCGGATGGGGGTGGACTCCCTGGTGGTGCTGGTGCTCTACGCCGTGGGGGTCGTCGGCCTGGTGGCGATCGCCGGCGGCTGAGCCGGCGGCAGCACCGCCCTGCTGTGCTCGACGTTGCTGACCCAGACCGCCTCCTGGTGGGTGTCCCGCCCGGACGCGACGTCCTCGGCGGTGCGCAGCTTGGCCACCTTGTGCACCAGGACGCCGAAGCCGACCTTGGCCAGCACGTCGGCCGCCGAGTAGGCCAGCTGCACCGTGGTGAGCCAGGTCGCGGTGACGTCGACGAACACCGGGATCGCGTAGACCAGCGGGTAGACGCCGAAGGCACCCAGCAGCACGATCGCGGCGTTGCGCAGGCTCACCGCGGCCTCACGGCCCATCGCCGGAACCGAGGTGCGCACCGCGCCGATCAGCGCCACGTAGAGATAGGCGTAGAAGGCGGTCGACACCAGGCCCCAGACCACCAGCGCCGTGGTGTCCCGGCCCTCGTCGACCACCTGGGACCCGAGGTAGCCGGTGAGGATCATCAGGAAGGCCGCTGCCATGGTGCTCGCCCGCAGCTTCCGGGCCCGGGCGCCGGCCAGCGAGCACACCGCCAGCAGCTCGACGCACAGCAGCGGCACCGTCACCGACCAGTCGACGTAGCGCGGGGACAGCGCCAGCCGGGCCTCGGCACCCGGCACGTAGCCGGCGTCGGTCAGCTCGTAGCCGTGGCCCCACCGCAGGAACAGCAGCAGGTAGGACAGCGCCGCCACCGCCCCGATGCACAGCCCGGCCAGCACCGCAGGGCGGTACCGGACGCCGACCTCGTCCCGGCTGGTCCAGCTGTACAGGGCGTAGGCCAGCAGCGCGAAGCCGGCGCCGACGAGGGCGAACTCGACCAGGTCGTACTGGCCCCGGGTCAGGGTCTGCAGCTCGGGCGGAGGGGAGTCGGCGAGGAACACGGGCGGGACTACCCGGTCGCCGCAGCTCAGAACCCACCCCGCGCTCGCGCCACCCCGCACGACCGGCCAGGCTGCCCGCATGACCCGGGTCGTATTCGCGCCGGACTCCTTCAAGGGCACGCTGGGTGCGGCCGAGGCGGCCGACGCCCTGGCCGCCGGCTGGCGCCGCGTCCGCCCGGACGACGAGCTGCTCACCCTCCCGCTGGCCGACGGCGGCGAGGGCACCCTGGAGGCGCTGGGCCACGACGTCCCGCGCAGCGCCTGGCGCACCGAACCGGTGACCGGCCCGGACGGCCGCCCCGTCGACGCCGCGTGGCTGCTGCTGCCCGACGGGACGGCGGTGGTGGAGATGGCCCGGGCCGCGGGCCTGCCGCTGCTGGCCGAGCTGGACCCGCTCGGGGCCACCACCCGCGGCCTCGGTCAGCTGCTCGCCGCCGTCGTCGCCGACCCGGCCGTGCACCGCGTGCTGCTCACCCTGGGCGGCTCCTGCACCACCGACGGCGGCACCGGTGCCCTGGCCGCGCTCGGTGCGCGGTTCCTGGACGCCGACGGCGCCGACCTCGCGCCGGGTGGCGCCGCACTGGCACGGCTGGCCCGGGTCGACCTCGGCGGGCTGGCCTCCCCGCCGTCCGGTGGGGTGCAGTGCCTGGTCGACGTCACCGCCCCGCTGCTCGGCCCGCTCGGCGCCGCCGGCCAGTTCGGTCCGCAGAAGGGGGCCACCCCGGCGCAGGTGGCCCTGCTCGACGGCGCGCTGGCCCGGCTGGCCGACGTCCTGGGCGGGGACCGGGACGCCCCGGGCGCCGGGGCGGCCGGCGGCACCGCCTACGGGTTCGCGACCTGCTGGGGCGCCACCTCGGTCAGCGGTGCGCAGGCGGTCGCAGCCGCCGCCGGCCTGGACGACGCCCTGCGGGGCGCAGCGCTGGTCGTCACCGGTGAGGGACAGTTCGACGCCCAGTCGCTGCGCGGCAAGGTGGTCGGCCACCTGGTCGAGCGGGCGGGTGCCGCGGGCGTGCCGGTGGCCGTCGTCGCCGGCCGGGTCGAGGGGAGCGGGCTCCCCGTGGCCCGGGCGGTGTCGTTGACCGAGTTGGCCGGTTCCGTCCCCGCGGCGATGGCCGACCCCGCCCACTGGCTCGCCGCCGCCGGTGAGGCGATGGCCCGGGAACAGTCCGTCCCACGCCGGTGTTGGGACTCCTGCGACGATTGATGCGCCAGCATGTGTACGACCGCTCGCAGGAGGGCACCCCTCCGCCCGGTGCGACCAGCCGCCCAGCGCCGGCCGGCTGTGACGGGTACCGGACGAGCTGGCAGGACGAGGGGACGGCGCACGTGACGGAGCCCATGAGGAAGGTCCTCGGGAACCGCTACGAGCTGCGCACGTTGCTCGCCGCCGGGGGCATGGGCCAGGTCTGGAGCGCTGAGGACCAGCTGCTCGGCCGGCCTGTCGCGGTCAAGGTCCTGCGCAGCGAGTTCACCGGCGACGAGGTCTTCCTCGCCCGGTTCCGTGCCGAGGCCCAGCACGCCGCCGCGCTCAGCCACCCCAACATCGCCGCCGTCTACGACTACGGCGAGGAGCCCGTCGGCGACACCTCCGACGAGCACCTGGCCTACCTGGTCATGGAGCTCGTCGAGGGCGAGTCGCTGTCGGTCCAGCTGGCCCGGGTCGGCCGGCTCGACGCCGACCGCACGGTCGACGTCCTCCGGCAGACGGCCGCCGCGCTGGCCGCCGCGCACGAGGCCGGCGTGGTGCACCGTGACGTCAAGCCGGGCAACGTGCTGGTCCGCCGGGACGGCGTCATCAAGATCACCGACTTCGGCATCGCCTGGTCGGCGGGCAGCGTCCCGCTCACCAAGACCGGCCAGGTCGTCGGCACCGCCTCCTACCTGTCGCCCGAGCAGGCCGCCGGCGCGCACGCCACCGCCGCCAGCGACGTCTACTCCCTGGGCATGGTCGGCTACGAGTGCCTCACCGGGCACCGCGCCTTCGACGGCGACAACTCGGTGACCATCGCGCTGCGCCACCTCCGCGACCAGCCGGAGCCGCTGCCCGAGGACCTCCCGGTCGCCGTCCGCACCCTCATCGAGCGGGCCATCGTCAAGGACCCCGCCCAGCGCTACCCGGACGGCGCCGCCGTGGTCGCCGCCGTCGACGAGGTCCTCGCCGGCCGGCAGCTGCCGCCGGTGCAGCGCACCGACACCCAGAGCTTCTGGCTGCTCCCCGACGCCGGCGCCTCGGCCGTGAGCGCGTCGGCCGTCGCACCCGCCCGCAGCGGCCGGATGGGCAAGGTGCTGGTGCCGCTGCTCGCGCTGCTGGTCGGCGCCGGCCTGGCCGCGGGCGTCCTGCAGACGGTCGCGCCGGGCGGGGAGACCGCGGCCACCGCCGCCTCGGTCGACCTCGGTCCCGTCGCGCCGGTCGAGCAGACCACCGGCCCGGTGCAGATCGACCCCGCCGACTACCTCGACCGGCCCCTCGCCGCCGTGCAGGCCCAGCTGGAGGGCCTCGGCCTGGTCGTCCAGACCGAGGAGATCCCGACCACGTCCGAGGACCCCGGCACGGTCGTCGACGTCGCCCCGCTGGCCGACGGCACCACCGTGGTCGTCAGCTACGCCGTCGCACCGCCGACCGTCGCCGCCCCGTCGTCGGCCGCGCCGCGTCGGTCCGCCGAGCAGGCCGTCCAGCGCCCCACCCCGACGCGTGAGGCCGCGCCCACCAGTACTGAGTCCACCCGCGCACCGGTCACCAGCGCCCCGCGGACCACCACGCCCGCGCCGGGCACGACGAGCGCACCCGCGACGACGACCAGCGCGCCCGCCGAGGAGACCACGCCGGCGGCGACCACACCGTCGGCGGAGCCGGAGCCCACCAAGACCAGCACGGCGCCCACCACCGGCGGCGGCACGGTCGCACCCACCCCCAGCCCGACGACCCCGGCGCCGACCACCGACGAGCCCGGCACCGGTAGCGGGAACGGCAACGGCCAGGGGAACGGCAACGGCAACGGCGAGGGCAAGAAGGACAAGGGCGGAGAGATCAGCGCCCAGGGCTGACCCGCCTGCGCCTGACCCGCCTGACCCCTCCGGCGCCGAGCCCGACCCGACGCCGGGTGTCAGCTCTGCTGTGCCTGCGGACGGCGGGTCGGCAGCACCGTGCGCCCGGCCGCCCGGGCGCCGAGCACCAGGCAGCCGCCTGCCGCGGCCAGGGCCACCCGGCCGGGGGCTGCGCCCACGCCGTCCAGCAGCACCCCGACGACCACCGCTCCCAGCGCGGCGGTGAGCAGCCGGTCCCGGCCACTGCGCAGGCCGGCCACCGCCAGCGCGACTGCGGCGACGACCGCCACCCGCGCGGACACGTCCGCACCGGTCAGCGCACCGGCCCAGGGCAGGCCCAGCGACGCGGCGGCCAGGCACGCCCCGGCGGCCAGCCAGCCCCGCCCCGGGGTCACTCCGTGCGCCCCGGTGCCAGCCACAGCGCGGCACCGGCGGCGCCCAGCGCGGCGGTCAGCCAGAAGCCGCGGTCGCTGACCACCAGCGGCAGCCCGATCAGCACCCAGAAGACGGCCAGCGCGGCGACGGCACCGGCCCCCACCCGCCAGGCCGTGCGGGCCGGCACGCGGCGACCGAGCAGCGGCGCCACCACCGGCACGAGCGCCACCAGGACGGCGAGCGTGGCGAAGGTCGACCAGGTGGGCACGGCCTCCCACAGCGACACCCGGTCGTCGTCGAGCACGAGGCCCACCTGCAGCAGCACCAGCGCCAGCGCGCCCAGGCCCAGGCCGGCCAGCGCGGTGCGGCCGCCGGCGGCACGGCGCACCCCGGCGAGCTGTGCGGCGGCGCGGTGCGCGGCACCGGGCTGGGCGGCACCCGAGGTGGCCCCGCCCGCCGGTGGGACGGCGTCGGGCTGGCCGGACGCGGACACCGGGGTGGTGAACGGGTGCGGCTCCGAGCCGGCGACCGGCCCGGGCACCGAGGTGGGAGCGGCCGGCGGCACGACGGGGGCGCCGGCGTGGGCGAGCTGTGGGTCGGTGGACGGCGGCGGGGCCGGCTCGTCGCGGACCGCGGGGAACTGGGCCGTGCGGAACGGCTCGGGTGCCGGCTCCGGCTCGGCGTGCCGCTGGGTCGGCGGGACCAGGATCGAGTTGGTGCGCGGGCCCGGCGCCGGTGGGGGCGACGTGGGCAGGTCGGCGGCGGACGCGGCCGTGCTGCCGGTGCCGTCGTCGGTGTGCGGCTGGGGCTCGGGGATCGGCGGGTGCGGCTGGCTCATCGGTCTCCTCGGTGGGCGCCGGGGGTGCCGGCGGCCCCGGGTCCCTCCGGTGGGGGAGCGCTGGACAGGGCGGGAGCCACCGTAACCGCGGCTGCTGGCACCGGTCGCCGTCCCGCGCCGGTCGGGCCGCCGGGCCCGGTGCCCGCGACCGTCCTAGGGTCGGTGCGTGACAGCGCGCGCAGGCATCGTGGTGACCGGCACCGAGGTGCTCACCGGCCGGGTGGCAGACCGCAACGGACCCTGGCTGGCCGAGGCGCTGCGGGCGCTCGGCGTCGACGTGACCGCGGTGGTGGTGGTCGGTGACCGGCCCGGTGACCTCACGGCGGCGCTGGGCTTCCTGGCCGGCAGCGGGGTCGACCTGGTGATCACCAGCGGGGGCCTCGGCCCCACCGCCGACGACCTCACCGCCGCGGTGGTCGGCGACGCCCAGGGCCGCCCGTCGGTGCTGGACCCCGAGCTGGAACAGCGGATCGCCGACGTCGTGGCCCGGCTCAGCGCCCGCCGCGGCTGGCACACCGACCCGGCGGCCACCGCGGCCGGCACGGCCAAGCAGGCGCTCGTGCCCGCCGGGGCGACCGTCGTCGAGCCGGTCGGCACCGCACCCGGCCTCGTCGTCCCGGTCGCCGACGGCCGCAGCGGCCCGCCGGTGCTGGTGCTGCCCGGGCCGCCGTCGGAGCTGCAGGCCATGTGGCCGGCCGCCGTCGCCACCGACCTGGTGCGCCGCGCGCTGGCCGGCGCCACCGAGCTGCGCCAGTCGACGCTGCGGCTGTGGGGCACCCCGGAGTCCGAGCTCGCGGCCACCCTGCGCCGGGTCGACGACGAGCTCGCCGGACTGGAGGTCACCACCTGCCTGCGTGAGGGCGAGCTGGAGATCGTCACCCGCTACGGCCCGGACGCCGCCCCGGCCTACGCCCGGCTCCGCGAGGTCGTCGAGGCCGACTTCGGCGCAACGCTGTTCAGCGACGGTCCGACGCTGGAAGCCCTGGTCACCGCTGCCCTGGCCGACGCCGGGTGGCGGGTCGCGGTGGGCGACTCGTGCACCGCCGGCATGGTCACCGCGCGGCTCACCGACCCGGCCGGCGCTTCCGCCTGGCTGCTGGGCGGTGTGGCCGCCTACGCCAACAGCGCCAAGGAGCAGCTGCTCGACGTGCCGGCCGAGCTGATCGCCGCGCACGGTGCCGTCAGCTCCGAGGTCGCGCGGGCGATGGCCGAGGGGGCGCGGAGCCGGTTCGGCGCCGACGTCGGCATCGGCGTCACCGGCATCGCCGGGCCCGGCGGTGGCACGCCGGAGAAGCCGGTGGGCACCGTGCACCTGGCGGTCGTCGCGCCCGACCGGGTGCTCACCCGGTCCGTCGTCCTGCGGGGTGGGCGGGACGCCGTCCGGGAGCGGACGACGACGTTGGTCCTGCACCTGCTGCGCGAGCTGCTGCTGGCCGGCCCGCCGGCGTGATCTCCGGCGGTTCCACGTGGAACCGCCGGGGCACTGGCCGGAGGTGACCACGCTGACCCTGCACGCCACCGGCCCCGTCGACCCCGCCGAGGCCTGGAGCCGCTACCTGCACCCCGCCCGCTGGTCGAGCTGGTCGCCGTACATCACCGGGGTGGACACCGACGCCGCGCAGATCACGCAGGGCGTCACCGGCCGGGTGCGCGGTCCGGTCGGCGTCTCGGTGCCGTTCCTGGTCGACGAGGTCGACACCGCCACCCGCCGCTGGCGGTGGACGGTGCAGGTGGGTCCGGCCCGGCTCACCCTGCTGCACTGGGTCACCCCCGGCCCCGACGGCGGGACGACGACCGGCCTGCGGGTCCGCGGGCCGCTGCCGCTGGTGGTCGGCTACGCGCCGGCGGCACTGCTGGCCCTGCACGGCCTGGTGCGCGCCTGACCGCGGTGCCGGCGGCGCGGCCTCGTACCGTGCGCCCTGTGAGTGCACAGTCCCAGCCCGGGCGGCAGCGATGACCCCGCGCATCCGCCGACGGGCCACCGCCCCGGCGGGCACCCCGGCCGCGCCGACCCGCCCGCCGGTCCGCACCGAGGGCCGCGACCGGCACACTGGGCGGGTGACCGAGAGCCTCGTCGAAGAGACCGGACCGGCCGACGGGTACGACCAGCCCGCCGAGGACGGCGTCCGGCCCCCGCTGGACCTGCTGGTCTGGGACGCGCCGAACATCGACATGACGCTGTCCAACGTCATCGGCGCCCGGCCGACCGCTGCCTCGCGGCCGCGCTTCGACGCGATCGCCGCCTGGTTCGTCGACGGCGCCTCCGAGCCCCACTCGGAGGTGGAGGCCGCGGTCTTCGCCAACGTGCCGCCCCAGCACGCCGCCTCGCTGCAGCGCTGGGTGGAGGCACTGCGCAGCTTCGGGTACGGCGTCTTCGCGCGGCCCAAGCTGCAGCAGGACGACGACATCGACCAGTCGATGCTCGACCACATCAGCGTCCGCGCGCACAGCCACGACCTGCGCCGCCTGGTGGTCTTCTCCGGTGACGGCCGCAACTTCGCCGAGCCGCTGGAGGACCTCGCCCGGTCGGGCACCGAGGTCGTCGTCGTCGCCTTCAGCGAGGTAGCCGGCTACGCGATCAGCTCAGAGCTGCTCCGGTTCATCGACATCGAGGACGTGCCCGGCGCGTTCGCCGTGCCGCTGGACCGTGTGCGGCTCGACGCCCTGCCCGTCGACGGTGCCTGGCTCAAGCCGACCAAGAGCCTGCGCGACGCCGCCAGCGCGTTCACGGCCCGCCGCGGCTGACGGAGGACCCCGTGCCCCCCGCCACGAGCGAGCTCGCGGCGGGGGCCTGCACGGGGGCCGGTCAGCGGCGGGCGAGCCGCCGGACGCCGGGGGTGTAGGCGAACCCGTAGTAGCTGAAGACGTCGGGCTCGGCGTCGGCGGGCAGCTCGCCGTCCGTGTCGATCGAGGGTGCGTTCTTCGCCAGGTCCTTGCTCACGGTGACCCGGATGTGGCCCGGGGCGACCGTCGCGTCGGTCAGCGGCACGAAGGTCAGCTTGTGCCGACCGATGATGCCGGTGACCACCGCGGCGAAGAACGGCTGGTCGGTGGTCGTGTCGACGTAGACCGACTCCAGCGTGCCGATCTTGCTGCCGCTGGGGTCGACGACGTTCAGGGTGCGCCAGTCACGGATGTTCTCGGCCGGGAACACAGGGTCTCCTTCGATCGCGGGCAACTGCTCCGGTGTGCCCATCCACGCCGGTGATCAACCCTCGCAGGGCGCTGACCTGGGAATCCGGTACCCCCGGGGGTGTTCCACCTGGTGAGAGCCAATGATGAGGAGGACCCCGTGAAGGGTGATCGGGTGGAGGTCGTCGTCGACGCGGGCGGCAGCGTGCGCACGTACGACATCGAGGCGACCCGGGCCGGGCGGCGGGTCGAGACCACGCACGGCCGCGGGGTCGTGGAGGTCACCGAGGTGACCCGCGGTGGCACGCCGGTGCGCACCGCGCGGTTCATGTCCGGTCGGGTGCTCGCCCTGGTCGAGCACCCCGCCCCGCGACCGGCGGCCGAGGACGACGCGCCGGTGACCCGGCTCCGCGCCACGGCCTGATGGCGGACCCCCGCCCTCCTCGTCCCTCGCAGGCGCTGGGCGGGGGGCGGACTGCTCCCGGCGGGACGCAGGAGCTGGTGGTGATGGTCGGGCTGCCGGGGTCGGGCAAGTCGACGTGGGTGGCCGGGCACCTGGCCGGCAGCCACGTCGTGGTCAGCAAGGACCACTGGCCGCGCGCCCGGCACCGGGAGGCGCGCCAGCAGCGGGTGGTGGCGGAGCTGCTCGCCGAGGGGCGCAGCGTCGTCGTCGACAACACCTCGCCGTCCGTGGCCGAGCGGGCGCCGCTGATCGCACTGGCTGCCGCGGCCGGCGTCCCGGCGCGGGCGGTCTTCCTCGACGTCCCGGTCGCGACGTGCCGCGAGCGCAACGAGGCCCGCACGGGTGCCGCCCGCGTGCCCCTGGTCGGGCTGCACAGTGCCGCCGGCCGCCTCGTCCCGCCGACGACAGCCGAGGGCCTCACCGGGGTGACGGTCGTCCGCCCCTAGAGGCGGCCAGCCGAGGAGTCCGTCGTCAGGCCGCCGGGCCGGAGGAGGACCGGGGCCGCGGCACCGCGGCGGTGGCCATCCCCGAGGGCAGCATCGCCCAGACGTGCTTGCGGCCGGGCCCGGTGGCCCAGCCGTAGTCGATGGACAGCTGGGCGACCATCGGCAGGCCCATGCCGCCGTAGGCGGGGTCGCGGTCGACCGCGGGCTTCGGCGGGGTGTCGGGGTCGCCGTCGGTCAGCACGATCAGCCAGCCGGTGGGCAGCGCGTGGATGACCGCCTCCACCGAACCGCCGCCGTGCCGCAGCGCGTTGGAGCTGAGCTCCTCGAAGGTCAGGAGCAGCCCCTCCCGGGCGTCCTCGGTGGACCGTGCGGCCAGCGAGGGGTGGGCGAGGCGGGCCCGCAGGTCCATCCGGACGCGGGAGGCGTCGTGCACCGTGGGGAGCTCCCACCGCCAGATGTCGCCCTCCTCGGAGGGGACGGGTGCGGAGGGCCAGACCAGTGCACTCACTCTTCGGTCCTCCCGCAGGTCGGTGTCTCCGGCACCCATCGTGGCGGACGCGCACGTTCCGTGCAGCACAGGGGGTGCCGAGGAGGAGGTGTGTCGCTCAGCGGGGGAGCGGACCCGGGCTCTCCGGCGCCTCGGCCGGGGTCGCCGGCGGAGGTCCGTCGGGCGTCTCGGGCATGCCCTGGACGTCGAGGCGCGCCAGCAGTCCGGTGAGCTCGAGCGGGCCGGTGACGATGCGGCTGGTGGCGACCACGCGCACGTGCTTGTCGGCGGCCTCGGGGTGCTGACTGACCCACACCAGGGCGGTGACGCCGGCCGAGCCGAAGAAGGTCACCCCGGACAGGTCGATCGTGAGGACCCGCTCCGCCCGGCGCAGCGCCTTCAGCAGGGTCGACTGCAGCAGCGGGTTGCCGGCGGCGTCGAGCTCGCCGTCGACCGAGGCGACGACCTCACCGGCGTCCGTGCCGTCGGTGAGGGTCACGTGGAACGGGGCGTCGTCGGCTGCGGGCCTGACGGTGTTGATGGGTCCTCCTCGGACCGTCACGACAGCGTCGCCGCGGTCTCGTCGTCTGCTCGTCACGTGCTCGTCCTCGCCGGTCGGGCTCTCCGAGCCGGCTCCCTGAGCTGATCCTGCGCGCCGGGCACGGGCCGGGGAAGCCCGGCCCCACCACCGTCCCCACTTGTGAGGACGTCGAACCCCCGCGGAGGCCCCGGTCCCCGGCTCAGTCCAGTGCGGACAGCCGTTGCACCAGGAACTCCACCGCCGCCTCGCTGTCGACGTCCTCGGCCACGGCCACGGCGGTGTCGGCGGTGGACGGCGCACGGCGGTCGACCAGCGTCTGGCCGCGCCCCGCGCCCGGCCCGGTGTCGACCACGACGTCCCGGCGGACGGTGCGCAGCGTGCCGGGCACGATCGCCTCGGTCAGTGCCAGGGCGTCGTGCACGGCCACCCCGTCGATGCCGTAGCTGTTCCTCGCGTGGTCCAGGTACTGCCGCAGGACGGCGGCGGCCTGGGCGCCGATCGGCCCGGCCGCGGCGAACCGCGCGATGCCGGCCTCGGTGAGCACGGTGGGCAGCGTGACGTCCAGCCCCACCAGCACGGTGGGCAGCCCGGCGGCGAACACCACGGCGGCGGCCTCGGGGTCGGCCCACACGTTGAACTCCGCGGCCGCCGTCACGTTGCCGCCACGGCCCGCCGAGCCGCCCATGACCACCAGCCGGCCGATCCGGGCGGCGGCGTCGGGGTACACGGACACGAGGAGGGCGATGTTGGTCAGCGGCCCGATCGCGGCGACGGTGACCGGCCGCTCGCTGGCCAGCAGCAGCTCGGCCAGCGCCACCACGGCCGGCCGCGGGTCGACCGACGCCGGCGAGGGCGGCAGGACGACGCCGCCCAGCCCGGCCGCGCCGTGCACGTGCCCGGCTCGGCGGGGCAGCGGCACCACCAGTGAGCTGCGGGCCCCCGCGGCCACCGGGACGTCGGAGCGCCCGGCCAGGTGCAGCACCCGCAGCGCGTTCTCCGTGGTCTGGGCC
Source organism: Modestobacter sp. L9-4 (assembly GCF_019112525.1). Classification (NCBI taxonomy): domain Bacteria; kingdom Bacillati; phylum Actinomycetota; class Actinomycetes; order Geodermatophilales; family Geodermatophilaceae; genus Modestobacter; species Modestobacter sp. L9-4. Next base: position 2,294,431 of record NZ_CP077800.1, read on the forward strand.
AGGTCGACGTTGCCGTGCACGGTGGTCACCAGCTGCAGGTCGACCTCCGGGCTGGCGAGCGCGAGCAGCAGCGCCAGGGCGTCGTCGATGCCGGGGTCGGTGTCGACGACCAGGGGCACGGGAGCGGGGGTGTCTGCCACCCGCACATCCCACCAGATCGCACCGACACGCCGGTGCGTCGTCCGGGCCGCCGAGGTCGTCGACCGGCGAAACCGTGCTCGACCTGGGCTTTCGTACCCGCGCTGTCGACAAGTGACCGGTCGGGGGACGGGTCGTCGACCGCTGCGCGGGGGTCGGGCAACGGTTCGGTCACGCGCCTCGTCGGGGGTGTCCCGGACGGGGTCGCGGAGGCGTCGCCGTCCGTAACTTCTTCCTCAGCCGCGGTCCCTTCCCCGACCGCGGCGACCACGAGGAGGAGGCACGCGATGGACGACGTCCGAACGGTCGACACCGACTCGCCCATCGCCGTGCGCACCCTGGTGCGCGACACCGCGGTGCGCGGCAGTGCCGCCCAGCGCGAGGCGGCGCGGCGCCGTGAGCTGGCCGCCCGGCCGGCTCCGCGCCGCACGCTCGCCCAGCGGGAGGCGGACGCCCGGACCGCCCCGGTCCGCGTCGTCCCGGACCCGAGCGGGACGGTCCGCCGCCGCGTCGACGGCAGCGCGGCGCCCGAGTGCCCCGCGGCCGACCCGCACGCGTACCTGGGCGCCACGCACCTCGCGGCCGCGTGGCTGGCCGCCGAGCTGGCCGCCGCCGCCACGGCGCGCACCGCCGCTCCGGTGCCGGCCGCCACGGTGCCGGCCGCTGCGGTGCTCGCCGCCGCGGTGCCCGTCGCCACCACCCCGACGGTGTCCGCGCCGTCGACCGTTCCGGCCGGACCTGCCGGGTTCCCTGCGACCGAGGTCCTCCCGACCCGGCGCCGGACGCTCACCGCCCGCGCCGCCCGCTGGGGCGCCGGCCCCGCAGGTGCCCACCTGGCCTGGGGCACCGCACCCCGGGTCCACCGGCTCGCCGAGGACGCCGGCCGGCCACTGCCCACCGCGGTCGCCCCTGCGCGGCCGGTGGTCCCCGCGCCGCCTGCCCGCGCCGCCGTCCCGACCCGGCCCGCGATGGTCGACCCCACCCGGACGGGCCCCCACGACGCGGCCCTGGAGGAGGCGATCGCCTTCGCCACCGACCTCGGCACCGACCTGCTGACCACCCGGGCCCGGCTGGTCGCCCGCCCGTCCCGGCTCACCGCGCCCGTGCGCGGGGTGCTCGCCGCGCTGCGCGGCCTCGGCCGCGCCGCCGCCGGCTGGGGTGCCGGCCCCGGCGGTGACCACCTGGCCTGGAACCGTCCCGTCCCGCCCCGGGTGCACCCGCTGACCGTCGTCCCCGAGCGGTCCCCGGCGGACCCGGCCGGACCGCGGGAGGAGCGCCCCTTCCCGGCCGACCTGCGCCACCGCGCGCCGGACGGCGACGACGACGTGCCGGTGCGCGAGCTGCCCAGCACCCCCACCCGTCAGGCACCGCCCCGCAGCTCCTCGTGGACGGGCGGCGTCCGGTCGCCGCTCTCTAGGGTGGCGGCATGTTCACGACTCGGCCGGAGCTCGCCGGTACCTTCGGGATGGTCGCCTCGACGCACTGGCTCGCCAGCGCCGCGGGCATGGCGACCCTCGAGGCCGGTGGCAACGCGTTCGATGCCGCGGTCGCTGCGGGACTCACCCTGCAGGTGGTCGAGCCGCACCTCAACGGGCCGGGGGGCGAGGTCCCGGTCCTCTTCGCCCGGGGCCCGCGGGCAGCCTCCGGCGCGGGGGAGCCCGTCGTCCTCTCCGGACAGGGCACCGCCCCCGCCGGCGCCACGATCGAGGCCTACAGCCAGCTGGGTCTCGACCTGGTCCCCGGCACCGGTCTCCTCGCCGCCACCGTGCCCGGCGCCATGGGCGCCTGGCTGACCCTCCTGCGCGACCACGGCACCCTGCCGCTGGACGCCGTCCTCCGCTTCGCCATCGAGTACGCCGAGCACGGCCACCCGCTCCTGCCGCGGGTCGCCGCGACCGTCGCCTCGGTCTCCGCGCACTTCCGTTCCCACTGGCCGACCTCGGCCGCCACCTGGCTCGCCCCCGACGGAGCACTCCCCACCGCCGGCCGTCTGTTCCGCAACCCGGTCCTCGCCTCGACCTACCGCCGACTGCTCGACGCAGCGCGCGGACCCTCCCGAGAGGCGCAGATCGACGCGGCACTGACGGCCTGGTACCAGGGGTTCGTCGCGCAGGCGATCGACGAGTTCTCCCGGTCCGCTGTGATGGACGACTCCGGTCGTGCCCACAGCGGCTTCCTCACCGGAGCAGACCTCGCCGGCTGGCGCCCGACGTACGAGCCGCCGGTCACCCTGGACTGGCGTGGGTGGACGCTCGCGAAGGCCGGGCCGTGGTCCCAGGGCCCGGCGCTGCTCCAGGCGCTCGCGATGCTGGACGGCGTCCCGGCGGCGGGACCGGGGGCCGGGTACGCGTCGGGCACCGCCGACGCCGACCTGGTCCACGTCAGCGCGGAGGCGGTGAAGCTGGCGATGGCCGACCGCGAGGCCTGGTACGGCGACACGGCAGAGGCACCGGTGGACGACCTGCTGTCCACCAGTTACACCGCACAGCGGCGGGCGCTGATCAGCGACCGGGCCAGCACCGAGCTGCGGCCCGGCTCGCCAGGGGGGCGCCCGCCGCGGCTGCCCCGGTTCGTCACGGAGACCTCGGGCCGCGAGCGGCCGTCGGGGCAGACGCTCGCCGGGGTCGGCGAGCCCACCGTCGACACCCGGGGCACCACCCGCGGCGACACCGTGCACGTCGACGTCGTCGACCGCTGGGGCAACATCGTCTCGGCCACCCCGTCGGGCGGCTGGCTGCAGAGCTCGCCGACCGTCCCCGCGCTGGGCTTCCCGCTGGGCACCCGGGCGCAGATGTTCTGGCTGGAGCCGGGGCTGCCCAACTCCCTGGCACCGGGCAAGCGGCCGCGCACCACGCTCACCCCGTCGCTGGCCCTGCGCGGCGGCGTCCCGACGATGGCCTTCGGCACCCCGGGCGGCGACCAGCAGGAGCAGTGGCAGCTGTGCTTCTGGCTGGCCCACACCCTGGGCGGGCTGGACCTGCAGGCCGCCATCGACGCCCCGGCCTGGCACACCACCAGCTTCCCGTCGTCGTTCTACCCGCGGGAGATGACGCCGGGCGAGCTGGTCGTGGAGTCCCGGCTGGGTGAGGACGTGATCGCCGAGCTCCGCCGCCGTGGGCACGCCGTCAGCGTCTCCGACGCCTGGTCGCTGGGTCGGATGTCGGCGGTGTCCATCGACCACGAGACCGGCGTGCTGCGGGCGGGCGCCAACCCGCGGGGCATGCAGGGGTACGCCGTCGGGCGGTGAGCAGGGCGTCCCCGGCCGGAGAGCCGGGGACGTCGGTGGCCTGGGGCATGATCTGCGGACCGCGGCAGGCAGCACGCCGCCGGTGGGCCGGGGACCGTCGGTGAGAGCGGGGGGAGGGCGTGATGTCGCTGCGGGACGCCGACCGGATCGCGGCCGGTGCGCGGATGACCGCCTCCCCGCCGGTCGGGCCGGGGCTGCAGCGGCTGCTCGACCTCGCCGCCGCGCTCCTGGGTGCCCCCACGGCCGGCGTCGCGCTCGCCGGGGAGCTGCAGACCATCACCGGGGTGTCCGGGACGTCGGCCTGGGCGGTCGGGGAACAGCACCCGCTGGGCGACACCCTCGGCGGCACCGTCGTGGACGCCCGTGCCCCCCGTGCCTACCGGGACGTGCGCACCGACCCGCGGGTCGCCGGCCTCCCCGCCGTGCAGACCGGTCGGGTGGGCGGCTACCTCGGAGTCCCCCTGGTCGAGGCCTCGGGTGAGCACGTGGTCGGGGTGCTGGCCGTGTTCGGGCCCGAGCCGCGGGACTGGACCGACGCCGACGTCGCGTCGCTGACCCGGCTCGCCGGCCCGGTCGTCTCCGAGCTCGAGCTGGCCGTCGTCACCGCCGAGCTCCGCAGCGCCCGGGTCCGCGGCGACCTGGCCATCGCGGCCGCCGGCATCGGCATCTTCGACTGGGACGTCGGCGCCGACCGGCTGGACTGGGACGACCAGATGCTGGAGCTGCTGGGCTACGACCGCAGCGACTTCCCCGGCACGAGCCGGGCCCTCTACGACCGGCTGCACCCCGACGACGTGACCCGCGTGACCTCGGTGATCGGGGCGGCGGTCGGTCAGGGCAGCGACTTCACGCTGGACTACCGCGCGGTGCTCCCCTCCGGCGAGCTGCGCTGGATGAGCAGCCGGGGGCGCGCCCTGCGGGACGACTCGGGGACGACGGTGCGCGTGCTGGGTGCCGTGCAGGACACCACCCGGCGCCGGCACGAGGACGCCCGGGTCGCCCGCGTGCTGGAGACGATGCCCACGGCCTTCTACTCGCTGGACCCCGAGTGGCGCTTCAGCCACGTCAACGCGCAGGCCGAGCGCCTCGTCGGCCGCACCCGGGACGAGCTGCTGGGCGGTGTGGTGTGGGACCTGTTCCCCGCCGCCCGGGGCAGTGAGATCGAGTCGGAGTACCGCGCCGCGGTCGCGTCCGGCCGGGAACGCGTGTTCGAGGCCCACTACCCGGCTCCGCTGGACACCTGGTTCGAGGTCCGGGCCTGGCCGGGGACCGACGGGCTGTCGGTCTACTTCCTCGACGTCACCGAGCGGCGCCAGGTCCAGGAGGGGCTCCGCCGGGAGGCCGAGCGGCTCGCCCTCGTCGGCCGCGTCTCCGACACGGTCTCGACGGCCCTCGCCGAACGCCGCGGGGCCGCGGGCGCGCTGGAGGAGCTCGCCCGCGCCGTCGTCCCGGTGCTGGGTGACTGGGTGATCGCCAGCCTGGTGGAGGACAGCGGCCGGCTCTCCGACGTCGCCAGCTGGCACCGTGACCCGGAGCTGCGGGAGACCGCGGCCCGCTACGCCCGGCTGCGGCTCGGGGCGCTGACCAACACCGCGCCCATCGTGTCCGCACTGGCCACCGGCGAGGTCGTCTCGGTGCCCGACGTGGCCGCCGCCGTCGGCCACCGGCTGCCCGCGGGCGAGGTGTGGGACGCCTACTGGGTGCTGGACCCGGGCACCGCCGAGACGCTCGCCCTCGTCGCCCGCGGGCAGGTGCTCGGGGCGATGAGCCTGTACCGCGACCGCGGACGCCCCCCGATGGACACCGCCGAGCGGGCACTGTTCCGCGAGGTGGCGGACCGGGTGGCCGTCGCCCTGGACAGCGCGGCGCTGCACGAGCAGCAGCGCCGGATGGCCGAGGACCTGCAGCGCAGCCTGCTCACCGCCCCGCCGGAGCCCGACCACCGGGAGATCGCGGTGCGCTACGTCCCGGCCGTGCAGGCCGCCCAAGTGGGGGGCGACTGGTACGACGCCTTCCGCCAGTCCGGCGGTGCCACCGTGCTCGCGATCGGGGACGTCGTGGGCCACGACACGGCCGCGGCGGCCGCGATGGGCCAGCTGCGCAGCCTGCTGCGGGGCATCGCCTACAGCAGCGGGGGTGGCCCGGCCGCCGTCCTGTCCGACCTCGACCGCGCGATGGAGGGCCTCCAGGTGCACACGCTGGCCACCGCCGCCGTCGCCCGCCTGGAGCAGACGGCCGAGGAGCACGCGCAGGGGCTGACCCGGCTGCGCTGGTCGAGCGCCGGGCACCCGCCGCTGCTCGTGCGCCACCCCGACGGCCGGGTCGAGGTGCTGGCGACCGAGCGGGCCGACCTGCTGCTCGGCGTGGCGCCCGAGCGGTCGCGCCGGGAGCAGGTCGTCGTGCTGGAGCGCGGCGCCACCGTGCTGATGTACACCGACGGGCTGGTGGAGGCCCCCGACCTGCTCCTGGACGACGGGGTGGCCCGGCTGCGCGAGCTGCTCGGCGAGCTCGGGGGCCTGCCGCTGGAGGAGCTGTGCGACGAGCTGCTCGGCCGCATGCGCCCCGGCGGGTCGGAGGACGACGTCGCCCTGGTCGCGGTGCGGCCGCACCCGGAGGACCGCCCGCGCCCGCCGGGCACCGGACCCGGGACCACACCGCCGAGGCCGTGAGGCGGGCCGCCGGGCCGGGCGGCACCGCCGGAGCCGGGGCCGGCCCCCCTCACCGGGGGCCAGGCCGGCAGCCCCGCCCTGGGGCCAGGGCCGGCGGCCCCCGCTGGAGCTACGGTCGGGCGCCCTCGCCGGCGGAACGCAGGCCGCGGTCGACGAGGTCGATGAGCCAGCCGAAGCTCTCGTCGGTGTCGGTGGCCCACTGGAAGCCGCGCGCGGCCTCGATGGTGGCGAAGCCGTGGAAGACGCTGCGCAGCGCCCGCAGGGCGTGGGTGGTGTCCTCGGGCGCGATGTCGTAGCCGCGCAGCACCGCGACGAAGGGCTCCATCCCCCGCCGGGCGGCGCGTGCGATGGGGTCGTCGGGGCCGGTGGGCTGCAGCCCGGTGGTGGCCGCGAAGCGACCGGGGTGGGCGAGCACGAAGTCGCGCAGCGCCTGGGCGGCCGCGGCGAGCGCGTCCCGGCCGGCGCGGCCCTGGATGGCGGCCCCCATGGCGTCGGCGACCTCCTCCAGGGCGAGGGCGGCGATGCGCCGGTTCAGGTCGTCCTGGCTGGCGACGTGCTTGTACAGCGAGGGCGTGCGCACCCCGACCCGTTCGGCCAGCCGGCCCATGGTCAGCTCGTCGAAGCCGATCTCGTCGGCGAGGGCCGCCCCGGCCGCGACGACCGAGGTGGGGTCCAGCCCGGCCCTAGGCACGCGCACCGTCCTGGGAGGGGGCGTTCGTGGCCAGGAAGGGCAGCACGGCGGCGAGGGTCTCCTGCGGGAACTGCGCGTGGGGGTAGTGCCCGGCTCCCTCGATCACCACGAGCCGGCCCAGGCCGGCGGGGAGGTCGGCGAGGACCTTCTCGCCCTCGGCCCGCGGGTCGGCCCAGTCGGGGTCCTCGCTGCCCTGGACGACGAGCACCGGGCACCGGACGGCGGCCAGCTGCGCGCCGGCGTCGGCGGGGGAGCTCTTGCCCATGGCCTGCAGAGCCCTCATCCGGCCGGGCTCGGCGAGCATCGCGGTGATCTCGGCCTGGCGGGCGTCGAAGTCGGCGGGCTTGGTGCCGGGGTGGGCGATGTCGAGGTACCTGGCCCACTGCCGGCTGCTGCCCAGGAGGGTCGCACCCATCAGGGCGGTGGTGCCGCGGCGAAAGCGGGCCACCCGCAGGTCGCCCAGCGACACCGACTGCTTGCGGGTGAACGGCGCCAGCTCCACCACCGCGGTGACCAGCTCGGGGGCCTGTGCGGCGGCGATCGTGACCGCGCCGCCGGCGATGGAGTGGCCCACGAGCACGGCCGGCCCACCCAGGTGGCGGACCAGGGCGAGCAGGTCGCCGGCCAGGTCGGTGCGGCTGTGGCCGGTCCAGCCGACGCTGGACTCCCCGTGGCCGCGCAGGTCGACCGCGGCGACCCGGTAGCCGGCCGCGGCCAGGCCCGGGGCGAGGAAGCGGTAGGCCCGCCGGCTGTCGCCGAGCCCGTGGGCCAGCACCACCAGCGGGCCGGCGCTGCCGGTCAGCTCGTAGGCGAGCGTCCCACCGTCGAGTTCGAGGGTCTCGGTCATGTCGTCCTCCGCAGCAGCTGTCGACACGTTGGCTTGTGTCGTTAGCCATAGACTAACGGCGTTAGCCACAATGTCAACAGTCGTCCGGAGAGGAGAGGGAGCGCGCCGACCGGGACGGCCGACAGCGCCCCGGGCGCGAGGCGCACGGGGTGACGTGGAGCCACAACCGGCGCACCGGAGCGCGGCAGGAGGGTCGAGCTCAGCGACGCGGGAGCAGGGCCCAGACGTTCTTGTGGCCGTCGGCGCTGTGCCAGCCGTGCGCGTGCGACATCTCCGCGATGAGGTAGAGCCCGAGGCCACCCTGGCTCGGGTCGCGCCCGACGGCGGGCTGCGGCGGCTGCTGGGCGGCGGAGTCGCGCACCTCGACGAGCCAGGCGTCGGGCGTGCGGCGGACCCGGGCCTGCACGCCGCCGCCGCCGTGGCGCAGGGCGTTGGAGGCCATCTCGTCGAACGCGAGCACGACGGCCTCGTCGAGGTCGGCCGCCTCCGGGTCACCGGCGGACTGGGCGGCGAGGCCGCGGCGCAGCTCGGAGCGCACCCGGGGCAGCTCGGCGACGTGGGACAGCTCCCACGACCAACCGTCCTCGGCCGGTGGCGGAGGGGACGACGGCCATGCGAGGCCGGCCGACTCGCCCGTCACTCGGTCTCCTCGTGCTCTGGCCGTCGTGGTCTCGACGGCGAACCCCTGTCTTGTCTCGGCAGCGCCCGCTCAAACCACGACACGCATGTGATCCGCGCCTCATGGTGAGCGGTACCCGGGCGACGGCGGGGGCGGGGCCGGCCGAGGTGCTCCCGGGCACCGTAGAGCACGCCGGCGTCCAGGGGGGTCATCCTGCCGCCGCCAGGTGGCGGGCGACGAGTGACGGGTCCCGCATGACCGGCCCCATGACCGCCACCCCGTGGGCGCCGGCGGCCAGGCACCCGGCGACGTCCTCCGGTCGCACGCCGCCGAGGGCGAACACCGGTGGCCCGAGCGGGACGAGCGCGGCCAGCCCGGCGAGCCCCAGGGCCGGGCCGTAGCCGGGCTTGGACGACGTCGCCGCGAGCGGGGAGAGGAACGCCCAGTCGCAGCCCTCCGCCCGCGCCGCGGTCAGCTCCGCCGCCGAGTGGCAGGACCGGCCCAGCAGCGCGGGCCGGGGCTCCGGCAGCGGGTCGGCGGCGGCCAGGTGCACGGCGTGGCGGTCCGTGCTGCCGGCCGCCCCGGCCCACATGAGGACGCCGTCCACCGGGGCCAGCAGGGCGGCGATCCGGTCGGCCAGGGCGGCGCGTTCGGGCAGCGGCAGGTCCTTGTCCCGCAGCACGACCGCCCGGGCTCCGGCGTCCACGGCCGCGGCCACCGTGTCGACCAGGCTCCCGGTGCACTGGGTGCGGTCGGTGAGCACCAGCAGCCGCGGCAGCCTCACAGCTCCGGGCGGCCCGCCGTGGCCGTGGACTCCTGGGCGTGGAAGCGCCGGGGGATCCGGCCCGCGCCGCGGGCGAGCCGGCCGCCCTCGACGGCCTGCCGCATGGCCAGCGCCATCCGCTCGGGGTCCCGGGCCCGGGTGACGGCCGAGGCCAGCAGCACCGCGTCGCAGCCCAGCTCCATGGCCAGCGCTGCGTCCGAGGCGGTGCCGATGCCGGCGTCGAGCACCACGGGCACCGACACCGCGTCGCGCAGCAGCGAGATCGAGTGCGGGTTGCGGATGCCCAGCCCGCTGCCGATCGGCGAGCCCAGCGGCATGACCGCGGCACACCCGGCGTCCTCCAGCCGACGGCCCAGGACCGGGTCGTCGGTGGTGTAGGCGAAGACCTTGAAGCCCTTGAGCACCAACTGCTCGGCGGCGTCCAGCAGCTCGACGGCGTCGGGCAGCAGGGTCTGCTCGTCGCCGATGACCTCCAGCTTCACCCAGTCGGTGTCGAAGGCCTCCCGGGCGAGCTCGGCGGTGCGCACCGCCTCGCGGGCCGTGCGGCAGCCGGCGGTGTTGGGCAGCAGCCGCACCCCCACCCGGTCGAGCACCTGCATCATCGAGTTGCCGGCGACGGCCTCGACCCGGCGGAGCGCGACGGTGACCAGCTGGGTGCCCGAGGCGCGGACCACCCGCTCCAGGGAGTCCATGCTCGGCAGCCCGCCGGTGCCCAGCACCAGCCGGGAGGTGAAGGTCTCCCCGGCGATCGTGAACGGGTCGCCGGCCTCCTCGCGGGCCAGCGCCGGGGCGAGCGTGTCGGTCAGCTGGCCCCCTTGCAGGGGCCCGCCTCGAGCCTGCGAGTGGTGGGGGGCAAGGGGGTCCTTCTTCATGGGTCAGCCTCCGGCGGTGGGTGCGAGGACCTCGACGGCGTCGCCCGAGGACAGCCGGGTGGCGGCCCAGGTGCTGCGCGGGACGACGTCGCCGTTGCGGGCCACGGCGACGCGGTCGTGACCGCCGCTGCGCAGCGCGACGAGGTCGGCCACGGTGGCGTCCTCGGGCAGGTCGACGGGCGACCCGTTGACGGTGAGGTTCACGTCGTCCTCTCGAAGCGGTCGATGGTGAAGGGGGCGGCCAGCTCCGGCACCGCGCCGGTGGCCAGGTGCTCGGCGACGAGGTCGCCGGTGACCGGGGTGAGCAGCACGCCGTTGCGGTGGTGCCCGGTGGCGAGCACCAGGCCGGGCAGGCCGGAGGGGCCCAGCAGCGGGGCGTTGTCGGCCGTGCCGGGCCGCCAGCGGGCCAGCGTCTCCACCAGCTCCAGCTCGGTGACCCCGGGCACGACCTCGATCGCGTCGTGCAGCAGGTCGTGCACCCCGCCGGCGGTGACGGTGGCGTCGAAGCCGCGGTCCTCGGTGGTGGCGCCGATGATCAGCCCGTCGCCGGCGTAGGGCACGAGGTAGACGTGCCGGCCGCGGACCAGTGCCCGCACGGTGCCCTCCAACAGCCCCTCGGCGCCGGCCAGCCGGAGGATCTGCCCCTTGACCGGCCGCACGGGCAGCGGCGGGACGCCGGGCAGCCCACCGCTGTGGGCGCCCAGGGCCAGCACGACCGCGCCGGCGGTCAGCTCGCGGCCGCCGTCCAGGACCACCCCGGTGGCGCGGCCGTCGGTGACCCGCAGCTCGCGCACCCGGGCGCGCAGCACCTCCACGCCGGTGGCCTCCGCCGCGGCCAGCAGGCCCGCGTGCAGGGCCCGGCCGTCGACCGAGTGGTCACCGTCGACGGCCAGCCCGCCGCGCACCCGCGGGGTGAGCGAGGGCTCGCGGCGACGGGTCTCGCGCGGGGTGAGCCGCTCGGCAGCCAGGCCGAGCTCGCGCTGGTAGCCGTGCAGCGCGTCCAGCTCGCGCATGTCGTCCTCGTCGAAGCCGACGACGAGGGTGCCCACGGTGCGCAGCCCCACCGGCCGCCCGCCGGCGGCCTCCACCTCGGCGGCGAAGGCGGGGTAGCGCTGCAGCGAGCTCAGGCACAGCCGCAGCAGGTCGGTCTCGCCGTAGGCGGCCTCGGTGACCGGGGCGAGCATCCCCGCGGCGGCCTGGGAGGCGCCGGCGCCGGGGTGCTCGTCGACGACGGTGACCGTCAGGCCGCGCTGCGCCGCGCGCCAGGCGACCGACAGCCCGATCAGGCCACCGCCGGCGACCACGACGTCGGTGGAGACGGCCACGGATCGCTCCCATCACCGGCATTACCCGGCTGGTCCAGGCGGTCGATGGCCCGTCAGCCACCCTCTCAGCCCGGTCCCGCCGAGCTCCCGCACACGGCGTCCAGCCGTGCCCGGCCACCATAGACCGGGTCCGTAGAGTGCCCGCCGTGCCGGTGGCAGAGCTCCGATGACCGGCGTCCCCGAGCCGGACGACGTGCCGCTGCTGGCCGCCGACGGGTTGTCGGTCGGCTACGGCGGGGAGCCGGTCTGCGCGCCGGTGTCGCTGGCCATGCTGGCGGGCACCGCCGTGGGCCTCGTCGGCCCGAACGGCGCAGGCAAGTCCACCGTGCTGCAGACGATGGTCGGCCTGCTGCCGGCGCTCGGCGGGACCGTCGAGTTCGCCGGGCAGCCGGTCGACGAGCGCTCTGCGGACTTCCGCCGCGCGGTCGCCGGGGTGCTGGACGACGACGCCTTCTTCCCCTCCCTCACCGGCGCGGAGCACCTGCTGCTCACCGCCCGGGCGCACGGCGTCGCCGACGCCGAGCAGGTGGTGGCCGACGAGCTGGCCACCTTCGGGCTCACCGAGCGGGCCGGGGCGCTGCCCTCGGCGCTGTCCTCGGGGCAGCGGCGGCGGCTGGCGCTGGCCGGTGCGCTGGTGCGCCCGGCCCGGCTGCTGGTGCTCGACGAGCCGGAGCGGCGGCTGGACACCGTGATGCGCCGCGCGCTGGCCGACCGGCTCGCCGGGCTGGTGGCCGCGGGCGCCACGGTGCTGTTCGCCTCGCACGACCCGGCCTTCCTGGACACCCTCGCCGACGCGGTGCTGGTGGTCGGGGAGGACGAGTGCCGGCTGGTCGAGCCCGCGGACGCCGTCGCCGAGCTGCGCGAGGGCTGATGACGGTCCTGGCAGCCACGGCGGAGGAGTGGGACGGCGCCGCCGTCCGCCGGTTCACCCGCAGGGCCACCGCCGCCCGCGCCGACACCCGCTGGTGGACCCGGCTCGGGGACCTGACGTCGGGGCTCACCTCGGCCGCCATCGCGGTGGCGGTGTGCGGAGGGCTGGTCTCCGGCCTGCGCGAGCAGATCGCCGCCCGGCCACCGGTCTCCTCGGCGGTGCTGCCCGGCGGGCTGACCGCGACCGCGGTCGCCGTGGCGGTCGCGGCCGGGCTCGTCGCCCTGTTCGCCCGGCTCGGGCCGGTCAGCGCGACCCCGGGGGTGGCCGCCTGGTGGCTGCCGCTGCCGGCCGGACGCCGGGGGCTGCTGCGGGGGGAGCTGCGCCGGGGGGTCGGGTTGGCCGCCGCCGCTGCGGTGGTGGTGGCGCTGCCGGTGGTGCTCACCTGGACCCGGACGCCCGGCGGGGTGGTCACGGGTCTGCTGGCCGGGGGGCTGCTCGCGGCGGTCGCGGTCGGCGCGCTCGTCGTCCGGCAGGCCGGCAGCGGCACCCGCTGGGTGCCCACCGCCGCCGGCGGTGTGGTGGCGGCGGCGCTGGTCGGCCCGCCGTTGCTGGGCTGTGCCGCCGCGGCGGCCGGGGCCCGGGTGACCTGGCCGTCCGCGCCGTCCCTCCCGGTGGCCGCGGCCGGGGCCCTGCTGGTGGTGCTGCTGGCGGCGGCCGCCGCGGTCGTGGCGCTCGCCGACCGCCGGCTGGAGCAGCTGTCGGCCGGTGCGCTGCGGGCGTCGGGGGAGACCGTGCAGTACGCCACCGCCTCGGTCTTCTCCCTCGACACCCGGGAGATCGGCCGCGCCCTGCGCAGCCCGGCCCGGCGTCCCCGCCGCGCGCTGCACTGGCGGTGGGTGCGCGGCGCGGAGCACGCCGTCGTCGCCGGCGACCTCGCGGTGCTCGCCCGCTCCCCGTGGCGGTGGGGCCAGCTGACGGTCGGGGCGGCGCTGCCGGTGCTCGCCGCCCGCACGCAGGGGCTCGGGGAGCTGCCCGCGCTGGTCGCCGTGGCCGTCGTCCTGGGCTGGTGGACCGCGGCGACGGCGGTGGGGGAGCCGAGCCGGCGGGCGTCCTCGGCGCCCGGCGCGGACCGGTCGCTGCCGCTGGCCGCCGCGGTCGTCGTCCGGTGCCGGGCGGTCGTGCCGGTCGCCGTCCTCGTCGTCGTCCTCGGGGTCTCGGCGCTGCTGGTCGGCCAGGGCACCGGCGCCCCGCTGGCCTGGCTGGCGCTGGGGGCCGCGGCCGCCCCGGCGTGGGCGGGGGCGGCGGTGCGCGCCGGCTACCGGCCCGACCTCGACTGGTCGGGCCCGGTGGTCTCCTCACCGATCGGCGCGGTGCCGACCGGGGTCGGCGCCACGCTGGTGCGCGGCCCGGATGTCGGGGTGCTGGGCACCGTCCCGGTCGGGCTGGCCCTGCTGCTCGGCGCGGTGCCGGGCTGGCTGGTCGGCGCCTCGCTCGCCTGGTCGCTCGTGCTGGCCGCGGTCGCCGTCACGACCGCCCGCCGGGACTGACGCCCGGCAGCCTGCGACGTCCCCTCCGTGCGGGTCAGCTCAGAGCCGGGTCCCACTGGCCGGTGAGCACGCTGGCGGTCACCGCGACGACGCAGACCAGCACCGCACCGACGACGAACGCGGTGTCCAGCGGCCGCAGTTGCGAGCCGCGGGCGTTGGTGCGGGGGATGCCGGAGTCGAAGCCGCGGGCGTCCATCGCCGTGGCCAGCCGGGTGCCGCGCCGGATCGCTCCCACCAGCAGCGCGAAGGAGGTGCTGACCAGCAGCCGGGCGTGGGCGACCGGGTCCCGTCCCGCGTCCACCCCGCGGGCGCGGCGGGCCAGCCGGATCGTCTCGAACTCCGCGGCCAGCAGCGGCACCAGCCGGAGTGCGGCCAGCGCGCCGTAGGCGAACCGGGTCGACACCCGCCAGTGCAGGGTGAGCGCGTCGGCGAGCCGCACCGGGTCGGTCGAGGCGACGAGCAGGATGCCCGGCAGCGACAGCGCGACCACCCGCAGCCCCCAGGTCGCGCCGCTCACCCAGGCGTCGGTGCCGGACAGCGACCCGAACGCCACGTTGACCCAGGCCACCCCCGCCGCGCTGACCAGCAGCGGCCAGGTGCGCCGCAGGACGTCGCCGGGGCGGGTCAGCCCGGCCGCCGGCAGCAGCGCCACCTCCGCGGCCAGCAGCACCGCGGAGGTGAGCAGGTCGCCGCTGACCAGCAGCACGACGGTGACGACGACGATCGCGGTGAGCTGGGCGACGGGGTTGACCGCCGACAGCGGCACCGGGCGGGCCGGGCCCAGGGCGAGGGGCAGGCTCATGCCGGCACCGCCGGGCCCAGCGCCAGCACGTCGTCGGCCAGCGCGGTGACCACGCCCGCGTCGTGGGTGACCAGGCACAGCGCCCGGTCGCCGTCCTGCTGCTCGGCCAGCAGCGCCACCAGCTCGGCCCAGGTCTCGCGGTCCTGGCCGAAGGTGGGCTCGTCGAGCACCAGGACCCGGGGCGAGGTGGCCAGCGCGGTCGCCACCGACAGGCGCCGCTGCTGCCCGCCGGAGAGGGTGAACGGGTTGGCCTCGGCCAGCGCGGCGAGACCGAGCCGCTCCATCAGCTCCTCGGCCCGGGCGGTGTCGCCGGCGCCCAGCGCCAGCTCGTCGCGCACCCGGCCGGTGAGGAACTGGTGCTCGGGCTGCTGGAACACCGTGCCGATGCGCTGCACCAGCTCGCCGGCCCGCCACCGGTGCGGGGGCTGCTCCGGTCGGCGCAGGCCCGCGGTGAGCGCCGTCCCGGCGGTAACCCGGCCGGTGGTCGGCGCCCGCAGCCCGGCCAGCAGCAGCGCCAGCGTGGACTTGCCGGTGCCGTTGGGGCCGGTGACGGCCAGCGTCCGGCCCGCGGTCAGGACGACGTCGGTGGGCAGCAGCCCGGGGGAGTCGCTGCCGCGGTGGGTGTAGCCCGCGGCCTCGGCGGCCAGCAGCTGCTCGCCGGGGGCGTGCTGCTGCCGCAGGGGCAGCCGCGGGGGCGCCGGCCGCCAGTCGGGGCCGTGCTCGACGGTGCCGCCGCCGGGCAGCAGCTCGACCACCCGGTCCACCAGCGGCAGCCACGACTCGACGTCGTGGTCGACCACGACCAGCGTGGCGTCCCGGGCGGCGACCGCGCGGAGCACCGCGGTGCGCACCTGCGCGGCGCCGTCGGGGTCGAGCTGGGCGGTCGGCTCGTCGAGCAGGAGCAGCCCCGGCCGGGCGGCCAGCGCCCCGGCCAGCACCAGCCGCTGCTTCTGCCCGCCGGACAGCGCCGCGGTCGCCCGGTCCCGGCCGAGGTCGAAGCCGACGGCGTCCAGTGCCGCGTCGACCGCGGGCCAGATCTGGGCCGGCGGGGTGCCGGTGTTCTCCAGGCCGAAGGCCACGTCGTCCCCGGCCCGGATCATCACCAGCTGGGAGTCCGGGTCCTGGAACACCATGCCGACCCGCTGCCGGCGCCGGTCGGGCACGGCACCGTCGACGGTCAGCTCGCCGGCGGGGTCGCCGGTCTCGGGGTCCAGCAGACCGGCCAGCGCCCGGAGCAGCGTCGACTTGCCCGAGCCGGAGGCCCCGGTGAGCAGCACGCGCTCACCGGGGGCCACCGTCAGGTCGACGTCCCGCACCGCCCACGCCTTCCGCGTCGCGTGCCGGAACCCCCAGCCGGCCAGCCGCACTGCGGCTGGGGCCGTCACACGCGGGTGCGGCCGGCGGCGAACGAGGACAGTGCGCCGCTGGCCCGCAGGGCGCGGGTCAGCGCCATGCCGCCGATCCCGGCGATGAGCACCGTGCTGCCCACGACCAGCGCCAGGTAGACCGTCTTCCAGCCGGCGGTCCAGTCCGGGTAGTAGAAGTGGAAGTCCAGCAGGGCGGCGGCCAGCCCGGCCAGTGCCGCGGCCAGGAGCGCCTGCGGCCAGCCGGAGCGGCGGTAGCGGAACGCGGCGAAGCCCAGCTCGGCGGCCAGGCCCTGGAGCAGGCCGTACAGGATCACGGTGCTGCCGAAGTGCGAGCCGAGCAGCGCCTCGACGGTGGCACCGATGAGCTCGGCGAACACCGCGGCACCCGGCTTGCGCACGATCAGCGGCGCGACCACCGCGGCCACCAGCCAGACGCCGTAGAGGGCGGCCTGGCTGGGCGGGAAGCCGGCGAACGCCGGGCCGGTGGCGGTGTAGAGCAGCGACCACAGCCAGAAGACGACGCCGAAGGCGACGCCCAGCACGGCGGTGACGATGATGTCGACGGTGCGCCAGGACGACGTCCCGGGGGCAGCGTCGAGCGGTCGGACGGCCTTCTCGGCCATGGTGCTCCTCCAGACTCCCTGCGCCGGCATGACCCGGATCAGGTTCGAGGGTCTGCGGTTGCCCGCACTCTCAGCGCCGAGGCGCTCCCCTGTCGTGTGTGTGGCAGGAGCCTAGACCGACGACGCGTCCCCGCGGGTCGAGCCACCTGCCCGACCGGTCCGCCGCCAGCCGGTGCGGCCCGCCGGTCGGCGGGGCGGCTCAGCCCTGCCGGCGCTCCGGCCCGCCGTGCAGCCCGCGCCGGGCCATCGCCGCGGTCAGCGCCGTCCAGGTCCGGATCGGCAGCACCCTGACGACCTTCATCAGCACGGCCATCGGCAGCGGGAAGACGATCTCGGCGCGGTCGCGGGCGATGCCGTCGGCGATGGTGCGCGCGGCGTCCTCGACCGGGACCTTGAACGGCATCGGGAACCGGTTGCGGTCGGTCATCCGGGTGGCGACGAAGCCCGGGTTGACGGTCTGGACGACGATGCCGCGCGGCGCCAGCGACCCGCGCAGGCTCTCCAGCAGGTTGATCAGCGCTGCCTTGCCCGCGCTGTAGGCCTCCGAGCCGGGCATGCCGCGGTACCCGGCCACCGAGGCGACGCCGACGATGCGGCCGGACCCCGCGGCGGTCATCTGCGGGACGACGGCCTCCATCGTGTGCACCGCACCCATGACGTTGACCTGCAGGTGGTCGGCGAACAGCTGGGAGTCCCACGGTTCCACGTGGAACGCCGACCAGGTGCCGGCGTTGAGCACCGCGACGTCCAGGCCGCCCAGCGCCTCGCGCACCGCCCGGCCGGCGGCGACGGTGGCCGCCCGGTCGGTGACGTCGACCGGGACCACGGCCATCCGGCCCGCGGCCACCTCGGCCAGCTGGTCGGCGCTGCGGGCGCTGATCGCCACCCGGGCGCCGCGGTCGGCCAGCTCGCGGGCCAGCGCGGCGCCGATCCCGGTCGAGGCGCCGGTGACCCAGATGCGTGCTCCGTCCAGCTCCATCCCCTCAGCGTGGAGGATGGGGGCATGGCAGCACGTGGCAGGTCCGCACCCGCCGGTCGGCCCGGGCGAGGCGAGTTCGTCGTCTACCCGGGTGGGCCGACGGCGATCTACGACCTGCTGGAGCGGCTGTCCGCGGCCGCCGGCGACGCCCCGGAGTACGGCACCCCCGGCATCAGCCTGGACCGCACGCGGCTGACCGTGCGCTGGTTCGGCGAGCCGCCGGCCGCGGTGCAGCGGGTGCTCGACGGTGCGCAGGGCTTCGAGCTGACCGTCGCGCAGACCGAGTTCCGGCCCGCCGACCTGCGTGCCGAGGCAGCGCGGCTGCTGGCCGAGCACCCCGGCCTGGTCACCAGCGCCCGCGACCGCCCCGAGGGCGACGGCCTCGACGTGCTGGTCGCCCCGCCCGCCGCCGACGCCGCGGGCAGCCCGGACGCCGCCCTGGAGCAGGCCGGCGTCCAGGCCGCCTTCCCGCTGTTCGCCGAGGCCGGCGAGGCGCCCGCACCCTGAGGACGGCGGCCTGCGACCCCGGCTTTGCATGAAAATGCAGCGCAGTGAATAATCGCTGTCGTGTCCAAGGTCCTGACCTCTCTGCCCGTCGGCGAACGCGTCGGCATCGCCTTCTCCGGGGGTCTCGACACCTCCGTCGCGGTCGCCTGGATGCGCGACAAGGGCGCGGTGCCCTGCACCTACACCGCCGACATCGGCCAGGCCGACGAGCCCGACATCGGCTCGGTGCCCGGCCGCGCCACGACCTACGGCGCCGAGATCGCCCGGCTGGTCGACTGCCGCGCCGCGCTGGTCGAGGAGGGCCTGGCCGCGCTGACCTGCGGTGCCTTCCACATCCGGTCGGGTGGCCGCAGCTACTTCAACACCACCCCGCTGGGCCGCGCGGTCACCGGCACCCTGCTGGTGCGCGCCATGCTCGAGGACGGCGTCCAGATCTGGGGCGACGGGTCGACCTACAAGGGCAACGACATCGAGCGGTTCTACCGGTACGGCCTGCTGGCCAACCCCTCGCTGCGGATCTACAAGCCCTGGCTGGACGCCGACTTCGTCACCGAGCTCGGCGGCCGCAAGGAGATGTCGGAGTGGCTGGTCGCCCACGGCCTGCCCTACCGGGACAGCGCGGAGAAGGCCTACTCCACCGACGCCAACATCTGGGGCGCCACCCACGAGGCCAAGGCCCTGGAGCACCTGGACGCCAGCGTCGAGATGGTCCAGCCCATCATGGGCGTCCGCTTCTGGGACCCCGAGGTCGAGATCGCCACCGAGGACGTGACGATCGGCTTCGAGTACGGCCGGCCGGTCACGATCAACGGGCAGGAGTTCGCCTCCCCGGTCGACCTGGTGCTGGAGGCCAACGCCATCGGCGGCCGGCACGGTCTGGGCATGAGCGACCAGATCGAGAACCGGATCATCGAGGCCAAGAGCCGGGGCATCTACGAGGCGCCGGGGATGGCGCTGCTGCACGCCGCCTACGAGCGGCTGGTCAACGCCATCCACAACGAGGACACGATCGCCAACTACCACAACGAGGGCCGCCGGCTGGGCCGCCTGATGTACGAGGGCCGCTGGCTGGACCCGCAGGCGATGATGCTGCGCGAGTCGCTGCAGCGCTGGGTCGGCATGGCGGTCACCGGCGAGGTGACGCTGCGGCTGCGCCGCGGTGAGGACTACTCGGTGCTGCAGACCTCCGGCCCGGCGTTCAGCTACCACCCGGACAAGCTGTCCATGGAGCGCACCGTGGACTCCGCGTTCGGCCCGGTCGACCGGATCGGCCAGCTCACCATGCGCAACCTGGACATCGCCGACTCCCGCGCCAAGTTGGAGCAGTACGCCGCGATGGGCATGGTCGGCGGCGCGACCCCGACCGCGATCGGTGCGGCGCAGGCCGCGTCCACCGGGCTGATCGACGCCTCGCAGGCCGGCGGGGCCGAGGCCATCGCCTCCCGCGGTGGCATCTCCGCCCACGACGAGCTGCTCGACCGCGCCGCGATGGAGTCCGGCACCGACTGAGCGGTCCGCCGGGCTCCTGCTCCCAGGAGCCCGGCGGCGCACGGGTCAGCCGGCGGCGGGCCCGTAGGTCAGGTGCACGACGCCGTTGCTCAGCGGCTGCGCGCCCAGCAGGGCCAGCGTCTGCGCCGTCCCCTCGGGGAACAGCCGGATGCCGGTGCCCACGGCGACCGGGTAGACGTAGAGGTGCAGCTCGTCGACCAGCCCGTCGGCCAGCAGCGCCCGCACCAGGGTGGCGCTGCCGCTGACGTAGAGGTCGCCGTCCGTCTCGTCCTTCAGCGCCCGGACGCGGTCGGCGTCGTAGCCGCCGAGCACGGTGGAGTTCCGCCAGACCGACTCGGCGTCGGTCAGCGTCGAGCTCACGACGTGCTTGCGGGTGTCGTTGAAGAAGGGGGCGCCCGGGTCGTCGGCGACGGTGCGGGTCGACCAGGCCGGGGCGAACATCTCGAAGGTCGTGCGGCCCAGCAGGATGCCGGTCGCCGACCCGGTCAGCTCGCCGATCGAGGCCGACAGGTCGTCGGGGAACCCGAAGGACATCGTCCACATCGGGACGTCGACCACGCCGTCGACGGTGGTGAACTCGTGGACCTTGATCGCGCCCATGGCGGTGCTCCTCAGCGTCAGGACCGGCCGGCGCCGGTCACGTCACCCGTTGAGACGGTGGGTGGCCCACCTTCTCATCGGTCAGCCGAGGACGGTGCTCGTGAGCAGGTAGCCGTTGAGGCCGATGATCAGCGCGGCGACCAGCGAGCCGGTGAGCGTGGTGACCCGGCGGTTGACCCAGCCGCCCATCAGGTCCTTGCGCGAGGTGAGCCACAGCAGCGGCACCAGCGCGAACGGGATGCCGAAGCACAGCACCACCTGCGACCAGACCAGCGCCGTCGTCGGGTCCCCGCCCAGGCCGAGCACCAGCAGTGCGGGGGCCAGGGTGATCAGCCGGCGGGCGAGCACCGGGATGTGCCTGCGCAGGAACCCGGCCATCACGACCTGCCCGGCGTGGGTGCCGACGGAGGAGGCGGCGAACCCCGACGCCAGCAGCGCCAGGGCGAAGGCCAGGGCGGCGCCGGTGCCCAGCTGGTCGCCGAGGCCGGCGTGCACGCTCTCCAGCGAGGTGATCGAGGAGTCCCCGGTGAACAGCTGGGCGGCGATGATGAGCATGGCGGCGTTGACCAGGCCGGCCAGTCCCATGGCCAGCAGCACGTCCAGCCGCTGTGCCCGCAGCAGCCGGCCGCGCCCCTGCGCCGTCCGCCCGGCGGTGACCGCGTCGCCGTAGCGGCCCGGGGTGAGCGCGGAGTGCACGTAGATGACGTGCGGCATGACCGTGGCGCCCAGGATGCCGGTGGCCAGCAGCAGGCTGTCCTGCCCGGAGAAGCTGGGCACCATGCCGGTGGCGACGCCGCCCATGTCCACGCCGGAGCCGACCAGCGTGTAGGCGAACCCGCCGCCGATGACCAGCAGCAGCCCGGTGATGACCCGCTCGAACGGCCGGTGCCCCCGCGACTGGAAGGCCAGCAGCACGAACGCGACCACGGCGGTGATCAGCCCGCCGATCGGCAGCGGGACGCCGAAGAGCAGGTTCAGCGCGACGGCGCCGCCGACGATCTCGGCCAGGTCGGTGGCGATGGCGACGGCCTCGGCCTGTGCCCACAGGCCCCAGACGACCGGGCGGGGGAGCCGTTCCCGGCAGAGGCTGGCCAGGTCGCGGCCGGTGGCCAGTCCGAGCTTGGCGGTCAGCGACTGGATCAGCATCGCCATCAGGTTGGCCGCGACGATCACCCACAGCAGCGTGTAGCCGAAGGAGGCGCCACCGGAGAAGTTGGTGGCGAAGTTGCCGGGGTCGACGTAGGCGACGGCGGCGACGAACGCCGGGCCCAGCATCGCCCAGGTGCGGCGCCTGCTGCGCCGGGCCGGGCGGGGCAGCGTGCTGGGGAGGACGGCGGCCTCGGTCTTCGACAGGTACACGGGCCCTCCCGGGCTGGGGGATCGGGGTTGCACTCCTGTCCTGCCCGGCACGCGGGGGCCATCGGGGCCGACCTGTGGCCCCCGGGGGTCAGGCGAGCCTCGCCTGCGGCCGGGGCGCTGTGGTGATCACCTCGGGTCGGTGGTGGTCATCCGTGCGCGATGACCACCCACCGACCCGAGGTGATCACCGGAAGCCGCCGCTGCTCCGGGCATGGTGGGCTGGTGCGGGCTCACCTGCGGCCGGGGCACGGACGGGTCGGCGCCCGCCCGTGCCCCGAGGCGGTCAGGCCGGGACGATCAGACCGCTGGTCGCCGTCCGGGCGGTGGTGAGGCGCTGCTGCACGTCGGCCCAGTTGACGACGTTCCACCAGGCCTTGACGTAGTCGGCCTTCACGTTCTGGTAGTCCAGGTAGAACGAGTGCTCCCACATGTCGAGCATCAGCAGCGGCACGAGGCCGGCGGCGAGGTTGCCCTGGTGGTCGTAGAGCTGGTTGATCAGCAGCTTCTGGCCCACGGAGTCCCAGGTCAGCGCGGCCCAGCCGGAGCCCTGCACGCCCATCGCGGTGGCGGTGAAGTGGCCCTGGAAGCCGTCGAAGCCGCCGAACTGGTCGTCGATCGCCGCGGCGATCTCGCCGTCGGGGCGGCCGGCGCCGTCGGGGGTCATGTTCGGCCAGAACACCGAGTGGTTGACGTGCCCGGCCAGGTTGAAGGCCAGGTTCTTCTCGTGCAGGTTGACCGTGGCGAAGTCGCCGGTCGACCGGGCGTCGGCGAGCTTCTCCAGCGCGGTGTTGGCACCGGCCACGTAGGTGGCGTGGTGCTTGTCGTGGTGCAGCTCCATGATCCGGCCGCTGATGTGCGGCTCGAGGGCGCTGTAGTCGTAGGGCAGGTCGGGCAGGGTGTACTCGGGCACGAGGTCTCCTCAGGTCGGAACCGGACACCTCGGTCATCCCCAGCTCCGTCGTCCTCCCGGTGCCGGTCCGTGGCCCCCCGGGGTCAGGTCTGGTGGGGCGCGTGGGGCGACTGAGCAGGATTCGGAGCTCCCCCTCTCCGCTGGGGGCCGGGGTCCGGCAGCATGTGCCCACGCCCAGCGATCCCTGGTACGGCACCCCGCACCCGGATGCATCGCGGCGACGGGGGAGAGGTCATGACGGTGGTCGGAGCACGCAGGAGGGTCGTCTCGACGACGCTGCTCATCGCCCTCGCGTTGCTCGCCGCCCTCGTCGGCGCACCGCGTGCGCTCGCCGCCACGGTGCCCAGCCCGCCCGCCAGCGTGACGATGACGTCCGGGAACGGGTCGATCACGGTGACCTGGGAGGCCGCCCGGGACGGCGGCTCCCCGATCACCGGGTACGTGGTCGACTGGGGTGCCACGGGGACCCTGGCCACCACGACCACCGTTCCCGGCGCCCTCCGCACCGTGACGTTCGACGGGCTGACCAACGGCCTGAGCTACTGGGCGAGCGTCTGTGCTGTCAACGCCGAGGGACGCAGCCGGGACTGCCAGGGCTCGACGTCCATGGCGACGCCCGGGACCCCGGGGCTCCCGGAGGACCTGGTGGCGAGCCAGCTCCCGGGCGGCACCGTCCGGCTGTCCTGGCTGGCGGCCGACGGGAACGGTGCCGAGCCCTCGCGCTACCACTTCTCGGCCTACATGGCCGATGAGTGGCGGGAGATCGACACGGCGTCGTGGGTGCCGGGACCAGAGGGTCCCGGCCGCTACTGGGTCGACCTCGACGACCTGCCGACCGGCGCCGAAGAGCAGTTCCACGTCTACGCCACCAACCGGTTCGGCAGCGGGGCCGCGGCACTGCTGAGGTACCGGCCGTACTGGATGGGCGAGATGCCGGCCGGCCACGCGCTGTCCGATGGCGCCGAGATCCGTTCCCCGGACGGGCGCTACTCCGCCGTCATGCAGGACGACGGCAACTTCGTCGTCTACGCGGACGGCACCCGCCCGTTGTGGGACAGCCGTACGTGGCGCGGCCGCGACACGAGGGTGGAGCTGCGGGACGACGGCGACCTCGTGGTGTTCGACGCCCTGGGCTGGTCCCTGTGGGACTCGGGGACGGCGGGCAACCCCCGATCGCGGCTCGCCATGCAGGACGACGGCAACCTCGTGCTCTACGCAGCGGACGGCGCTGCGCTGTGGTCCACCGGCTGGGACCGGGGTGCCGGAGTCGTCCGGGACACCATGTGGGGCACCCAGCAGCTGACGACCGACCGCTCGATCGTGTCCCGCAACGGCCGCTACACCCTGGTGATGCAGCCCGACGGCAACCTGGTCGTCTACGCACCCGGTCGGCGACCGGTGTGGGACGCGAGGTCCTACGCAGGGGCCGGCCGGCGGATGGTGGTGCAGGCCGACGGCAACGTGGTCGTCTACAACGAGTTCCGGGCCCCGGTCTGGGACTCCGGGACCTGGGGCAACCCCGGTGCGCGCCTGGCGCTCCAGGACGACGGCAACCTGGTGCTCTACAGCGTCCGTGGCGAGCCGCTGTGGTCGTCGGGCTGGGACCGCGGAGTCGGTGCGCCGCGCGACACCCTGTGGGCCACCCAGCAGCTCACGACCGACCAGTCGCTGGTGTCCCGTGACGGCCGGTACACGGTGGTCATGCAGGCCGACGGCAACCTGGTGCTCTACGCACCCGGCCGGCAGGCGCGCTGGAGCACCAACACCTGGAACGGCCTGCGCAGCCGGCTGAGCCTGCAGATCGACGGCAACGCGGTGCTGGTCGCGCCGGGGAAGCGGCCGCTGTGGGACTCACGCACCTGGGGTCAGCGCGACGTCCGGCTGACGGTGCAGGACGACGGCAACCTCGTGGTCTACGCCGCCAACGGCCGCGCGCTGTGGTCGTCGATGTCCGGCCGCACCTACTGAGCTGAGCGGGCCGGCTGGCGCACCAGGGTCCAGACCGGCAGCTCGTGGTCGACCGCCGTCCGGGTGGCGTGGGTGACGGCGAAGCCCGACCGCTGCAGCCAGCGGACGACGGTGGACGTGTAGACCGTCGCGGCGGCCGGCACGCCCGCGGCGTCGCAGCGGTCCAGCACCGGCTGCAGGACCGCAGCACCCAGGCCGGCGTGCCGGGCGGCCGGGCGGGTGCCCACCGCGTGCAGCCACCAGTGCGGCTCGTCCGGCCGGCCGAGGGCGCCGAGCCGCTGGCTGGCCAGCACCACCGGCTGCCGGGCCCCGAACACCCGGGGCAGGTCGCGGTCGATGACCGCCTGCAGGTCCGCGCCCGGCTCCCCGGCGTCGGGGGCGACCCACGCGGCCACCGCGCTGACGTCGTCGGTCACCCATGCCGTCCCGGCCAGCACCGGCACCAGCCCGCCCCACAGCTCCGCCCACCGCGACAGCCGCTGGGTGCGCCCGTCCTCCGGCAGCGCCCACGACGTCCACCGGTAGTCGGGGTAGGCCTGCGACAGCGTGGCGGCCATGCGGGGGACGTCGGCGCGCGTGGCGAGCCGGACGACGGGGGGTGTGCTCACCTCCCGATGAGACCACGCGGGGGGCGGTCGGGCGGCCGTACGCCGGAGCACCTCCGCTGTCACACGGCGCGGGTAGCGTGCCCGACGGTCGATCGACAGCAGGGGAGGGGGCGGCCGTGGACGACGTGGTGGTGGGCTCGCTCCCGTCGTCGCTGCCGGAGACGGTCACGGCGGCCCCGGACCCGGCCTTCGAGCGGTTCGCCCGGCTGGCCCGGCAGATGCTGGGCGTGCCGGTGGCCCTGGTGTCCTTCGTCTCCGCCGACGAGCAGGTCTTCCCCGGCGCGCTCGGGCTTCCCGAGCCCTGGCAGCGCAGCCGCCGGACCCCGCTGTCGCACAGCTTCTGCCAGCACGTCGTCCGCACCCGGGCGCCGCTGGCGATCGCCGATGCCCGGCTCGACCCGCTGGTGTGGGAGAACCTGGCGATCCGCGACCTGGACGTGGTCGCCTACCTCGGCGTCCCGCTGGTCGGTGCCGAGGGCGAGGTCGTCGGGTCGCTGTGCGCGATCGACGGCCGTCCGCGGGAGTGGACCGACCCCGAGGTCGCGGTGCTGCAGGACCTCGCCGACGCCTGCAGCTCGGAGCTGCAGCTGCGCACGCTGCGCGCCCGGGCCACCGAGGCGGCGGTGCGCGCGGCCACCGCCCAGGCGCGCGCCGAGGTGTCGCTGGCCGAGCGGCGCACGGTCGCCGAGACGCTGCAGCAGGCGATGCTCACCCACCTGCCCGAGGCCGACGACCTCGAGATCCGCGCCCGCTACCTGCCCTCCCACGTCGGCGACCAGGTGGGCGGTGACTGGTACGACGCCTTCCGCACCGCCGACGGCGCCACGGTGCTGGCCATCGGCGACGTCACCGGCCACGACATGGCGGCCGCGGCCACGATGGGCCAGCTGCGCACGCTGCTGCGCGCCTTCGCCTACGACCGCGGCGAGGAGCCCTCCCAGACGCTGGGCCGCCTGGACCGGGCGATGACCGGGCTGGACGTCGCCGGGCTGGCCACGATCGTGCTGGCCCGCATCGAGCAGGACGCCGCCGGCACCCGGCTGCTGCGCTGGTCCAACGCCGGCCACCCGCCGCCGGTGCTGCTGCACACCGACGGTACGACGACGCTGCTGGACCGCCGCCCCGACCTGCTGGTGGGCGTGGACCCCGGCCGGTCCCGACACGACTGGACCGTCGAGCTCGCGCCCGGGGACACCGTCCTGCTGCACACCGACGGGGTGATCGAGCACCGTGACTGGGGCTCCGACATCGACCTGGGCACCGCCATGCTGCGCCGCACCCTCGGCGAGTACTCCCACCTCCCCCTGGACCAGCTGCTGGACACCGTGGTGAGCCGCAACGGCGACGGTCGTGAGGACGACATCGCCCTCCTGGCGGTTCGCTGCCACCCGGGGGACCAGGCCCGCCCGGCCGAGGCGTGACCGGGCAGCCCGTGGGCGATCGGCCGACCGGTCGCCGTGCTCTCCTGTACCCGACATGACCGCGACGACGAGCCCCCGCCAGCGCTGGGACGTCGTCGTCGCCGGTGCCGGGCCCGCCGGGCTCGCGGTCGCCGCCGCGTGCGCCACCCGCGGCCTGCGGGTCGTGCTGGTCGCGCCGCACCTGCGGCCCTGGCAGCAGACCTACGGCCTGTGGGCCGACGAGCTCGACGCGGTGACCACGGCCCTGCTCGGCCGGGCGGCCGGCCCGGCGCTGGGCCACCGGTACCCGGCCACCGTGGTGCGCAGCGCCGCCGGCCGGCGGGACCTCGGCCGCGGGTACGCCCGCCTGCACAACGACGTCGTCCACGGACTCCTGCTCGACCAGCTCTCCGGCGGCGGCCGGACCGTCACCGGCAGCGTCACCGGCGTCCGGCCGGACGCCGGCGGCCAGCGGGTCACGCTGGCCGACGGGACGACGCTGACCGCCGGGCTGGTCGTCGACGCGCGGGGCGGCGGGCCGGGCAGCGCCCAGCAGCGGGCCTGGGGCGAGCGGGTCACCGGCGACGTCACGGACCTGGTCCCCGCCGGGAGCGCACTGCTCATGGACTGGGTGGCCCTCCGGGAGCCCGGCACGCCGCAGGCGCCCGCGTTCCTCTACGGGATGGGCCTGGACGACGGCACGACCCTGCTGGAGGCCACGTCGCTGGCGGCCCGCCCGCCCGTGCCGCTGCCGCAGCTGCGCGACCGGCTGCACCGGCTGATGCACGAGGCCGGTCTGCGCACCGCCGCGGAGCCGGAGCGGGTGGCGATCCCGCTCGACGCCTCGGCCCGGCGCGGGGCCGGCGTCCCGGTCGGGGCCGCGGCCGGCCTGGTCCACCCGGCGACCGGGTACAGCGTGGCGGCGTCGCTGCGCACCGGCGGCGCCGTCGCCGACGCCGTGCTGGCCGGGGCCGACGCCGCTGCGGTGCGGGCGCTGGTGCGCGGCGCCCGGAGGCGAGCGACCCTGGGCCTGCTCGGGCTGGGCCGGGAGGTGCTGCTCGGGCTCGACGAGGAGCAGACCGACGCCTTCTTCGGCACCTTCTTCACCCTGCCGGGGCCGGCGTGGGCCGCCTACCTCGACACCGGCTCCCCGCCCTCGGCGGTCGCGGCCACGATGCTGCGGGTCGCCCGGGCGCTGCCGCCGGCCGGTCGCCGCTCCCTGGCCGCCGGGGTCGCGCGCGCCGTGCGCCCCCGGGCGAGGACCTGACCGCCCGACGCAGGTACTTGAAGTCTCAAGCACGTTGGCGCAGACTGGGGTCCCCACCGACCAGCAGGAGCCCGCGATGCCCGTCCAGCGCCTCAACCACGCCGTCCTCTTCGTCCGCGACGTCGACCGCAGCGCCGCCTTCTACCGCGACGTCCTCGGCTTCCGGGTGAAGGTGGAGATGCCCGGCCGGGCGGTGTTCCTGCAGGCCGAGGGGTCGACCAACGACCACGACCTCGGGCTGTTCGCGGTGGGGGAGCAGGCCGGGCCCTCGGGTGCCGGGCGAAGCACCGTCGGGCTCTACCACCTGGCCTGGGAGGTCGACACCCTCGCCGAGCTGGCCCGGGTCCGAGGCGCGCTGGCCGAGGTCGGCGCCCTGACCGGGGCCTCGGACCACGCCACCACCAAGGCGCTCTACGCCCAGGACCCCGACGGCATCGAGTTCGAGGTCTCCTGGCTGCTGCCGGCCGACCTGATCACCCCCGAGATCGAGGCCCAGGGCGCGACCACCCGGGCGCTGGACCTCGCCGGGGAGATCGCCCGCTACGGCGCGGACACCCGCGGCGGCGTCGGGGTCAGCGTCCCCGCCTGACGGCGACGCCGAGCTCTGCGCTCTCGTGGCATCCCGGCCCGGGACGCCACGAGTTCGCAGACCTCACGCACGCCGCACGCCGCTGACGGCCGCCGTCCGCGGCTGACGGACGACGCCCGCGCTGACGGGTGCCGTCCGCCGCGCGTCCACCGCGCACGGACGGCGTCCGGCGTTCAGGGCCGGAGGAGCAGGATGCTGCTGATCGCGGTGGCCAGCAGGCGGTCGGACCCGTCGTGCAGGACGGCCTCGGCCAGCGCCGTCCGGCTGCCCAGGTGGGTCACCGTGCCGGTGCAGCGCACCCGACCGGTGTCGACGGTGATCGGGCGGATGAACTTCACCGTCAGGTCCAGGCTGGTGTAGCCGACGCCGGCGGGCAGCCTCGAGTGCACGGCGCAGCCGGTCGCGGAGTCCAGCAGGGTGGCGTAGACGCCGCCGTGCACCGAGCCGATCGGGTTGTAGTGGTACTCGGCCGGCTCGACGGCGAAGACCACCCGGCCCTCCTCCACCGACTCGAGCTCGAAGCCGAGGGTCGCGACGACCGGCGGGGCGGGGAGCTCCCCGGCCGCCATGGCCCGCAGCACCTCGATGCCCGAGGACGTCCTGGCCGCCTCGACGGAGGCCATCGGGTCGCCCCAGCTGTAGGTGCGTTCACGCGTCGGCTCGCTCGTCACCCGGCGGACCGTATCCCGCGACTCTTGATGGAGTCCCAGCGCTGCGTCTTCCGAGCGCTGGGACTCCATCAGCGTCGTCAGGCGGCGGCGCGGGCGGTGGTGAGCAGGCGGCCGTGCTCGGCGGCCTCGCGCTCGGCGGTCGCCTTGAGCTCGGCGGCCATCTCGGTGAAGGAGTCCAGCGCCGGGTTGACGCCGACCAGGGTGAAGTCGCGCTCGACGACGCGCAGGTCCATGCCCCACACGTCCTCGAGGATGCGGCGCATCCAGCTGGTGGCGTGGTCCCAGCCCTCTCGGGGGGTGCCGGCGCTGTAGTTGCCCCCGCGGACGGTGACCAGCACCGCGGGCTTGCCGGTGGTCGGGGCCTCGGCGCGCGGGCCGAAGCGGGGGTCGCAGATGACCAGGTCCACGTAGCTCTTCATGTGCTGCGAGACCCCGAAGTTGTACAGCGGGACGGCGAACAGCAGCGCCTCGGCGTCGGCGAGCTCGTCGGCCAGCGTGGCGGCGAGGGTGGCGGCCTCGGTCTGGGCCGGGGTGCGCTGGTCGGCGGACAGGTAGGACCCGCTCACGGCCTCGCCCCAGGCGGTGGCCGGGATCGGCTCGGTGCCGACGTGCCGGCGGGTGACCGGTGCATCGGGGTTCCCCGCCCGCCACTCCCGCTCGACGATGTCGGCGATCTCGCGGCTGGCCGAGCCGTCGACCCGGATGCTGGCGTCGAGACGGAACAGGGACATGGTGGCGCTCCTCCATCGAAAGCAGCTAGCTGTTTGCTAGAACTTCGGGAAAGTTAGCACTTCGGAAAGAGGAGTGTCGAGCTCGACACGGTGCGGCCTACGATGGACCGGTGACGCAGGAGCTGGTGCACGAGCCGAAGGCGTGCGACGGCGCCCTGGTGCGCGCCTTCGGCTTCCTGGGCAAGCGCTGGAACGGGATGATCATCGGGGTCCTGTCCGAGGGGCCGACGACCTTCACCGGGCTCCGCCGGGCCGTGGTCGGGATCAGCGACTCCGTGCTGTCCGACCGGCTGACCGAGCTGGCCCGGGCGGGGCTGGTGCAGCGCACCGTCGACGAGGGTCCGCCGGTGGCCGTGAGCTACCAGCTCACCGAGGCCGGCGCCTCGCTGCGGCCGGTCCTCGAGCAGCTCGCCACGTGGGCCGCCACCAGCCTCCCCGAGCGGGAGTGCACCGGGGACCACTGAGGGCTCAGCAGCCGCAGCTCACCGCGGCCGGCGCCGTCAGCAGGTCGACGTCCCCGCGCGCGACGCCGTCGGCGGTCTCCACCGGCAGCCCCTCGCGCGCCCAGTACTCGAAGCCGCCGAGCATCTCCCGCACCCGGAAGCCGAGCTCGGCGAGCGCCAGCGCCGCCCGCGTCGCGCCGTTGCACCCGGGGCCCCAGCAGTAGGTGACCACCGGGACGGCGGGGTCCAGCTCGGTCACCGCCCGCGCCGGCACCTCACGACCCGGCAGGTGCACCGCACCCGGGACGTGCCCCTGGGCCCAGGACTCCGCGCTGCGGCTGTCCAGCAGCACGAAGCCCGGGCGGCCGGACTCCAGGGCCGCGTGCACGTCGGAGACGTCGGTCTCCACCGCCAGCCGGCGGGCGAAGTGGGCGGCGGCGTCGGCGGGGGAGGTCGACCAGTCCAGGCTCATGCCGCTCATCGTGCGGACGTCGCGGGCGCCGGACGAGGGCCTGAGCTGCCGGGATCCGCAACGATCCGGACGGCGCGCGGACGCAGGGGTTGACGGGGAAGCCAACTGACATGTCAGATGTCAGCATGCCGATCCAGCCCGTCCCGCGCGTGCTGCTGCGCGACCAGGCCGTCACGGTGATCCGGTCGGCCATCGTCACCGGTGAGCTGGCTCCCGGCGCGGTGCTCAAGGACAGCGAGCTGGCCGGGCGGCTGGGCCTCTCGGTCGCCCCCGTGCGCACGGCGCTGGCCCGGCTGGCCGACGAGGGGCTGGTCGAGAGCAAGCCGCAGAGCCACACCCGGGTGACCCCGCTGGTCCTGCAGCAGGTGCGGGACGCCGCCGTGGTGGTCCGGGCGATGCACGAGCTGGCGGCCGGCGAGGCCGCGGCCGCGGTCACCCCGGACGACGTCGGAGCGATGCGGGCGGCCAACGGCCGGTTCGCCGCCGCCGTCGCGGCCGGGGACCTCGATGCGGCGCTCACCGCCGACGACGAGCTGCACGGGGTCCTGCTGGACCGCTGCGGCAACGGCGCGGTGCGCGCCACGATCGACCGCTTCACCCCCGCCGTCCGGCGGTTGGAGCGGCAGCGCTTCGCCGCGGCGCACGGCCGGGAGTCGGTCGTCGCACACGAACGGCTGATCACCGCCTGCGCGGACGGCGACGTCGCCGCCGCCGTGGCCACCACGACCGAGATCTGGACCGCCCTGCTGTCCGAGCTGGAGGAGACCCCCGATGACCGTCCCTGACACCGCCCGACCCTCCCTGGGCGACTTCCCCCGCCACCCGCTGCTCTTCGGCCCCTCCCCGGTGCACCGCCTGGACCGGCTGACCGCCCACCTGGGCGGCGCGGCCGTGTGGGCCAAGCGCGAGGACGTGAACTCCGGCATCGCGTTCGGCGGCAACAAGACCCGCAAGCTCGAGTACCTGGTCGCCGACGCGCTGGCCCAGGGCTGCGACACCCTCGTCTCGATCGGTGGCGTGCAGAGCAACCACACCCGCCAGGTCGCCGCCGTCGCCGCGCACGTGGGCTTGAAGTGCGTGCTCGTGCAGGAGAGCTGGGTCGACTGGCCCGACGCCGTCTACGACAAGGTCGGCAACATCCTCATCAGCCGGCTGGCCGGCGCCGACGTCCGGCTGATGAAGGCCGGGTTCGGCATCGGGTTCAAGGAGAGCTGGGAGACCGCGCTCCGCGAGATCACCGAGCGCGGCGGGAAGCCCTACCCGATCCCGGCGGGCGCCTCGGACCACCCGCTCGGTGGGCACGGCTTCGCGAACTGGGCGCATGAGGTCGCCGCGCAGGAGGCCGAGCTCGGCGTCTTCTTCGACACCGTCGTCGTCTGCTCGGTGACCGGCTCCACCCAGGCCGGCATGGTCGCCGGGTTCGCCCAGCTGGAGGAGCAGGGCGCCCGCCCGCGCCGGGTGCTCGGCATCGACGCCTCGGCCAAGCCCGCCGAGACCCGCGACCAGGTGCTGCGGATCGCGCAGCGGACGGCGGCTGCGATCGGCGTCCAGCGGGAGCTCACGCTCGACGACGTGGAGCTCGACGAGCGCTACCACGCGGGCGTCTACGGCATCCCGGACGCGACGACCATCGCGGCGATGGAGCTGGCCGCCCGCACCGAGGGCATGGTCACCGACCCGGTCTACGAGGGGAAGTCGATGGCCGCGACGATCGACCTGGTCGGCCGCGGCGAGATCGACCGGTCCTCCACCGTGCTCTACGCCCACCTCGGCGGGCAGCCGGCCCTCAACGGCTACAGCGCGCTGTTCTCCTGAGCTGCGCGGCGCTGGCGCAGGATCAGCACGGCGCCGACCGCCGCGAGCACGACCACCAGCACGGCGAGGGCGAGGGCGGCCTCGGTGAGGTCGGTCGCGGTGGCCAGCTCC
Source organism: Modestobacter sp. L9-4 (assembly GCF_019112525.1). Lineage (NCBI taxonomy): Bacteria > Bacillati > Actinomycetota > Actinomycetes > Geodermatophilales > Geodermatophilaceae > Modestobacter > Modestobacter sp. L9-4. Next base: position 2,326,772 of record NZ_CP077800.1, read on the forward strand.
CCGACGCCGAGCACCGGCACGGTGATGCCCAGGTAGGCGACCACGAAGAAGCTCGAGGTCACCGCCGCCCGGTCGGCCGGCCCCGCCAGCGCCCCTACCCGGGACACCGCCGACTGGAAGGAGAAGCCGATGCCGGCCCCGCCCACCACCGCGGCGGCCAGGAACAGCGGGAGCGAGCCGGCCGCCAGCGCCGCGACGACCAGGGCCGCGCCGACCGGCATCAGGGCCAGCCCGAGCAGCTCGGTGCGGTCGATGCCCACCCGGCGGACCAGCAGCTGTCCGGCGACACCGGCGGCGAACACCAGCGCGATGGTCAGGCCCACCAGCTGCGGGCTGGGGTCGTCCAGCTCGGCGCCGAGGAAGCTGCTGGTCAGCGAGGTGAACAGCCCGAGCAGGGCGAAGGCGACGAACCCGGCGGTGGCCGCGGCGACGAACCGGGCGCGGGTTGCACGTGGAACACCGAGCCGCTGGGGGCGGACCGCCCGGCGCACCTCGGCCACGCTGCGGGCGGTCTGCGGGCCGGTCTCCGGCACGGTCAGCAGTGCCGCCGCGGACAGCAGGAGCAACAGCAGGAACGCCCAGTACGGGGTGCTGGTCGGGTGCGGCAGGTGGGTGGCCAGCACGCCGGAGAGCACCGGTCCCAGGCCCAGGCCGCCCATGTTGGCCGCGGTGGCCAGCGTGGTCGCCGTCCGCCGGTCGGGGTGGAGCTCGGCCAGCGCGGCGGTCGCCGTCCCGGTGACCAGGCCGACCGACAGCCCGGAGGCGACCCGGCCCAGCAGCAGGCCGGGCAGGGTCTGCCAGCTCAGGAACAGCACGGTGCTCACCACCGCGATGCCGAGGGCCAGGACCAGCACCGGCCGGCGGCCGACCCGGTCGCTGAGCCCACCGCCGAGCAGCAGCGCGGTGAGCGTGCCCACCGCGTAGGCGGCGAAGACGACGGTCACCAGGAACGGCGAGAGGTCCAGCGACCGGACGTAGAACGGGTACAGCGGGGCCGGGACGGTGCCGCCGAGCATCACCACCGTGAAGAGGCAGCCGACCACGACGACCGGCAGGCGCCCGCGGAGGGCAGCGGTCACAGCGGCACGGCCAGGCCCTCGGGGCTCGGCTGGCGCAGCGCCTCGGCGATCGAGGGCCGCATCGGCTCCAGGCCGGTGCCGGCCAGGACGACGTCGCGGACGAAGGCGTGCCAGGCCCCGGAGCGGCGGACCATGCCGTGCCCGCCGACGACGGTGAACCGGGCGACCCGGGCACCGGCGCGGCGGGCCCGCACCGCGAACTCCGCCGACAGCCGGGCCGGCACCCAGCGGTCGCCCCGGCCGTGCAGGATCGTCACCGTCTGCTCGCGCAGGTGCATCACCGGCTCACCGGGCGGCGTCCACGGCGCCAGCGCGCAGACCGCGGTGACCGACGGCTCGCCGCCGGCGCGCAGCACGGCCCGGCCGCCCATCGAGTGCCCGACCAGCACGATCGGGACGTCGGTGCCGTGCTGCTCGCGCAGCTGTGCGATCGCCCAGACGACGTCGGCGTGGGCGTCGGCGGCCTCGCCGTTCCACCCGGCCACGCGGTAGCGGAGCAGGGCGGTGGCGATGCCGCGGTCGGTGGTGGTCGCGTGCACGTGGTGCTCGATGGCGCGCATCCGCACCAGCGACAGGGCGCGCTCCTTGGGCGGCTCGACGCTGGTGACGGTGCCGCCGTGGCAGAACAGCGCGATGCCCCGGGTCTCCCCGGTGGCCGGACGCTGTTCCAGCGCAGGCTGCCGTGGCTGCGGGCGCTCGGCGTCCGGGGTGGTCGAGGGGTCCATGACCTCAGCGGCGCTTGCGGCCGCCGCGCAGCCGGTCCCGGGTGCGGTCGCCGAGGGCACCGGCCTTGAGCAGCCCGTTGCTCACCGAGGTGGGTCCGTTGCGCCGCTCCAGGGTCTGGCCGAGCTTGCGGAGCAGGCCGCTGGCGAGCGGGACGATGAAGGTCAGCAGGACCCAGGTGCGGAACCGGCGGGTGAGGAAGAGCCACATGATCAGCCCTCTGCCCGGATCCGCGGCCGCGCAACCGGGGGAGCTCGCGGCTGCGCGGTGTCAGTCGGCGGAGCCGGCAGCGGCCCGGGTGGCGGAGACGACCAGGTTCGACCCGGACAGCGCCGTCCCGTCGGTGAGCGCCCGGGTCCACTGCCCGGTGTCGGCGACGGCGGCCCAGTTCGAGTCCAGCAGGGCCAGCAGCGTCGTGTGCACCGTCCGGGCGTCGACCGAGCCGGCCTCGTTGGAGATCCCGATGGCGCCGGTGGCGTCGGAGAGGACCTCGACCGACAGCCCGTGCGTCTCGGCCTCGGCGGCGGAGGCCAGCACGCAGTTGTTGGTCATGTAGCCGACCAGGGTGAGGGTGTCGACGTCCCGCTCCCGGAGCCAGTCCAGCAGCCCGGTACCGGCGAAGACGGTGCCGTACTGCTTCTCCGCGTGGAATGAGCCGGGCTGCACGCGCTCGGCCACCTCGGGGCGGAGCTGCCACTCCGGGGTCGTCGGGTCGAACACCGGCGCCCCCTCACCGGACGTGTGCTGGAGCACCGCCACCGGCAGCTGGGCCTGGTTCGCGGCGTCGAGGGCCGCCGCGATCCGGGACAGGGACTCCGCGTGCGGCGGGTACCGGATCTCGAGCGGGCCGGAGAAGTACTGCTGCTGGACGTCGATGACGACCAGGGCGCGGCGGGGCGAGGTCATGGGTCCTCCTCGGGAGGGGTCGTCGGGGTCGCGTCCCACTGTGGACGCCGCAGCGGGACCTCGCCATGAGCGGCCCGCCGAGGTCGGGGCAGGCGGGCCCGGCCGGTCAGTCGAGGAAGAGCCACATGACCAGCTCTCTGCCCCGATCGCCCGGCCGCCGACCCGAGCCGGCCGCCCAGGGGCAGGCGAGGCTGCTGTGACGCGAGGGGGCCGGGGGAGGACGAGTTCGTCACGGGGGTCGCGCCGTCCTGGTGGACAGCCCCGTGAGCTGGTCTGCTGCGCGGGCTGCGGTCCGCTGGGTGCGGCCGTGGCAGCGCAGTGCGCGAGCAGGTCGACACGGGGGAGCGGTTGGTGACGGAGCAGGAGTGGACCGGTGGACGACGCCGGGACGGGGTGACAGGGGGCCGCCCGCGGCGGACCGCCCGAGCGGGGGTCCTCATGGCGAGCGCGCTGCTCGCGCTGGGGGCCGGCGCGGTCGGCGTGGCGCGGGCGGACGTGACCACGGTGGCGGTGGACGACCTGCGGACCGGGTGGGACGCGGTCGAGCCCGGCCTGGCGCCGAGCACGGTCGAGTCCGCCGCGTTCGGGCAGCTCTTCTCGACGCCGGTCGACGGGCAGGTCTACGCCCATCCGCTGGTCATCGACGGCACCGTCGTCGCCGCCACGGAGAACAACCACGTCTACGGCCTCGACGGGGTCACCGGCGCCCAGCGCTGGGACAGGTCGCTCGGGCCGGCATGGCCGTCTGCGACGGTGGGCTGCGGCGACCTGGCCCCCACCATCGGGGTGACGTCCACGCCCGTCTACGACCCAGCCACCGACAGCGTCTACGCGCTCGCCAAGGTGAACGACGGCGGCTCGGCGAAGGTCCCGCACTGGTGGATGCACGCCCTCGACCCGGTCACCGGCGCCGAGCGGCCGAACTTCCCGGTGATGATCGGCGGGGCACCCACCAACGACCCGACGCGGCCGTTCAACGCCTTGACCGCGATGCAGCGCCCGGGGCTGCTGCTCCTCGACGGCGTCGTCTACGCGGGCTTCGCCAGCCACTGTGACTACGCCCCGTTCGTCGGCTACGTCGCGGGGGTGTCCACGTCCGGGCGGCAGACCACCTTGTGGGCCACGGAGTCCGGCAACGCCAACGCCGAGGGCGGCATCTGGCAGTCCGGCGGGGGCCTGGTCTCCGACGGGCCGGGGCAGATCCTGTTCGCCACCGGCAACGGCATCTCGCCGGCCAAGGGCCCCGGGAAGACGCCGCCGTCGACCCTGGCCGAGTCCGTCGTCCGCCTGCAGGTCGGGGGCGACGGCAGCCTGGCCGCGACCGACTTCTTCAGCCCGTTCGACAACGCGAAGCTCGACCAGGACGACGCCGACCTGGGCTCGGGCGCGCCGCTGGCCATCCCGGACGGCTACGGCAGTCCTCTCCACCCGCACCTGCTGGTCCAGGTCGGCAAGGACGGGCACGTGCGCCTGCTGGACCGCGACGACCTGGGCGGGATGGGCCAGGGCCCGAACGGCACCGATGCGGTCCTCGACAGCGCCGGTCCCTACAGCGGCGTCTGGGGCAAGCCGGCCTTCTTCGGCACCCCGCAGGGCGGCTACGTCTACACCGTCGCAGCCAACGGCTACCTCCGGGCGTTCAAGCTCTCCGCACGCCCGGACGGCAGTGTCGCGCTCGCGTCGATCGGCACCAGCCCCGACGTACTGGGCTACACGTCCGGCTCCCCGGTGGTCACGTCCACCGGCACCGACCCCTCGACGGCGCTGATCTGGGTGAGCTACGCCGCCGCCGCCAACGGGTCGCAGGGCCAGGTGCGGGCCTACCGTGCGATGCCGGACGCCGACGGCCAGCTCAAGCAGGTCTTCAGTGCGCCGATCGGCACCGCGGCCAAGTTCACCTCCGTGGCCACCGACGGTGGGCGTGTGTACGTCGGCACCCGGGACGGCCGGGTGTTCGGGTTCGGTGCGCCGACCTCCGCGGCGCTCGGTGCGACCGCGACCGACCTGGGCTCCGCCCCGGTCGGCGGCAGCTCCGTCGCCACGGTCCGGCTGACCGCCTCGCGCGACGTGTCGATCACCGGAGCCACCGCGGTGGCCCCCTTCAGCATCGACCCGAGCGCCCTGGGCCTGCCCCGGGCGCTGGTCAAGGGCGACGCGCTCGACGTCCCGGTGACCTTCCGGCCCACCACGACCGGGCAGTCCGACGGCACGCTGGAGCTCACGACGGCCGCCGGGGAGACCGTGCGCATCGGCGTGCACGGCCTCGGCACACGGACGGGCCTCGGCGCGCTGCCCGCGAAGCTGGCGTTCACCGACGTCCCGACCGGGACGCTCAGCCGGCAGACGGTCAACGTCGTCAACACCGGGACCGCCCCGGTGACCATCCAGGCCGTCACCGTGCCGACGGACCCGGCCATCACCGTCGCGCCGGAGTCGCTGCCGGTGGTCGGCCAGCAGCTGGCCCCTCAGGCATCGGTCCCGGTGGCGCTCACCTTCACGCCCGGCGCCGCCGGATCGCTGTCCGACGCCCTGACGGTGACCAGCGACGCCGGGTCGGTGACGGTGCCGATCTCGGCGACCGCCGTCGACGGGGCGCCGCACCTGGAGCTGCCGGCTTCGCTGGACTTCGGCGACGTGCCGGTCGGCCTGAGCTCGACGCTGTCCTTCCCCGTGGAGAACACCGGCAACATCGCCCTGACCATCACCAAGGCCAAGGCGCCGGCCGGTGTGTTCACGACCACCGAGCCGATGTCGGAGAACTTCACCATCCCGCCGGGCGAGACGGCCTACCAGACGGTCACCTTCGCCCCGACCGCGATCGGCCAGGCCGGTGGTCCCGCCTTCTTCTACCTGCTCACCGGCAACGACGGCCGGGGTGAGCAGAAGGTCATGTTGACCGGCAACGGCATCGACGACCCGATCGCCGCCGCGGCCGTCCGGGTCGGTGCCGGCAAGGGCACGTGGATCGGCGTCGGTCAGGCGCTGCGCCCGCAGTACGTCATCGCCGGCGGCAGGTGCCAGGACTACACCAACGGCATCATCTGCTGGTCGCCCGGCACCGGGGCGTACGTCGTCCAGGGCCTGATCGCGCAGGCCTACCTCGCGGCCGGCGGGCCGGCGGGCCCGCTCGGCTTCCCGACGACCGACGAGGGCACGACCGCGGACGGGGGTGGTCGGTACAACCACTTCTCCGGTGTCGGTGGGGCGTCGATCTACTGGACGCCGGCGACGGGGGCGCACTCGGTCCAGGGTGCGATCCGGGACCGGTGGATCGCACAGGGCTGGGAGCGCGGGCCGCTGGGCTACCCGGTGACCGACGAGGTGGCGACCACGGACGGCAGGGGTCGGTACAACGACTTCTCCGGTGTCGGCGGGGCGTCGATCTACTGGACGCCGCAGACCGGTGCGCACTCGGTGCAGGGCCTGGTCCGCGACCGCTGGGTCGCCTCGGGCGGCGCACTGGGCCAGCTCGGCTACCCGGTGACCGACGAGACCGCCACCCCGGACCGGGTGGGCCGGTACAACCACTTCTCCGGTTCCGGTGGGGCGTCGATCTACTGGACGCCGGCGACGGGGGCGCACTCGGTCCAGGGTGCGATCCGGGACCGGTGGGCCGCGCAGGGCTGGGAGCGCGGGCCGCTGGGCTACCCGGTGACCGACGAGCAGGGGGCGCCGGACCGGGTGGGCCGGATGAACCACTTCTCCGGTGTCGGTGGGGCGTCGATCTACTGGACGCCGGCGACGGGGGCGCACTCGGTGCAGGGTGAGATCCGGAAGCGGTGGGCCGCGCAGGGTTGGGAGCGTGGGCCGCTGGGCTACCCGGTGACCGACGAGCAGGGGGCGCCGGACCGGGTGGGCCGGTACAACCACTTCTCCGGTTCCGGTGGGGCGTCGATCTACTGGACGCCGCAGACCGGTGCGCACTCGGTCCAGGGTGAGATCCGCAACCGGTGGGCGGCCCAGGGCTGGGAGCTGGGTCGGCTCGGCTACCCGACCAGCGACGAGTACGGCGTCCCCGAGGGCCAGCGGAGCGACTTCCAGCGTGGCGCCCTCGTCTGGGAGCCGCGGATCCGCCAGGTCACGCTCCGCTGACCGCCTGGCCCCGGGACGCCGTCCCGGGGCCGGGCACCGGGTCCCCCGCACGGTGTCAGGCCGGGGGACCCGGGGCAGCGTCGGTGCAGGTGCACCGCCGAGGTGGCCCGGGGTGGTCGCAGCCGGGCCTGGGGACCCGTGTCGGTGCCCTGGCCGGACCGGCCGCCGCCCTCGCCACGACGGTGCCGGGGGTGCCGTTCCCGGCCCTGCCCACCCTGCCGTTTCTGCGCCGCACCATCGACCCGGTCGAGCCGGCGGCGACCCGGGGGAGGGGCGGGGCACCGGTGCGGGGGGACGCGCGGGCAGAGTGGACGGCGTGACCCCCAGCGATGCCGCAGCAGACCTCTTCGCCCAGCTCCGCCGTGCACCGGACGTCGAGGCCCCCGAGCTCGTCGCCGTCGACGCCACCGACCGGCTGCTGCTCGACGAGGCGGCCGAGGCGATCGCCGCCCGCCCCGACGGGGTCGCCGTCATCGACGACTCGCACGGCGCGCTGACCCTCGGTGCGGTCGCGCTGCACGGCGCGGTCGCGCCGCGGGTGACCACCGACCTGCTGCTCGGCGAGCTGGCGCTGGCGGCGAACGCCGAGCGCACCGGGCACACCGGCAGCTACCGGCTGCTCCCGCTGGGCGCGGAGCTGGTGCGCGGCGCCACGACCGTGTTGGTCCAGGCCCCCAAGGGCCTCGACGCCCTGCGCGAGCTCGCCGAGGTGGTCGCGGCCGACGCCGACCCCGACGTGACGCTGTTCGTCGGTGGGCGGGTCAAGCACATGACCCGCGCGATGAACGACGTCCTGGCCGACTCCTTCACCGACGTGCGGGCCTCGCTGGGCCGGCAGAAGTCGCGGGTGCTCATCGCCCGCGGGCCCCGGCCGGCGGCGACGCCGACGTTCCCGCAGTGCCGGGAGCACGCCGAGTTCGGCCTCACCGTCTGCGCGCACGGCGCCGCCTTCGCCGGCGTCAAGGTCGACCGGGGCACCCACGCGCTGCTCGCCGTGCTCGCCGATGCCGTGCCCGACGCCGCGACGGCGCTGGACCTCGGCTGCGGCACCGGCGTCCTGGCCACCGCGCTGGCCACCGCCCGGCCCGGGCTGCGGGTGCTGGCCACCGACCAGTCGGCCGCCGCGGTCGCCTCGGCCCGGGCCACCGTCGCGGCCAACGGGCTCGGCGACCGGGTCACGGTCACCCGGGACGACGCCGGGAGCAGCGTCCCCGAGGGCAGCGTGGACCTGGTGGTCTGCAACCCGCCGTTCCACTCCGGCGTCGCCGTCGACGAGACCGTCGCGCACCGGTTGTTCGAGGGAGCGGCGCGGGCACTGCGCCCGGGCGGGGAGATGTGGGCGGTCTTCAACTCCCACCTGCCGCACCGCCAGGCGCTGACCCGGCTCGTCGGCCCCACCCGTCAGGTGGCCCGGAACCCGGCCTTCACCGTCACCGCCTCGACCGCCCGCTGAGCCGCGCGGGCGGTGCGGGTCGGCCACCGAGGCCGCCCCGCCACCGTCCACCGGGCCCGCGTCGCCAGCAGCGCGAGCATGCCGCCGGCCGAGGCGATGTGCTGCACGTTGGCCATGTCCGGCCGGATGCCCAGCGTGGTGAGCAGGACGACGGCGACCAACCCCACCCCGCCGCGCCGCCAGCGTCCCGCCGGCAGCCCCCAGGCGACCGCGGCCAGCAGCGCCCAGGTGCCGGCGGAGCTGCCGCCGTCCAGTGCGTGCAGCTGTTCCTGCGCGGCCGGTGACCCCAGCCCGGCCAGGACGCGGACGGCGAGCAGGACGGGGATGCTGCCGATCAGGTCGCCGGCGAAGAACCCGACCGCCGTCCACCGGCTGCCGTACCGGCGCTCGGCCAGGGTGAAGGCGGTGAGGCCGAGCAACAGGTTCAGCCAGGCGAGGCCGGGGCTGGACTGCACCACCGGGGAGGTGACCAGCCGCCACAGCTGCCCGCGGGTGAGCAGCTCCCACGACGAGCCCGCCGCCGCGAGCAGCTGGCGGTGCACCGCCGGGTCGTAGGTGCTGGCCAGCTCCAGCCACAGCATGAGGAGCAGGAACACCGCGGTCACCGGGCGCCGGCGGACCTGGGCCAGGACCCGCCGTCCGGGGCTCCGCGGGTCCGGCAGCTCGCCGAGCCGGGCCACCGCCACGGCCACCCGGGCCAGGGCCGCGTCACCGGTGGTGACCAGGTAGCGCGGCTCCCACCGGGGGGCCCACTTGTCCTTGAACGTGCGCAGCCCCGCGTAGTTCAGCAGCGCCCCGCCGCGGGCGTAGAGCAGCTGCATCACCCGGGCCGGGGCGCCGGGCTGCCCGGTCAGCCCGGAGAACGGCGCGAGCCCCAGGTCGACGCCGGTGGCACCCTCGCGCGCGGCGCGCTCCAGGACCGCCACGTACAGCTGCTCCATCACCCCGTTGACCGCGTCCGGACGGCGGCGCATGAGGTCGAAGGTGAGCTCGGCGCCGCGGTAGCGGGGGAGCAGGTTGAGGAAGGCCTGCACCCGGTCGTCGGCGTCGACCACGGCGAGCACCGGGGTCGCCCGCAGCTGGTCGGCGTCGAACTGGCCGAGGGTGAACGTGCGCTCGCGGTGCCCACCGGACGCCGACCAGACGTCGGACACCTCGCGCAGCCGGGCCAGGTCGGGATCGGTCAGCGGGTGCGGCAGCTCGACCACCCGCAGCCCGGCCCGCTCGCAGCGGCGCACCGCCGAGCGCACCTGCTTGAGCGCCCGGCCCTCGAGCCGCGCGGTGGCCGGGTCCACGACCGCGGTCTCGCCGATCTTGTAGGCCTGCAGCCCCAGCTCGCGCAGGGGAGCGAGCTCGGCCTCCGACACCTGGTGGAAGGCCGGCGTCCAGCCGTTGCGCCGGCACAGCGCGAGGAAGGCCGCACCTGCGTCCCGGCGCGCGTCCGGTGCGCCCACCGGCCCGCCGAGGGCGACCGCGGTGCGCCCACGCAGGCCGTAGGAGACGAACGCGCGCTGGTCGGGGGTGATCAGCCACTGCTTGTCCGGCAGCAGGTGGAAGTGCACCAGCGGGGTCTGCCCGTGCTCGGCGAGCAGGCGCTCGACGACCTGGCGGTCGGCCGGCCGCTGCCGCTGGCCGGTCACCGCGGCGACCACCAGACCGGCGCCGACCAGGACGACGACCAGCTCCGCGCCGCGGACGGCGGGCACCAGCCACGCGGCGTGCGCCGGCAGCGGTCCGGTGCCGGCCGGGAGCATCAGCAGCAGCCGCAGCGCGCCGACCACGGAGCCGGCGGGGGAGGTCCCCTGGCCGGCGTGCTCACCTGCCCGGTGCAGTCCGGCGGCGCCGAAGGCCGCGACGAGCGCGGAGCCCCCGAGCAGCACCCCGACGCCCCGGCGCACCTGCAGCGGGTCACCGGACGCGGGGAAGGCCGCCGCGGTCGCCGCGACGCCCGCCGTGAGCGCCAGCGCCGCCGCCACGACCGCCGACGGGCGGTGCAGCTCGGTCGCGCCCAGGGCGGCCGTCGCCAGCGCGACGACCGCGGCCAGCCACGCCGCCCGGTGGCCGGCCAGCAGCACCCGGACGACCAGCAGCAGCACCAGACCCGCGGCCAGCAGCAGGTAGTGGCCGCCGTCGATGACGGCGACCGCGCCGGACAGCGGCCGGAGCCCCGGCGGTGTGGCTCGCCGCGGCCCGCTGTGTCCGTGCAGCGCCAGCAGGAGGGCGGCCGTCCCGCTCAGCGCGGCGACCACCGCGACCCCCCGGCGCACCCAGCGCCCGTCGGCGGTCATGCCGCCACCTCCTGGACCCGCCGGGCCGGCATCCGCCAGGTCGTCCACGCCACCCCGCCGACCAGCAGCGGGACCCAGAACTCGGCGACCCGGAACAGCAGCGTGGCCGCGGTCGCCGTCGCCACCGGCAGCCCGCCGGCGACGAGCGCGCCCACGGCCCCCAGTTCGGCGGCGCCCAGCCCACCGGGCAGCGGGCCCAGCGTGGCGGCCACCGCGGACAGCACGTAGGCGACCAGCGCCAGCGCGGGGTGGGTGCCCCCGCCGACCGCGGCCACGGCGGCCACCAGCATCCCGACGGCCAGCAGGTCGACCGCGGTGGCGGCCAGCACCGCCGGCAGCGCGCGCAGCGGCCGGGCCGACAGTGCCCGCGCCGCGGTCACCAGGTCGGTCACCGAGGACTCGGCCACCGGACGGCGCGGGCGGCGGAGCACCAGCGCCCGCAGCCGCTCACCGCCGGCGAGGACCCGGCCCACGGTGACCCGGCTGCGGGCCGCGGCGACCAGCAGCCCGGCGCGGGCCACGGTGACCAGCAGGAACGCGCCGGTGGCGGCCAGCTCGGCCCGGGTGGCGCCGTCGTCGACCACCAGCCCGGTCATCGCGGCGGCGAGCACGAGCAGGAACCCGACGTCGACCGCGGTGGTGGCCAGCAGGTAGCCGGTGCGCACGTCGGCGTCCGGGATCGACCGGCGCCGTCCGGCCCGCTGCAGCGCCACCAGCCCGGCCGCCCCGCCGGACTTCACCGCCGAGTTGAGCGCGACCGCGGCCAGCGAGGCGCGGGCCAGCACCGGCAGGTCGACGGCGTGCACCCGGCGCTGGGCGCCCAGCGACGTGACGTGCACGGCCCACCAGGCGACCAGCCAGCCGGCCAGCAGCACGCCGAGCACGCCCAGCCACCGGGGGTCCGAGCCGCGCAGGGTCGGTCCGACCGCGCCGAGCTCGGCCCGCCCGGACCAGACCACCACGGCCAGCACCCCGACCACCGCGACAGCGCCCGCTGCCCGCGTCCACACGGTTCCCATGTCGTCCTCCCAGCCGAGACCGAGGGGAACGGTGGTGCACCGGGCTGCGCCCGGCCTGGGTGGCTCCTGGGAGAGCGCTGCACGCCGACCTGCGGTCAGATGGAGGACCCCCTTGCCCCCGCCACGCGCGAGCTCGCGGCGGGACCCTGCACGGGGGCCTAGTGGCCGGAGCCGCCGCGGGAGACGACGGGGGGCAGGGTCGACCAGGGGAAGTCGATCCAGGCCTCGGTGCGCTTCCAGGCGTAGTCGCACCGCACCAGCGACCGGGGCTTCTCGTAGACGACGGCGGTGCGCACGTCGGTGACGTGGCCGGCGCAGAACTCCTTGACCAGCTCGAGGGTCTTGCCGGTGTCGGCGACGTCGTCGGCGATGAGCACCTTCGACCCGGTCAGGTCGACCACGTCCAGGGTCGGCGGCAGCACGACGGGGAGCTCCAGCCGCTGGTCGACGCCGGTGTAGAACTCGACGTTCATCACGAACAGGTTCTTGACGTCGAGCGCGTAGCCCAGCGCCCCGCCGAGGAACAGCCCGCCGCGGGCGATCGACAGGATGATGTCGGGCTCGAACCCGTCGTCGGCGACCTGCTGGGCCAGCTCCCGGGCCGCCCGGCCGAAGTCCTCGTAGGTCAGGGTCTCGCGGGCCGGCTCCGGTGCGCTCACGCGGTGATCGTCGCAGCCCGGGGCGGGCCGTGACCAGCCGCGGTCCTCACGAGGGGGCGTTCCCGGTCGTCAGCGCCAGCTCCTCCACGGTCAGCCGCCGCTCCAGCACGGCCGCGGCGACGTCGTCCAGGTCCGCGTCGTGCCCGTAGGCCCACGCCCGCAGCACCGCCAGCGCGTCGCGGCTGGGCAGCTCGAGTGCGACGTTGACGACCCCGACCGCCTGCCAGACCTGCGCCCGGCGACCGACGCCGGGGGAGTCCAGCCAGGCCGGCCCGTCCTCGGTGCGCGGCTCGCCGGCCATCGCCGCGGCGAAGGCCTCGGACAGCGCCGTGGTGACCGTCAGGCTGTCGGCGAGGCCGAGCGCCCGGACGTCGCCCGGCGCGTGCAGGTACATGTCCAGGGCGCCGACGTCCTCGAGCCCGCCGTGCAGCGGCAGCGAGATGACCCCCCGCACGGGGGTGCGGGCCACGAGGACGTCGTGGTACCCCGGCCAGCGGGCCCGCAGCTCCGCCTCGTCGGCCAGCACGGGCATCCCCGTCGCGTGCGCGCTGAGGCAGGGGCCCTCGCCGACGGTGAACTGGAGCCGCTCGGCGGTGGCCGCGGTCGGGTCGCTGGCCCCCAGCGGCAGCCGCCGGTCGGCGGCGAAGTAGGCGCTCAGCCCCACGCCGTCGACCGGGAGGACGGCGGCGCAGGCGCGGGCCAGCCGGTCGGGGAGCAGTTCGGGGCCGGGCAGCTCCTGCTCGGCGGCAGCCACCTGGGCGGCGAACTCCTGCGCGAGGTCCACGGGTTCCTCCTGCGGCCGCCCGGGCAGGACCGGCCGGCTGCTGGACCTCCCACCACAGCGAGAGCGCCGCGCCCACGACCCCTACCCCGCCCGGTCGTCCCCCGACACCTGGGCCGGTCGGGCCGTTCCGGACGATCCCGGCGCGTTGTGCTCAAGAACGCACGCGTGTGGCCGATGTGGCAGGTGGGACACCAGTCGAGGAGGTCGAGTGTCACCCCGTCCGCCGCACGACCGACGCTGCCACGCAGTCGTGGGTCTGCTCACCGCGCTGCTGCTGTCGGCTGCCGTGATCGCGCCCGCAGCGACCGCGGCCCCGCTCGCGCCGGCCGGCCCGACCTTCTACATGAGCCAGGTCCGGTCCGGGGACAGCACCTCGACGCTGCGGGTGCTGACCTCCGACCGGTACGCGGACTCCGGGTCCGGTGGGGCCACGGTGTCCGAGCTCGGCGGGGCGTCGGCCTACGAGTACAACGCGGTCGGGTACCGGGTGGCCGACGGGTACCTGTACGGCATCGTGCGCACCGGTCCGAACAGCGACCAGCTCGTCCGCGTGGGGTCCGGTGGCGAGGTGACCCTGCTCGGGCCCGTCAGCGGCCTGCCGGCCACCCGGGGGTCCGACGCCTACCTGAGCGGGGCCTTCGGCGAGGGGGCCTACGCCGACACCCTGTTCGTGAAGGACAACACCGGTGTCGGGAGGATCTACCGCATCGACGTCGCCGGTCGGCGGGTGACCGGGTCGGTCGCGCCGTCCGCCACCGTCCGGCTCTTCGACTTCACCTGGAGCGACGGCCACCTGTGGGGCGGTGAGGCCGACGGCGGGGTCAGGAGCATCGTCCGCCTCGACGTCGTCACCGGGGTCGTCACCCGGCTCCCCGCGGGCGCGGTCTTCCCGCCCGGCGACACCGGCGACTACGGGGCCGCCTGGCGGTACGGCAACGGCAACATCGGCCTGCTCAACAACGGCAGCGGCGTCATCACCCAGGTGCGGATCGGCGACCCGGGGTCGGCGACCCCGACGATCACCGCCGTCTCGCGGGTCCAGGCCACCCCCGGTTCCAGCAACGACGGTGCGAGCACACCGGCTCCCCTGCCGGCCGACCTGGTGCCGGCGGTCAGCTCCCCGGCACCCGTGCACCCGGCCAGCACGGTCGACTGGACGGTGACGGTGGGCAACGAGGGCCCGGGCCCGTCGTCGGGCTCCACCTTCCGCTTCCCGGTGCCCGCCGGGGTCACCGCGGTGCAGCTGCCGGTCGGGTGCGCCCTGTCCGCTGGGACGGTCACCTGCGTCGTCGGACCGCTCACCGCCCACACCGCCGACGACTACGCCTTCACCGCCACCGCGACCACCGGTGAGGCGGTGTCCACGGCCGCGACGGTCACCGTGCAGGGCAACGAGCTGGACCCGACCGCCAGCACCGCCGCGCTGGTGGTCACCCCGGACCAGGAGCTCACCTCTGAGGGCGTCGGGACGGCGGGTCAGCGCGTCCTGCCGGGTGTCCCGGCCGGCGGTGCGGTCGTGCTGCTCGACGGCAGCACGCCGGTGGGCGCGCTCGACGTCGACGGCGGGCGCTACGCGGTGGACGGCGACGCCCTGACCTTCACCCCCGCGTACGGCTGGTCGGGCACCGCCCGGACGGCGAGGTTCCGGGTCACCGACGGCACGGGCGCGACCGGCATCGGCGGGTGGGCGGCGACCGTGCACCTGCCGCCGGCCCCGCTCACGCCGCTGCTGACCTCGACCGGGGCGGGCACGTCGACCCAGCAGGTCCTGCTCCCCGTGCCTCCGGTGGGGGGCGCGGTCACGTTGCTGGACCAGGACGGTGAGCCGGCGCCCGCACCGGCCGTCCCGGGTCGGGGGAGCTGGACGAGCGAGGCGGCCACGGGTCGGGTCACCTTCTCCCCGGAGCTCGGGTTCACCGGCACCGCGGCCGTCGGCTACCGGGTGACCGACGCCTACGGGCAGTCGGCCGTGGGCTCCTACGAGGCCACGGTGACCGTCCCGGCCGGACCGGTCACACCGGACGTCACCTCGGTCGGCACCGGCACGGCGCCCCAGCAGGTGGCGGTCCCCCCGGCGCCGGCCGGCGGTTCCCGGACCCTCGTCGACGGGACGGGCGCGCCGGCGTCCGCCGTGACCGTGCCCGGGCAGGGCGGCTACACGCTGGACCCGGCGACCGGTGCCGTCCGGTTCGCCCCGGTGCTCGGGTTCGCCGGTGCCGGCGCCGTCCGGTTCCGGCTCACAGATGCCTACGGCTCGACGTCCGAGGGTGTGTACCGGCCCCAGGTCCTGCTCCCGGCGCCGCCGGTCGCCGGTCCGCTCAACTCCTCGGGCGTGGGGACGGCCGTCCAGTCGGTGACCGTGCCCTCGGCCCCGGTCGGCGGCACCCGGACGCTGCTCGACGCGGACGGCGTCCCCTCGCAGAGCGTCGACCTGCCCGGTCGGGGCGTGGCCGGGCTCGACCCGGTGACCGGGGTCGCCACCCTCGTGCCGCAACCGGGCAGTGCGGGCACCGTGGAGATCTCCTACCGGCTCACCGATGCCTACGGTCAGGCCACCGACGGACTGTGGTCGGCCACGGTCGCCGCCGTGGGACCCGCGACCGCCCCGGACCCGACGGGGGTCCCGGCAGCACCCGTCCCCCCGGCCGTCCCCACCCCGCCCGTTCCGCCGGTCGTCCCCGCCCCGCCCGTGGCACCGGTCGTACCCGCCCCGCCCGTGCCGCCGGCCGCCCCCGTCGTGCCGGCCGGCGGGTCCCCGACGCTCGCCTGGACCGGAGCCGACCTGCGGGTGTGGACCGGCGAGGCGCTGGCCTCCGTCGCTGCCGGGCTGGCGCTGTCCGCCGCCGGGCGGACCCGGCGGCCCGCCGGTGGGCGGCCCGCGGCCCGTCGGGGCCGGGTCACCGGCCGACGCCGGTAGGCCGCCGGTCAGCAGTGGCCGGGGGTGCCCTGCCAGGCGACCGGCGCGGCCGGGACGTCGTCGCGCAGCACCGTGCCCTCGATGAGCCCGTACGGCCGGTCGTCGGCGTGGTAGACCACCGCGCCCGGCCCGTCGAGGTCGTTGTCCAGCCCGAACGCCGACAGGTCCTGCAGGAAGTGGTGCTTGTTCGGCATCGAGAAGCGCACCTCCGCGACGTCCGGGTGCGCGGTCAGCGCCGCCTCGCCCATCGTGAACAGCGTCTGCTGCAGCGCCAGGGAGTGGGTCGCGGCGAAGGTCTCCAGCAGCGTCGTCCGGACGGCGTCGTAGGTGCCGTTCCAGTCGACGTCGGTGCCCGTGTACCGCCAGCGCGCGGTGACCGCGGTGGCCAGGACCCGGTCGGTCGTCTCCGGCAGGGTCGTGTACCGGTCACGGGGGAAGCCCCAGAACTCCGACCCGGTGGTCTTGAGGACGACGAGGTCGGTCAGCCCGGCCAGCACGTGGACGTCGTCGCCGTCGACGGTCACCACCGCCGTGCGCACCTCGCCCCCGGGACGGCGGAAGGCGTGGTCGTGCGGCTGCCCGCCGACGGTGATCCGCTCCCAGCCGTAGGACTCGATCGCGATCCGCGCCCCGGTGATCGCCGGCTGCGAGCCGGTGAAGTGGTCGGCCAGCCGGATGCCGAACTCCTCGGGCGACCCGATGCCGTCGCGGGCGAAGGCGAACACGGTGTTCTTCTGCGCGTCGGTGGTCAGCACGTGCGCGTTGTCGCCGGCCGTGTGCGCGGCGGTGAGGTCACCGCGCAGCGCCGTGCTCACGTTGAGGTCGACGAGGGAGTGCCGCGGGGTCGAGCGGTCGACCGCGACGACGCGGACCTCCGCCTTCCCGTACTGGTTGGGGCCGAGCACGATCGCCATGAGCCCACCCTGCCCTGTTGGCGTTGCATCGATGTTGCACGTGGAACAGGAGTGGACCCGTCGAGCTCACGCCGACGGACCCACTCCGTCAACTGCCGCGGTACGTGGAGTAGGCGAAGGGGGAGAGCAGCAGCGGGACGTGGTGGTGCTCGGCGGGCTCGCGGACGGCGAAGGTCAGCGCCACCTCCGGCCAGAACGTCTCCCGACCCTGCGCGGCCGACCAGTCGCCGGTGCCGAACACCAGCCGGTGCGGGCCGGCCGCCGTCGGCCCCTCGACCAGCCGGCAGCGGCCGTCGGCGTCCGTCGTCCCCGCGGCCACCAGGGCGTCGCCGGCGTGCAGGGCGACCGCCATCCCGGCCGCGGGCCGGCCGGTGACGGAGTCCAGGACGTGCGTGGAGACGCTCACCCCATCGCCTGGCGGACCCGCAGCGCGGTGATCTCGGTCAGCTGGGTGCGCACCTCGGCCTGCTCGGCCTCGGGGGTGTTGCCCAGCCGGCGCTGCAGCTCGGCCAGCACCTCCTCCGGGGTCCGCCCCGCGGCACGGATCAGGAAGACGTGGCCGAACCGCTCCTCGTAGGCCCGGTTGCCCTCGGCGATGGCGGCGCGCACCGCGTCGTCGGCGTCGGTCATCGCGCTCTGCTCGCGGCGGGAGGCCGCCGCCGACGCGGAGTCGCCCTCGACCCGGTCGCCGATCCGCGGGTGCGCGGCCAGCGCGGCGGAGGCGTGCCGCCAGGACATCGCCTGGGCGAGCTCGGCGGCCTTGCCGACCAGGGCGCCGACCGTGGGGTAGGGCCGGCCCGCGGTCAGGACCATCGCGAACGCCGGGGCGGCGAGCCAGCCGAACGCCAGCTCGGCGGCCTCGGCCGGGGGTGCGTCGTTGAAACGGGCCAGCGCATCGTCGCCACCTGGTGCGGTCACGTGGGGCAGGATGCCAGCTCAGTCGCCCAGCACCAGCCCGCGGAGGTCCGGTGGTCCCCGAGCACGTCCTCGCCGAGCTCGACCGGCGGCTGGTACCCGTCGACGCCGCCCGGCTCGCCGCGTACCCGGGGGAGTCCTCGTCCCGGCAGCCGGTGCACACCTGCTACGTCCCCGCCGACGCCGTCGTCCCCGGGCTGACCGGGCGCTGGGGCGCCGCTGCACTGGCCGCCCTCGACGAGCACGGCCTGCCCGACCTGGGCCTGGACGGCGCACTGGTCGAGCAGGTGCTGCCCCGGGTGCGGGCGAAGCTGGCCACCGAGCCGGTGGAGGACCTGCGGGTCGACGCCGAGGACGGCTACCGGGGGAGCCCGGACGCCGAGGACGGCGACGTCACCGCAGCGGCGGCGGTGCTGGCCGCCGAGCCGGTGCTGCCGCAGTCGCTGGGTGTCCGGGCGAAGTCGCTGGAGGGCCCGACCCGGCGCCGTGGCGTGCGCAGCCTCGACCTGTTCCTCACCGGCCTGGCCGCCGCCGGTCGCGAGCGCGCCGTGGTGACCCTGCCCAAGGTCACCGCGGTCGAGCAGGTCACCGCCTTCCTGCCCGTGCTCGACGCGCTCGAGGCCGCCTGCGGCCTGGGGCTGGACCTCGAGCTGCAGGTGGAGACGCCCCAGGCCGTGCTCGGCGCCGACGGGACGACGACGCTGGCCCGGATGCTGCACGCGGGCGCCGGCCGGGTGACCGGCCTGCACTTCGGCACCTACGACTACAGCGCCGCCCTGGGCATCGCCGCGGCCCACCAGTCCTCCGACCACCCGGCGGCCGACGTGGCCAAGCAGGCGATGCAGGTCGCGGTGGCCGGCACCGGGGCGCGGGCGGTCGACGGCTCGACCAACGTGCTCCCCGTCGGGGGCACCGACCAGGTGCACGCGGCCTGGCAGCTGCACGCGCGGCTGGTGCGCCGGGCCCTGGAACGGGGCTTCCACCAGGGCTGGGACCTGCACCCCGCCCAGCTGGTCACCCGCTACGTGGCGACCTACGCCTTCTTCCGGGCCGCGCTCCCGGCCGCTGCGGGGCGCCTGTCGGCCTACGTGAGCCGGGTCGAGGGCGGGGTGCTCGACGAGCCGGCCACCGCGCGGGCCCTGGCCGCCGTCGTGCTGCGCGGACTGGACTGCGGTGCCCTGGACGTCGGGGAGGTGGAGACTGCCACCGGGCTCGGTCGCGCGGAGCTGGACAGACTGGCCGGACGGCGGCCGACCCGCTGACCGCAGCCTCCTCCGAGGACCGCGGCGAGCCCGATCACCCGGACGAGGGGGTCAGGACCAGGGCCCCGGCTGCCGAGATGAAGGGTGGGTGACCGCACGTGCCACCCGTCCGCTCGAGGAGTCGGTTGAGGCGAGGTGTCGTGAGCGTGCTCGGAGGTCATCCACCGCGCTGGCTGCAGCGTGCCCGGGCCGACGGCATCGGGACGACCGGCGGCCCGCTGACCGCGGAGCGGGCCCAGACGCACACCGCAGCCGTCGTCGGCTCGGCCGGTGACCTGTTCGACGTGGCCCTGCCGTGGCTGACCGCCGGCCTCGCCGCCGGTGACCTCACGGTGCTGGCCTGCGACCCGGCCACCTCCGGCGCCCTGCGCGACCGGCTCGGCGCCGACGCCGCGCTGCTGGTCACCGACCCGGGCATCGCGCTGTACGGCACCCGCCCGCCGGACGCCGTCGGCGCCCTCCGCCGGCTGGTGGAGCAGGCGGGGGAGCAGGGTTCGGGCCGGGTGCGCGTGCTGGGCATGCCCTGCTTCGGCAGCTCGCCGCGCGACGTGCACGAGACGCAGCGCTTCGAGGCCGCGCTCAACCCGCTGTTCGCCGGCGCGCCGGTCGACCGGCTGTGCGTCTACGACCGCCGGGTGCTCCCGCCCGCCGCGGTCGCCAGCGCCACCGCCACCCACCCGCACCTGCTCGCCGGCGGCACCGTGTTCACCAACCGCGGCTACCGCCGTCCGGACTCCTTCGTGCGGTCCCTGCCGGTCCCGCGCGAGCCCATGGAGGAGCGCCCCGCGGCGTTCGCCGTCGACGGCGTGCAGTCGCTGGCCCACCTGCGCCACCAGCTGCGCGCCGCGCTCGCCCGGTACGTGCCCGACCGGGAGCAGTGCGAGGACCTGCACCTGGCGGTCAGCGAGATCGCCGCCAACGCCTTCCGGCACGGCGTCCCGCCGGTCTCCGCGCGGATCTGGGCCTCCGCCGACCGGGTCGTCTGCACCCTCACCGACCGCGGCACCGGCGTCATCGACGAGCTGGCCGGCTTCCGGCCCGCCCACGGCGACGACCTGTCCCGTGGCGGGATGGGCCTGTGGCTGGCCCGCAAGCTGTGGGACCACGTCGACCTGGTCGGCGCCCCCACCGGCCTCACCGTGCGGCTGAGCACCTCCCTGCGCTGAGCCACCGGGCCGGTCGTGGCGACCGCGGGCGGAGGCGTCCCGCGGCTACCGTGACGGCGTGATCGTGGTGACGGCGGCCGGCGGGCCCACCGGCACGGCCGTCGTCCGTGAGCTGCGCAGCCGCGGTGAGCAGGTGCGCGCGGTCGTCTCCCGCCGGGGTCCCCGGCCCGAGCTCACCGCGCTCGGCGCCCAGGTGGTGGTGGCGGAGCTGACCGCGCCCATGGCCTGGTCGTCGGTGCTGGCCGGCACGGACGCCCTGTACCTGGTCTGGCCGGCCTTCGACCCCGACGAGGCGGACGGGGCGCCGGCGCTCTTCGCCGAGGCGCGCCGGGCCGGCGTCCCCCGGGTCGTCTACCACTCCGTGCTGCGCCCCCAGCTGCGCACGCTGCCGCACCACGCCGCCAAGGACCGCGCCGAGGAGGCGCTCGACGGCAGCGGCCTGCGCTCCTGGCGGGTGCTGCAGCCGTGCGCCTACGCGGAGAACGTCGACGGTCAGCTCGCGGAGACACGGGCCAGCGGCGTGCTGCGCAGTCACTGGGGGCTGCGCACCGGGCAGTCGCTGGTCGACCTGCGGGACGTCGCCGCGGCAGCCGCGGTGCTGCTGCTCGAGGACGGACTGGACGGCGGGACGTTCGAGGCGGCCGGCCCCGAGGCGCTGACCGCGCCGCGGCTGGCCGAGCTGATCGGCGCGCGGCTGGACCGGGAGGTGGTCGCCGAGGACGTGGTGCCGGGTGGTGAGGTGCCGACGTCCTACGTCGCCCGCTGCCGCCGCACCCAGCACGACCACCAGCGGGCGCACGGCTTCGTGGGCAGCCCGAGGGTGCTCACCGCCCTGCTCGGCCGCCCGCCGCGCACCTACGCCGAGCACCTGGCCGACCTCGACCTCTGAGGTGACCCCGTCCCCGTCCCGGGGCTCGTGGCGAGCTCGCGGGGCACGAGGAGGACGGGGTCCGTCAGCTGTGCTCGGTGCGGCGGTGGGTGGACTCGTGCACCACGTCGGGGCTGTCGTCCCGGCGGTCGATCACGGTGAAGCGGTGCCACAACCCGGACAGCTGCAGTGGCCGGGCGACCGCGGTGGAGTGCACGACCAGGGGCAGCTCGATGCCGCGCGGCTGCACCATCTTGTGCAGCTGCACCAGCGAGGCGATGCCGGCGGAGTTCATGAAGGTCACCTCGCGGGTGTCCAGCTGCACCCGCTTGAGCTCCGGGGAGCCGAGCATCAGGTCGGTCATCGCCCGCACCAGCGGGCGGCGCGCCCCCTCGGTGAGCTCACCGACCACCCGGATCTCCGCCGTCTCCGCGTCGTGCCCGGTGACGGTGACCTCGACGGTGTCCTCAGCATCGTCCATGTCCGCTCCTTGCCCGGGAGTGGCCCGGTTCACTCCTCCGTGCGGTCCCGCTCGAGCAGGAGCAGGGCGAGGGCGGCCAGCGACGGGCCGTCGGTGAACCGGCCGTCGCGGACCATCGTCCGCAGCTCGGCCTCGGGAACGAACTCGCAGCGCATGTCGGCCTCGGTCGCCTCGCGCGCGGTCGGGCCCGGCGTCAGGTCGTCGGCCAGCCAGACGTCGGTCTGCTGCGTGGTGAGCCCGGGGGCGATGTCGATCCGGCCGACCAGCCGCATCCCACCGGCCCGCAGGCCGGTCTCCTCGGCGAGCTCGGCGCGGGCCAGCTCCTCCGCCGTCCCGCCGCCGCCGGCCGGCCAGGTGCCCTGCACGAACTCCCAGGAGCGGCGGCCCAGCGGGTGGCGGAACTGCTCGACGAGCCAGAACCCGCCCCGCTCGGCGGCGATCACCAGCGCCGCGGTGGGCTTCTCGACCACGCCGTAGACGCCGGCCGAGCCGTCCGCGCGCTCGACGGCGTCCTCGCGCACCCGCATCCAGGCGTTCCGGTAGACCTCTCGGCTGCTCGTCGTCCGCACGCGACCTAGCCTGGCAGACCGGGAGGAGGACGATGACCGAGCGCAAGCCCGAGGGCATGTCGTTCGAGACCTGGGTCGATCACCAGATCGTCCAGGCCCGGGAACGAGGTGCCTTCGAGGGCCTGGCGGGGGCGGGCAAGCCGCTGCCCCGCCGGGACAAGGAGAAGAGCAGCTACGAGTGGGCCCTGGAGTGGGCCCGGCGCGAAGAGGCCGACCCCGTCTCGATGCTGCCGTCGGGGCTGGTGCTGCGCAAGGAGCGGGAGGACCTCCCCGCCCTGGTCACCGCCCAGCCCACCGAGGATCGGGCTCGCGCGGTCGTCGAGGCGCACAACGCCCGCGTCGACGCCTACTACCGGCGGCCGGTCGAGGGCGTCTGGATCGCGGTGGGGATGGCCGACGTGGAGCAGGAGCTCGCCCGGTGGCGCGCCGAGCACCCCGTCGTCCCGGAGCCGCCGACGCCGGAGCCCCCGCCTCCCGCGCCGTCCCGCCGTCGGGGCTGGTGGCGGCGCGCCGGCTGAGGCTCAGTCGTCCTGCTCGTCGTCCTCCTGCTGGTGCCGGGCGGCGAGCTCCCGGGTGGCCATGCCGCCCTCACCGCCCTCGTCGTACTGCCCGGGGTGCAGGTTGACCTGGTCGGGCTCGGGCGTCTCGGTGTCCATGCGACCAGCCTGCACAGCGCCGGACCCCGAGGCCACTCGGACCCCGGCCGTCACCTTGTCGACCAGCGCGGACGGTGACCGCGCGTTCTCCGCGACACGACCGCCGGCGCACCGACCGGCGGGTTCCGGCACCGGACAGTTGCGCCCTGAGTGACGGGTGTGACGCCCGGTGACGGAGTGGAGGAAGCGGTGCGGAGTGCAGCAGGCGTCGAGACGGGGCCCCGGCGTGGGCTGGTCCGGCGGATCACGGCGGTGGCCGTGGCCGGCGCCCTGCTGACCGGCGGGCTGACCGGGCTGCTCCCCGCGCTGCGTGCCACCCCGGTGGCCGCGGCGGCCCAGGCGCCGGTCTCCTGCCCCGCGGCGGTGGCGCTGCAGAACGGCGGCTTCGAGCAGCCGGTGCTGCCCGCCAGCTCCATCCGGCAGCTGGACGAGAGCCAGGTGCCCGGCTGGCTGACCACCGCCACGGACGGGCTGGTCGAGCTGTGGAGCTCCGGCTTCGAGAACGTGTCCGCCGGGAGCGGGCAGCAGTTCGCCGAGCTGAACGCCACCCAGGCGTCCACGCTCTACCAGGACGTGGCCACCACGCCCGGCCAGACCCTGCGCTGGGAGCTGCAGCACCGGGGCCGGCTCGGCCAGGACACCATGGCCGTCTACATCGCCCCTCCCACCGTGCGGGCCTCGCTGGCCAACCGGCAGGCGCTCATCACCGACGACCGGAACGCCTGGGGCACCTACTCGCGGGTCTACACCGTGCCGCCGGGTCAGACGCTCACCCGCTTCTCCTTCCAGGCGGTGAGCTCCACCGGCCCGAACGCCAGCATCGGGAACTTCCTCGACAGCATCTCCTTCGGCACCCAGCCCTGCCTGGTCACCACGACCACGGTGTCGCCGCCGCCCGGGCGCACGACCGGGACAGCTCAGGTCGGGGACGTGCTCACCTACACGGTCACCACGGCCAACAACGGCGGCAACCCGGCCCGCGAGGTCGTCATGTCCGACGACCTGCCCGCCGGCGTGGAGTTCGTGCCGGGCTCGATCCGCGCGGTCACCAGCACCACCACCGCCGTCCGGTCGGACGCGGTCGGGGACGACGCCGGGGAGTACGACACCTCCACCGGTACCGGCCAGGGGACCGTCCGCGTCCGGGTGGGCCGCAACGCCGGGACGACCGCCGGCGGGGTCGTCGACCCCGGCGACGTGCGCACCTTCTCCTACCAGGCGCGGGTGCTGCCCGCGCTGTCCGGGCAGACGCTGCGCGACGACGCCAAGGTGACCTACCGCGACGACCTGAGCGCCAGCACGCTCACCTCGACGTCCGACGAGGCGGCCACCGCCATCGGCGTCGCGGCCGACCTGCGCGCGACGCTGACGCAGGGCACCACCCCGCTGGTGGCCGGGCGCCCGGCCACGTGGACCGCGACGCTGACCAACCGCGGCCCGGGCACCGAGCCGGCCCCGCAGCTCACCACCACCGTCCCGGCCGGGCTCACCGGCGTCACCGCGACCCCGGTCGGCGGCGGGAGCTGCACGGTCAGCGGCACGACGGTCACCTGCACCGGGCCCGCGCTCGCCCCCGGCGCCGCCCGGGGCGTGACCATCACCGGCGGCGTGCCCGCCGACGCGGTGCCCGGCGCGCAGGACACGCTGGTGAGCAGCGTCCGCGGGGACAGCTACGACCAGGGCCCCACCGACAACACCGCCACCGTCAGCGCCGCGGTGACCGCCCTCGCCGACCTCTCGGTGCGGCTGGCCAGCGACCCCGCCGTCGGGGTGGCCGGCGACCCGGTGACCTACACCGCCCGGGTCCGCAACGACGGCCCGTCCACGGCCCGTGGCGTCCGGCTGGTCGACCCGCTGCAGCCCGGCTCGACCCTCCAGTCCGCCACCGTCGCCGGCGGCACCTGCACGCTGGCCGCGGGCTCGAACACGGTCAGCTGCGCGCTCCCCGACCTGGCCCCGGGCACGGAGCTGCCGGTGCTGGTCACCGTCCAGCTCGCCCCGGACAACGACGGCCGGATCGACAACGCCGTGTCCGTCGCCGCCACCACCCCCGACCCGGACGCCGACGACCTCACCGCCTCGGTCAGCGGTGCGGGCAGCCGGGACGTCGACCTGCGGCCCCGGCTGACGCTGGACCGGACCGACCTGATGCCCGGCCAGACGCTGGCGTTCACGGTCGTCGTCGACAACCTGGGCGCCTCCGACGCGACCAACGTCTCCGTGCGGTCGACGCTGCCGCCCGGCGTGCGCATCGTCGGCACCGACTCCACCGGCTGCGTCCCGGGCAACTGCAGCATCCCGGTCGTGCCCCACCGGGGCAGCGTGACGATCAACGGCACCGCGGTCGTCGACCCCGACGCCCCCGAGGGGACCGCCTTCGCCAGCGCCACCGTCGTCTCCGCGGTGCCCGACGCCGACGAGGGCAACCAGTCGGCCACGGTCAGCGCGACCATCCGGCTGTCCGCGGACCTCGCGGTCACCCTCGCGCTGAGCAACCCCACCGACCCGGGCGCCCCGCTCGTCGCCGGGCAGGACGTCGCGGGGCTGGCCACGGTGACCAACAACGGGCCGACCCGCGCCTCCGGCGTCCAGCTGCGGCTGGCCGCGCTCGCCGACCAGCCGGTCCCGGTCGTCACCACGCGCCCCCGATCCGACGGGAGCACCCCGCCGAGGCCGCTGGACGCCGGCGCCTGCGCCTACCAGGGCGGCGTCCGCGACGGGCTCGCCGTCGACGGCGGGGTCGTCGTCTGCTGGCTGGACCAGCTCGAGGCCGGTGGCACCTGGCTGATCGACTCCCGCGGCCGCGTGCCGGCCACCTTCACCGACACCAGCTTCTCCCGCAGCCGTACCGTCACCTCGACGTCGGCCGACCCGGTGGCGACCAACGACACGGGCACCGCCTCCGTGCGGGTGGAGCGCCGGGCGGACCTGCAGGTGGCCATGACGACCAGCACGCCGAGCGTCGTGCAGACCGGGGCCGTGCAGTTCCAGGTGCGGGTCACCAACGCCGGCCCCTCCGACGCCCGCGACGTCGTCGTCCGCGAGGAGCCCCAGCCCGGTGTGGTGATCACCGGGGCGCACCCGTCCGCCGGCAGCTACGGCGACGCCGTGGGCGTCTGGCGCATCCCGTACCTCGCGGTCGGTGCGTCCGCGCTGCTCGACGTCAGCGGCACCGCCGAGTCGCCGACCGACGTCGAGAACCGGGCCACGGCGACCGGTTCGGACGCCACCGACCCGGACCCGCGGAACACCGGCTCGGCGCGGGTCACCGTCCTGCCGGCCCAGCGCACCCTGACCACCACCGCCCAGGTGGCCGTGTCGCCGGCCGTCGACGGGTCCGGCCTCCGGGTGGGCGATGCCGTCGACCTCGCGTACGTGGTGCGCAACGACGGCAACGTCCGGATCAGCGGCATCCGGGTGGACGAGACGCTCGTGCCCGGTGCGGTCGCCTGCCCGCACGACGCGCTGGCGCCCGGCGAGCAGATGAGCTGCACCGCGGGCAGCACCTACCGGGTCACCCAGGCCGACGTGGACGCCGGCACCCCGGTGACCAGCCGCGCCGTCATCTCCGGCCGCGCCCCCGACTCCACCACGGACCTGACCTTCGCCCCGGCCACCACCTCGGTGCCGGTGACGGCGGGCGCCCCGGCCCTCCGCCTCACCCTGGTCGCGGACTGGGACGACGCCGACGGCGACGACGCCCTCGACGAGGGCGAGACGGTGACCTGGACGGCGGTCGTGGTCAACACCGGCGACCTGACGACGGGTGCGCTGGCCGTGTCCGCGCCCGGTACCCCCTCGTTCACCTGCACCGACACCGTCCTCGCGCCGGGGGCGTGGACCAGCTGCGCCACCGCCACCACCCTGGCCGCGGCCGACGTCGGTGGGCAGCGGCGCACGACCGCGGTCGCCACCGGTACCGAGGCGCGCGCCGGCACCGTGGTGCGCAGCGCGCCGTCGGAGACGCTGCTGCCCGCGGAGGCCACCCCGGCGCTGCGGACGACCCTCGGCGGCGTCGTCGCGCCGTCCGCGCACCAGGACGCGGCCGCCCCCGGTGACCAGGTGACCTGGCGGTACACGGTCACCAACACCGGCAACGTCGAGCTGACCGGCGTGGCCGTCGACGACGCGGACGGCGGTGCCGCCACGTGTGCCGCGACGCTGCTCCAGCCCGGGCAGACGACCGTGTGCACCTCCGACGTCCCGCGGGTGGTCGCCGAGGCCGACGTGCTCGTCGGCGGGATCACCGAGCGGGCCACCGCGACCGGGACCCCGGCCGGCGGCGCCCCGGTGCGCTCCCCGCAGGACCAGACCGTCCTCCGGGTCGCCGGCGCGGTCCGGTCGCTGCAGGTGTCCGTCGTGGCGAGCACGCCCGGTCCGGTGAGCGCGGGCGAGACGATCCGCTACGCCTACGACGTCCGCAACGACGGGAACGTCACCATGCGGCTGGTCTCGGTCGCCGACGAGCTGGTCGGCCCTGCGTCGTGTGCACTCCAGGTGCTCGCCCCGGGGGCGAGCACCTCCTGCACCAGCGGCGGGTCGCACCGGGTGACCCAGCAGGAGTTCGACGCCGGGCAGCCGATCGCCGACCTCGCCCAGGTGTCGGGCATCCCGGCCGGCTCGGCCACCCCCCTGACCTTCGGGCCGGCCTCGGCCCCGGTCGCCTTGGCGGCCGCCCGCCCCGAGCTCGCGGTCCGCGGCGTGGCCGACTGGGCCGACGACGGGGACCGCGCGGTCGAGGCCGGCGAGACCATCGACTGGTGGGCGCTGGTGTCCAACCCCGGCGACGTGACCCTCACCCGGGTCGAGGTGACGAGCAGCCGCGGGGACGTGCTGACCTGTCCGGTGCCGGTCCTCGGCCCCGGCGAGCAGATGCGCTGCACGGCCCCGCGCTACACGATCACCGCCGCTGACGCCGGGGCACCCGCGATCTCCGCGCTGTTCACGGTGGGCGGCGACGAGCCACGCGCCGGCACCCGGGTGACGGGCACCGACACCCGCGCCGTCTCCACCACCGAGGAGCTGGGCCTGCTGCTGACCGTGGGCCAGGCGGTGGCCGGCAGCCCCGTCCCCGACCTCGGCGACCGGGTGCGCGGCCTGTTCACCGTCACCAACGTGGGCAACGTGGCCGTGCAGGACGTCGGGGTCACGAGCGTCGACCTCGTCCCCGTCACCTGCCCGGTCGGACCGCTGACGCCCGGCGCGTCGACGGTCTGCCGGACGTCGACGGTGCACGAGGTCTCCGAGGCCGACCTGCGCAACGGCACGCTCACCGTGGCCGGGACGGCCACCGCGACGGCGGTCGCCAGCGGGGCGCGGACCACCTCGGCCCTGGCCACCCAGGCACTGTCGTTGGCACCGCTGGTGCGCGCGCTCGAGGTCACCGCAGCCGCGGTGCCGTCCGCGACCGGCCCGCTGCGGGTCGGCGACGGGGTGACGTACACCTACGTCGTCCGCAACCTCGGCAACGCCACCATGGACGGCGTCGCGCTGACCGACGCCGCCGGCGGCGCCGCGAACTGCCCCACGACCACGCTGGCGCCCGGGGCCGTGACGACCTGCACCGGGACGAGCACCTACGTCGTGGACCAGGACGACTTCGACGCCGGGCTGCCCGTCGGCCTGACCGCACAGGTGGCCGGTCTGCCCGAGGGCCTCGGCACCCCCCTGACGTTCGGCCCGGCCACCGCGCCGCTGCCCGTGGCGGCGGCCGGGTCGGCGCTGACCGCCACCAAGACGGCGGTCTGGGCCGACGACGGTGACGGCCTGCTGGACGCCGGCGAGACGGTCGACTGGACCGTCCGGGTCCGCAACACCGGTGAGCTCACCGTCCGCGACCTGACCGTCGACGACGCGCTCGTGCACGTGCAGTGCCCGCAGGACTCCGTGGCCCCGGGGGCCGAGGTCGACTGCGCGTCCGACCACGACCGGGTCACGGCCGCCGACGTCCTGGCCGGCGGGCGCACCAACACCGCGGTCGCGCAGGGCGACGACCCGCGCACCGGTGCACCCGTGGTCAGCAACGCCGCGGTGGCCGCGGTCCCGCCGCCGGCCCTGGCGATCGCCGTCGACGGCGTCGTCTCCCCGGCGGAACGGCAGGGTGCCGCCGAGACCGGTGACACCGTCCGCTGGCGGTACACCGTCACCAACAACGGCGGCGTCCCCGTCGACGCGCTCGGCGTCGAGGACCTCGGCGACGGTCCGGTGGCCTGCCCGCCGACGCAGCTCGCGCCGGGCCAGGCGCTGACCTGCGGCGGTGTGGTGCCGCACCCGGTCACCGAGGACGACGTGCTGTCCCGGTCCGTGCGGACGACCGCGACCGCCGTGGGCGTGAGCCTCGACCCGGTCGTGGTCCCGGCGGGCTCGGCGTCCCTCGCCGCCGCTGCGCCGGGCCTGCGCTCGGCCCCGGCCGACGGGGCGGTGCCGACCGCCGCCGTGCGCACCGGCCTGGACCTGACCCAGCGCCTGGAGAACACGACCTCCCGCGACCGGGACGCCCGTCCCCAGCGGGACGACCTCGTGCGGGTGGTCTACCGGGTGGCCAACACCGGCAACCTCACGCTGACCGGGGTCACCGTGGCCGACCCGGCCTTCGGCACCGTGGGGTGCCCGCAGACGTCGCTGGCCCCCGGTGGGTCGATGGAGTGCAGCACCGACACGCCGCACCAGGTCGACGGCGCCGACGTCGTGGCCGGCCGGCTGGTCAGCGACGCGCAGGCGACCGGCGCACCGCCTTCGGGTGCCGGCACGGTCACGGTCTCGGACACCTCGGCCATGGACGTCCCGCTGGCCGCCGCTGACGGTGGCCCGCCGCCTCCCGGCACGCCCGTCGACGGCACCCCGGTGGACGGCACCCCGGTGGACGGGACGCCGGTGGACGGCTCTCCGGTGGGTGGCACACCCGTGGACGGCACCCCGGTGGACGGCTCTCCGGTGGACGGGACGCCGGTGGACGGGACGCCCGTGGACGGCTCTCCTGTGGGCGGCGTACCGGTGGACGGTGCACCCGTGGACGGTGCACCCGTGGACGGTGCACCTGCCGACGGTGCCCTCGTGGACGGTCTCCCGGCCGACCCGGCCGACCCGGCCGACCCGGCCGACCCGGCCGACCCGGCCGACCCGGCCGACCCGGCCACCCGGCCGGCGCCCGCACCCCGACCGACGCCCGCGGGGCTGGCGGCCACCGGTGAGGAGACCGGCCCGCCGCTCGCGCTGGGTGCCCTGGCGCTGTCGCTCGGTGCGTTCCTGATGGTGCTCGGCCGCCGGCGGGTGGTGGGCCGTCGCTGGTGACCACCCGCCGGCGGGCCGGCGCGCTCAGCGGGCGGGGACGGCAGCCAGTCGTTCCCGCAGGAAGGCGACGACCTGCTCGCGGGCCTCGTGCGTGGGGTGCCCGGGCGTCTCGACGTCCTTGCTGGTGAGGACGCTGTGCTCGTTGGCCCCGATGCCGGCGTCGTTGCCGGGGCGGGAGTTGAGCTGCACCGGCAGCCAGCCGTCGCCGAACGTGGCCCGCAGGGCGCGGAACCGGTCGCGCGGGGAGGCGGCGTCCTCGCTGAAGCGCAGGCCCATCAGGCACAGCCCCTCGCTGCGCACCCGCTCGCCGATCACGTCGGCCTCCCGCTCGCTCATCCCGATGTCGCGGCGGTGGCCGGCGGAGAGCGGGAAGGGGACGCCGGGCTGGCTGCCGACCGGGGCGAGCACCGAGGGCTCCGCCGCCGACGCCAGCGCGAACCCACCGCTGAAGCACATGCCGATCACCCCGACGCCCGGGCCGCCCACCCGGTCGTGCAGCCGGCGCGCGGCGGCCCGCACGTACTCGGCGACCGGACGGTCCGCCCGCTTAGCGAAGGCCCGGAACTCCCGGCTGATGCACACCGACGCCACGGTGCGGGCGGCGTAGGCGGGGCTGAGCGGACGGCCGGGCTCGCCGAAGAGGCTGATCACGTCGACGGTGAAGCCCGCGTCGACCAGGTGGTCGGCCAGGCCCAGCACCTCCGGCGTCATGCCGGGGATCTCCGGCAGCAGCACCACCCCGGGGCCGGAGCCGCGGGAGTACACGGTGTGGGTGAGGCCGGCGTTGGTGAAGGGCTCGGCGGCCCAGCCGGTCAGGGCAGGTGATGACGTCGTTGTCATCGCCCGATGGTGGACCCGCCGGGCCCCCGCGGTCGAGACCCCCGAGCGCGCCGCGCCACCCCGGCCGCCCCCAGCCGGGACGACCGTGCGGTCGGCGGGTCCCCGGGCAGGCCGGCGCCCGGCGGCGGCGGAGTCAGTCGGTGAGGGTGCGGAGGAGGCGGGCGAGCTCGCTGCGGTCGGCGGCCGGCAGGCGGGCGAACAGCTCCGAGGCGTCGGCGCCCCGGGCGGCATCGACCTCCTGCTGCACCCGGCGCCCGGCCTCCGTCGGCGTGAGCACCACCGCCCGCCGGTCGGCGGGGTCGGGGGAGCGCTCGACCAGCCCGCGCTCCTGCAGCCCGTCGGCGACCTCGGTGGCCGAGCGCGGGGCGATCCGCAGCGCCTCGGCCAGCTCCGACAACCGCACGCCGTCCCGCCCGCAGACGACGCGCAGCGCCCGGGCCTGGTGCGGGGACAGGTCCCAGGGGGCCAGCGCGGCCATGAACCGGCGGCGCAACGTGCGGGCCACGCCCAGCACCAGCTCGCCGAGCACCGCCGTCCCGTCGTCCGGTGGGGAGGCGGTCATGCGGGAATCGTACCGACGACCGTGCGGTTACCACACCGTGAGGTAACCTCAGTAAAGACAGAGAGGGGGTGGTCGTCGATGGACGACACCTCGCCCGGGCGCCCTGGACGGCGTCCCGACCCGGCCGACCGGGACCAGCTGGAGCGCTCGCCGGTGCGCTGGAGCCGGGTCGCCGGCCTGTTCCGCCCGTACCGCTGGCAGCTCGCACTGGTCGTCGCGCTCATCGTGGCCAGCTCCGCCATCGCGCTGGCCAGCCCGTTCCTCGTCCGGCTGGTGATCGACGAGGCCCTGCCCCGCCAGGACGTCCGGCTGCTGGCCTGGGCGGTCGGCGGCATGCTCGCCGTCGCCGCGGCCACCGCCGTCCTCGGCGTGCTGCAGACCTGGATCTCCACCACCGTCGGCCAGCACGTCATGCACGGCCTGCGGACGTCGGTGTTCACCCACCTGCAGCGCCAGTCGCTGGGTTTCTTCACCCGCACCAAGGGCGGGGAGGTGCAGTCGCGGCTGACCAACGACATCGGCGGCATGCAGTCGGTGGTCACCTCCACCGCCACCTCCTTCGCCGCGAACCTCACCACCGTGGTCGGGACGGCGGTGGCCATGGCCGCGCTGAGCTGGCGGCTGTCGCTGCTGTCCCTCGTCGTCCTGCCGCCGGCGGTCTGGCTGACGCGGCGGGTCGCGGTGATGCGCCGCTCGATCACCGCGCAGCGCCAGCGGCACCTGGCCGACCTGCACTCCCAGGTGGAGGAGGGGCTGAGCGTCAGCGGCGTCCTGCTCGGCAAGACCCTCGGCGCCGGCCCGGCCCAGTCCCAGCGGTTCGCCGCGACGTCGGACGACCTGGTCGGGCTCGAGGTCCGCTCGCAGCTGGCCGGCCGGTGGCGGATGGCCACCATGAGCATCGTGTTCGCCGGCATCCCGGCGCTGATCTACCTGGCCGCGGGCCTGCCGGCGACCTCGGGCGGGATGACCATCGGCACGCTGGTCGCCTTCACCGCCCTGCAGGGTGCGCTGTTCCGTCCGCTGATGGGCCTGCTGGACATCGGCGTGCAGCTCACCAGCTCGATGGCGTTGTTCAGCCGGGTGTTCGAGTACCTCGACCTGCCCGTGGACATCGACGACCCGGCGTCCCCGGTGCGGCTGGGCGCCGTCCGCGGCGAGGTCCGGTTCGACTCCGTCGGTTTCCGCTACCCCGACGGCCACCGCGACGCCCTGTCCGGCGTCGACCTCACCGTGCCCGCCGGCGCGACGCTGGCGCTGGTGGGGGAGACCGGGTCGGGCAAGAGCACGCTGGCCTCCCTCGTCGCCCGGCTCAACGACCCGACGTCCGGGCGGGTGACGATCGACGGCGTCGACGTCCGGGACCTGACGCTGGCAGACCTGGCCCGGGTGGTCGGGGTCGTGGCGCAGGAGACCTACCTGCTGCACGGCACGATCGCCGAGAACCTCCGGCACGCCAAGCCCGACGCCACGGACGCCGAGATGGTCGACGCCGCCCGCCGCGCCCAGGTGCACGACGTCATCGCCGCGCTGCCCGACGGCTACGAGACCGTGGTCGGTGCCCGCGGGCACCGGTTCTCCGGCGGGGAGAAGCAGCGGCTGGCCATCGCGCGCACGCTGCTGCGCGACCCGCGGGTGCTGGTGCTCGACGAGGCCACCAGCGCGCTGGACAACGAGACCGAGCGCGCCGTGCAGGCGGCCCTGGACGAGGCCAGCCGCGGCCGGACGACGATCACCATCGCCCACCGGCTGTCCACCGTCCGCGACGCCGACCTCATCGCCGTCCTGGAGGCGGGACGGGTCGTCGAGCAGGGCACGCACGAGGAGCTGCTGGCCGCCGGTGGCCGGTACGCGAGGCTCGCCGGGAGCGCCGTCCGGCAGGCGGAACTGGTCGGCTGACCACCGACCGTGCGCTCGGCGGGCGCCCCGGCCCGCCGGGACCCCGCCGGTCGCGGCGCGGATCCTGCGGGCCCCGCCGATGTGCGCTCATCGCTGCCTCCGGGGGAGCGAGACGACCACCAACGCACAACGGTGAGCCCCCCCCCCCGGGTCCGGACCCCGTCGGGGTGCACGCTGGGCAGACGCACCGAGGCCCGGCCCCCGAACGGGGACCGGGCCTCGGACACTGTGCGCCCAGTGCCTGTTCCGCGGCGGGAACGGGCACCGGGCGCACATCGCTCAGGTCAGCCGTGCGCCTTCTTGGACAGGGCGTCCCAGGCGTTCCACTCGGCCAGCCGGGACTCGTAGTCGGCGGTGGCGATGCCCAGCGGGGCGTCGCCGAAGAAGACCCGCAGCGGGGGGTTCTCCGCGTCCACGAGCTCCAGCACGGCGTCACGGGTGGCGACCGGGTTCCCGGGGGTGCCGCCCAGCCGGACCTTGCGCTGCTCGGCGGCCTTGACCCGGAACTCGTCGTAGCCGGGGTTCGCGGTGGCGTGCTTGGCCGAGGCGCCGC
Organism: Modestobacter sp. L9-4; assembly: GCF_019112525.1. Taxonomy (NCBI): domain Bacteria; kingdom Bacillati; phylum Actinomycetota; class Actinomycetes; order Geodermatophilales; family Geodermatophilaceae; genus Modestobacter; species Modestobacter sp. L9-4. The sequence continues at coordinate 2,360,664 of NZ_CP077800.1, forward strand.
CCCAGTCGGTGGAGTACCCGCCGGGCTCGATCAGGGTCACCTTGATGCCGAAGTCGGCGACCTCGGCGGCGAGGGACTGGGTGAAGCCCTCCAGCGCCCACTTCGAGGCGTTGTAGATGCCGACGTTCGGGAAGGCGGAGATCCCGCCGATGGAGCTGACCTGCAGCACGTGGCCGGAGCCCTGCGCGCGGAGGAAGGGCAGCGCGGCCTGGGTGACCCAGAGCGCGCCGAACACGTTGGTCTCGAACTGGGCGCGCGCCTCGGCCTCGGAGATCTCCTCGACCATCCCGAACTGGCCGTAGCCGGCGTTGTTCACCACGACGTCCAGGCCGCCGAAGTGGTCGTGCGCCTGCTGCACGGCGGCGAAGTCCGCGGCGCGGTCGTCGACGTCCAGCTGGATCGGCAGCACGCGGTCGCCGTAGGACTGCACCAGCTCGTCGAGGGTCGAGGTGTCGCGGGCGGTGGCCGCCACGTTGTCGCCGCGCTCGAGGGCCGCGATCGACCACTCCTTGCCGAAGCCGCGCGATGCGCCGGTGATGAACCAGGTCCTGGCCATGGGGTGTCCGTTCCTCTCGTCGTGGGTCAGGGGGAGGCGGGGTCCGCGGGCCGGGGCCCGGGACGGCGTCGCCTCGCCCTCCGGAGGTGCCCAGCACCAGGAGGCGGCTGTGTGTTCCGTGAGGCAACGACTTTCTCCGGCGGCGACGTGAGGGAGGCCGCACCGCGGAATGCTGAGCCTGGGCAATGACCTTGCCCAGGACATGGACCTGTTCTCCCCCGTGAAGCTCGGCGACCTCGAGCTCGCCAACCGCGTCGTGATGGCCCCGCTGACCCGCATGCGTGCCGGGGACTCCGGCGTGCCGAACGACCTGCTCGTCGAGCACTACGCGCAGCGCGCCTCGATCGGCCTGATCATCACCGAGGGCACCTACCCCCGGTTCGAGTCGCAGGCGTTCGTCGGCCAGCCCGGCATCGTCACCGACGAGCAGGTCGCCGGCTGGGCCCGGGTGGCCGAGGCCGTGCACGCCCGCGGCGGCCGCATCGTCATGCAGGTCATGCACGGCGGGCGGGTCACCCACCCGGACACGAACAACGGCCACCGGGTCGAGGCGCCGTCCGCGATCGCGATCGACGGCGAGACGCACACCGCGAAGGGCAAGCAGCCCTACCCGGTGCCGCACGCGCTGACCGTCGCCGAGGCCGCCGAGGTGCGCGACTCCTTCGTCACCGCCTCCCGCCGGGCGATCGAGGCCGGGCTGGACGGCGTGGAGCTGCACGGCGCCAACGGCTACCTGCTGCACGAGTTCCTGTCCCCGGCGTCGAACACCCGTGAGGACGTCTACGGCGGGTCCCCGGAGAACCGGGCGCGCTTCGTGGTCGAGGTCGTCACCGCCGTGGTCGAGGCGGTCGGGGCCGGCAAGGTGGGGCTGCGGATCTCCCCGGAGCACAACATCCAGGGCGCGCTGGAGACCGACCGGGCCGACCTGCTCGCCACCTACGGCACCCTGCTCGACCAGCTGCGCCCGCTGGGTCTGGCGTACCTGTCGGTGCTGCACGCCGAGCCCGCCGGTGACCTGGTGCAGGAGCTCCGCCGCCGGTTCGGCGGCCCGCTGATCGCCAACAGCGGCTTCAGCAGCGTGACCACCCGCGAGGAGGCCGTCGAGCTGATCGAGGCCGCGCACGCCGAGGCCTGCGCGGTGGGTCGCCCGGCCATCGCCAACCCCGACCTGGTCGAGCGCTGGCGGGGCGGGCACCCGGAGAACGAGCCCAACGGGGCGACCTTCTACGCCGACGGCGCCGAGGGCTACACCGACTACCCGACGCTGCAGCACAGCCAGAGCTGAGCGTCCGCACGACCGCGAGGGGCCCGGCAGCCACGTGCTGCCGGGCCCCTCGTCGTCCGGCGCACGGCGTGAGCGAGGCCGCACGGCGGAATGCTGAGCGGGGGCAACGACCTTGTCGCCCGACATGGACCTGTTCTCCCCGATCACGCTCGGCGACCTCGAGCTCGCCAACCGGGTCGTCATGGCCCCGCTGACCCGCACGCGCGCCGGCTCCTCCGGCGTGCCCGGTGAGCTGATCGCCGAGCACTACGCCCAGCGGGCGGGCATCGGCCTGATCATCACCGAGGGCACCTACCCGAACGCCGAGTCGCGGTCCTACCCCGGCCAGCCCGGCATCACCGACGACGAGCAGGAGGCCGGCTGGCGTCGGGTCGCCGAGGCGGTGCACGCCCGCGGCGGCCGCATCGTCATGCAGGTCATGCACGGTGGCCGGGTGTCGCATCCCGACATCACCGGCACCGACCGGATCGTCGCCCCGTCGGCCATCGCCATCGCGGGGGAGACCCACGGCCCCCACGGCAAGGTCGCCTACCCGGTGCCGCACGCGCTGACCACCGAGGAGGTGCGTGAGGCCCTGCGCGACGTCGTCGAGGCCTCCGTGCGCGCGGTGCGGGCCGGGCTGGACGGCGTAGAGGTGCACGCGGCCAACGGCTACCTGCTGCACCAGTTCCTCTCGCCGGTGTCCAACACCCGCGACGACGTCTACGGCGGGACGCCGGAGAACCGCGCCCGCGCGGTGGTCGAGGTCGTCACCGCGGTCGCCGAGGCCGTGGGCCCGGGCAGGGTCGGGGTGCGGATCTCCCCGCAGCGGCAGATCCAGGACGCGCTCGAGCCCGACGTGGACGACGTGCGCACCACCTACGGCACCCTGGTCGACCAGCTGCGCCCGCTGGGCCTGGCCTACCTGTCGGTCCTGCACCCGGACCTGTCCGGCGACCTGGTCCAGGAGCTGCGCCGCCGCTTCGGCGGACCGCTGATCGCCAACAGCGGCCCGGAGTCGGTGACCACCCGCGAGGAGGCGGTGGCACTGATCGAGGCCGCGCACGCCGACGCCGTCGCGGTGGGTCGCCCGGCCATCGCCAACCCCGACCTGGTCGAGCGCTGGGCGGGCGGGCACCCGGAGAACGAGACGCGGCCGCACCTGTTCTACGGCAGCGGCGCCGAGGGGTACACCGACTACCCGTTCCTGGCCGACAGCCGCAGCTGACGGCGGGCACGCCGGGCCCCGCGGGGTCCGGCGTGCCCAGGGCGGCTGTGACGATGACCCGTGTGACCCGCCCGACCACCGCCGCGGCCGACGCCTACCTCGCCGGCTTCGCCGAGGACGAGGGCTACCTGGACTTCGCCCGGTTCGGCCCGCCGGCGCGGGCGGTGGTCGATGCCGGCGCTGCGGCGATGTCCGCGGTGCACACCGCCGGTCCGGGGACCGTCGACGGGCTGATGCTCGCCGAGGACCGGGCGCTGGCCGCGGCCGCCGCGCTGACCGGGTTCGCGCCGGGCAACGTGGCCTACACCCCCAGCACGTCGGCCGGGCTGTTCCAGGTGGCCTTCGCGCTGACCGGCACCGTGCTGGTCAGCCCCGCCGAGTTCCCGGCCAACCTCTACCCCTGGTGGCGGGCGGCATCGGCCGGCCGGCTGCAGGTGGCCGAGCTGCCGCCCGGAGCGGTCACCCCCGACGCCCTGCGGGCCGCGCTGGCCGGGACCGACGCGGGCGCGGTGGCCGTCAGCGCCGTCGACTTCGCCACCGGCGCCCGGGCCGACCTCGCCGGCCTGCGCGACGTCGCCGGCGACCGGCTGCTCGTCGTCGACGGCATCCAGGGCCTCGGCGCGGTGGAGGCGGACTGGACGGCGGCCGACGTCCTGGTCGCCGGCGGGCAGAAGTGGCTGCGCAGCGGCTGGGGCACCGGCCTGCTCGCCGTGTCCGACCGCGCGCTGGCCCGGCTGGACCCGCTGCTGGCCGGCTGGACCGCGGTCGAGGACCCGACCCGCTACGACGGCGTGCCGCACCCGCTCGCCCCCGGCGCCGACCGCCTGCGCACGACGAACACCAGTCCGGTCGCCCAGGCCTGCCTCGCCGCGGGGCTGGAGCTGCTGGCGAGCGTCGGCGTCCCGTGGGTGGCCGCCCGGATCGCCGGCCGGGTCGAGGAGCTGCTCGCGGTGCTGGACCGGCGCGGTGCGGTGGTGACGTCGTCGCGCGCGCCGCGGCAGCGGGCCGGGATCGTGGCCTTCCGGGTGCCCGGCGTCCCGGGGGAGGAGCTGCACGCCGTCCTCGCCCGGTCCGGGGTCACCTGCACCCGGCACGGCGACCGCGCCCGGCTGGGCGTGCACGCGACCACCACACCGGCGGCACTGGCCCGGCTGGACGAGGCGCTCACCGCGCTGCACTGAGGCGCCGCGGTGTTCCCGCTCCTGGATGTGATCTGTGCAGCACGTGGGAAGTGATCCGGCGCCCGGGGCCTTGGAGGTCGTTGCTGGAAGCAACGAACAGGACGGATCCCCACCGCATGAGCACGACCGAACGCCGTACCTCCCACCAGGTGACCTTCGCCGTCCTGACGACGGGGGTGATCGCCTTCGCGCTCCTGCAGTCGCTGGTGACCCCGGTGCTGCCCACCCTGGAGGCGGCGCTGCACACCGACCAGTCGAGCGTCACCTGGGTGCTGACGGCCTACCTGCTGTCGGCGTCGATCTCCACGCCGATCCTGGGCCGGCTGGGCGACATGACCGGCAAGAAGCGCATGTTCGTCCTGGCGCTGACCGCGCTGGCACTGGGCTGCCTGCTCGCCGCGCTGGCCACCAACCTGACCGTCATGATCATCGCCCGGGTCGTCCAGGGCATCGGCGGTGGCGTGCTGCCGCTGGCCTTCGGGATCATCCGCGACGAGTTCCCCCGCGAGAAGGTCGCCGGCGCCGTCGGGGCCATCTCCGCGCTGATCGCCGTCGGTGCCGGGGTCGGCCTGGTCGTGGCCGGTCCGATCGTGAACGCGCTGAGCTACCACTGGCTGTTCTGGCTGCCGCTGATCGTGCTCGTCGGTGCCGCGCTCGCCGCCCAGTTCCTGGTGCCGGAGTCCCCGGTGCGCACCTCCGGCTCGGTCAACTGGCCGGCCGCCCTGCTGCTGTCGGCCTGGCTGGTCGCGCTGCTGCTCGCCGTCAGCCAGTCCCCGACCTGGGGCTGGGGCTCGGGCAAGGTGCTCGGCCTGCTCGCGGCCGCCGTCGTCCTCGCCGCGGCCTGGATCGCCCTGGAGTCCCGCTCGGCGCAGCCGCTGATCGACATGCGGATGATGCGCGTGCGCGCCGTCTGGGCGACCAACCTCGTCGCGCTGCTGTTCGGTGTCGCCATGTACGCGGCGTTCGCGTTCCTGCCGCAGTTCCTGCAGACGCCCTCGGCGGCCGGCTACGGCTTCGGGTCCTCGGTGACGGTGTCCGGCTTGCTGCTCCTGCCGCAGACCATCGCCTCGTTCGTCCTCGGCCTGGTCTCCGGCCGGCTGGCCCAGCGGATCGGCTCGAAGACCGTCCTGGTCATCGGCACGCTGGTCTCCGCCGTGGGCTACCTGACCTTCGCGCTGGCGCACGACAGCCAGGGGCAGGTGCTGATCGCCTCCACCGTCATGGGCGCCGGCTTCGGGCTGGCCTTCGCCGCGATGTCCAACCTGATCGTCGCCGCCGTCGAGCCGTCCCAGACCGGGGTGGCCAGCGGCATGAACGCCAACATCCGCACCATCGGCGGGTCGCTGGGTGCTGCCGTCATGGCCTCGGTGGTGACCGCGCACGCGGGCCCGAGCGGGCTGCCGACCGAGTCCGGCTACACCAACGGCTTCCTCATGCTCACCGGGGCGCTGGTGCTCGCCGGTGCGGCCGCGCTCCTGATCCCGGCGGTGCGCCGCGACCCGCGGACGCACGTCGAGCCCGACGTCGAGCTGCGCCACCCGGAGGCCGCGCTGGTCGCCGGCGGCACCGTGGTCGGCGACGACCCGGAGTGAGCAACGGGCCCGTGCGCGGTCAGCGCACGGGCCCGGCAGGGCTGGTCGGTCAGGCCGCGCGCTGGGCGGCGAACTCGGTGGTCTCGGCCTCGGAGAGGTGCCGGCCGCGGGTGGCCTGGGGCACCGCGCGCAGCGCCTCGACCGGCTGGACGACGTCGGCGCCGGCCGGGGTGGCGAACTCCGCGGTGACCGGCTCCTCCTCGGTGACCTCGGCCTCGGCCTGGACGGGCGTCTCGGCCTCGACCGGCGACTCCGCCTGGACGGGCGTCTCGGCCCGGACCTCGACGACCTCCTCGGCCTGCGGCTCGTCGCGGACGGCGGCCGGGTTCTCCGCGATGTCGACGACCTCGGCCAGGCCCGCGGCGTGGATGCGGGCGATGGACTCCAGGGCGCCGGCCGCCAGCTCGGCGATGACCTGCGCGTCGGAGGTCGCCTGACGGTCCTCGGCAACGGCGTGGATGCTCATGCCCCCTTCCATCGGCAGTCTCCTGCGCCACCGGAACCGGCCGGTCCCGGTGACCCGGCGCACGTCCGGCCGGGACGCCGCGCCCGAGCGGGTTCCCGTCCGGGCCGGCCGGTGCCACGCTCGGTGAGGTGAGCTCCCGGTCCTGGCTGTCCCTGTGGTCCCGGGACCCCGCGCTGTCCCTCGCCTCGCAGGGGTCGTTCCCCTCGATCGGCAGCGTGGGGTCCGTCGCCTCGATCGGCAGCGTCGGCTCGTCGATGTCGCTGTTCTCCGTCGGCAGCTGGCTGTCGGTCGGCTCGGCGCTGTCCGCGCGGTCGGTGGGGTCGGTGCTGTCCTGGCGGACGGTGCACGGTGCCCGCGCGGCGGGCGGCGCCGCGGCGGTCGCCGTCGTCCTGGCCTCGACCGCGGCGCTGGCCGGGAGGCGGTGGTGACCGCCACCGTCGAGCAGTACCTCGCCGAGCTCCCCGCCGACGTGCGGGCGCGGGTCGAGGAGCTGCGCCGGGTCGTCCACGAGCTCGCGCCGGGCGCGGGGGAGTCGATCAGCTACGCGATGCCGGTCTTCACCCTGGACGGTGCGCCACTGCTGCACGTCGGGGCGTGGAGGCGCCACATCGGGCTGTACCCGGTGCCGGTGCTGGACGACGAGCTCGAGGCCGAGCTCGCGCCCCGCCGCAGCGGCCGGGACACGGTGCGGCTGCCGCACGCCGCACCGTTCCCGCGGGAGCTGGTGGCCCGGGTGGTCCGGGCGCTGGTCGACCGCCGCGGCTGACCGGCCCCCGGCCGGCCGGCACCGGGCCGTACGCCGGCTCGTCGGCCAGGGCCGCCGTCCACCGGGGCGGGAGGTCAGCCCGCCAGTGCCTGCGTGTCCCGGCGGTGTGTCCCCGCGCCCAGGTCCCCGGGGACGGCGTCCGGGACGGTCAGGTGCCCGGCCGGAGCCGGGCGCCCGAAGTGCCAGCCCTGCCCGTCGTCGACGCCCAGGACACGCAGCATCGCGTGCTCGGCCGCGGTCTCGACGCCCTCGGCCACCACCCGCACCCCGCCGCCGTGGGCGAAGTCGACCAGCGACTCGACCAGCCGGGCCAGCACCGGGTCGGTGTCCAGCCCGCTGACGATGCTGCGGTCGATCTTGATGACGTCGGGGTCGGTCACCACGATGTGCCGGAGGCTGCTGAAGCCGGCGCCCACGTCGTCGATGGCCAGCCCCATCCCGGCGGCACGCAGTGGGGTCAGCACCTCGACCAGCGCGTCGTAGTCGGCCACCTGGTCGTGCTCGGACAGCTCCAGCAGCACCCGCGGCAACGGGAGCGCCGCGAGCAGGTCGCGGCAGCGGTCGGTGAGCAGCGTGCCGGGGGAGACGTTCATCGACACGTAGCCGGGGACGTCGTCCAGCAGCGTGGCCGCCCGGGCCAGGGCCTGCAGCTCCAGCCGGTCGCCCTCGCCGATGCTGTGCGCCTCCGCGAAGACGGTGTCGGGCGCGCGGTCCCACTCGGCGGGGAAGCGGCTCAGCGCCTCGGCGCCGCGGCGCTCGCCGGTGGCCAGGTCGACGATCGGCTGGAGGACGACGACGGGTCCGCCGGCGGCCAGCACCGGGAGGACCCGCTGCTCGATCTCGCTGCGCCGCTGCTCCTCGCGCAGGTCGGGCTCGACGATCACCGAGGCCGCGTTGGCCAGCACCTCCATCAGCGTCTGGTCACGGGTCGACAGCTCGGGGTCCGAACGCAGCCCGAAGGCGCAGAAGGTGCCGTAGACGGTGCCGTCGCTCAGCCGTACCGGGGCGGTGACGTAGCTGCGGATGCGCGGCACCCGGGCCGGGCGCAACCGCATGGCGGCGGGGAAGTCGGTCACGTCGGGCATGACCGCCGGGAGGTCGCCGTCCAGCACCGCCTGGCAGAAGCTGGTGTCCTGCGGCTGGGCCAGCCCGTCGTGGAAGAGCAGCGGCATCGAGGACTCGACGACCTCGAGGTGCTGCGTGGTGCCGTCGAACCGGCTGAAGAAGGCCACGCTCAGGCCCAGCGACCGCCGCGCCGTCTGCAGCAGGTCGGCGATCTGCCGTTCGCTCTCCGAGCGCTGTCTGCGCACGAACCTCTCCTCGGTCGACGGGCCGGTGGCCTCGGGATCTCGAGGTGGTTGCCCGAGTCCACCATCGGCACGGGCAGCACGGCGGTTGAGCGGGGTCACCTGCACGGGGGACGGGGCCACCCCGCTCGGCCGGGCCGGAGGGCGCCGTGCGCGTGTCATGATCAGGCCGCGGTCGCCCCGCGTCCGAGCCGTGGACCCCCGGGCGTGCGGAGGAGAGGTGTCGCGCTGAACGATCGGCTGGCCGAGCTGGTGCTGGGGGAGCGCACCGAGCTCCAGCGGGCGGTCCTGGCGGCGGACTGGTCGCAGACCCCGCTCGGCCCGGTGGCGACCTGGTCCCCGACGCTGCTGACCGCGGTGAGCACGGTGCTGAACTCCCGGTTCGCGATGATGCTGGCCTGGGGCCCGGAGCTGACGCTCGTCTTCAACGACGCCTACACGCCCATGCTCGGTGCCCGTCATCCCGGCGCCCTCGGGCGGTCGATGGCCGAGGTCTGGTCCGACGTGTGGGCCGACGTGCAGGGGCTGGTCACCGACGTCCTCGCCGGTCGGAGCACCTACGCCGAGGACCTGCCGCTGACGATGACCCGGCACGGGTTCGCGGAGGAGACCTGGTTCACCTTCTCCTACAGTCCGGTCGTCGAGCCCGAGGGCCGGGTGGCAGGGTTGCTCAACACGGTCGTCGAGTCCACGCCGCGCGTGCTGTCGGCCCGCCGGATGGGGGTCCTGCAGCAGCTGGGCAGCCTGCCGCGCTCGGTCCACGGCAGCACCGAGGCAGCCGCTGTCGCCGCCCTCCGGGTGCTCGCCGACGCCGACGCCGACTGCCCGTTCGGCGTGGTCTACCTCCTGGAGGACGACGAGGCAGGCGCCCGGCGCACCGCCAGCTACGGGGTGGACCCGGCGGGCGCGCTGTCCGATGCGGTCCTGCAGGCGGCGGTGCGGCAGGCGGTGACCACCGGCGCGGTCGTCCCGGTGGGCGACCTGGGGGCCCGGCTGCCCGGCATCGCCGACGCCGGCCCGGTCGGGTCCGCCGGCGTCGAGACCGCGTTCGCGCTGCCGCTGACCGCGGCGGGCCGGGACCGGCCGATCGGTGCGCTGGTGCTCGGCGTCAGCCCGCACCTGCGGGTGGACGCCGAGTACCTCACCTTCCTGCAGCTGGCCGCCGGTCAGGTGGCCGCGGCCGTGGCCGACGCCCAGGCGGTCCTGGCCGAGCGCCGGCGGGCGGCGGAGCGGGCCGAGCTGGACCGCTCGCGGGCGCAGTTCTTCACCGAGGTCGCCGTCACCCTGCAGCGCGCCGTCCTCGGGCCGACCGTGCTGCCGACCGGGTTCGCCGTCCACTACGAGCCGGCCGCCGGGACCCTGGAGGTCGGTGGCGACTGGTACGACGTCGTCGACCTGCCCGGTGGGTCCTACGGGGTGGTCGTGGGCGACGTCGTCGGGCGCGGGCTCGACGCGGCCGCGGTGATGGGCCAGCTGCGCAGCGCCGGGCGGGCGCTGCTGCTGGAGAGCCGCTCCCCGGCACACGTGCTCTCCGCACTCGACCGGTTCGCCGCCCTGGTGCCCGGGGCCATCTGCAGCACCGTCTTCTGCGGCATCGTCGACCCGGCGGCGGCCACCCTGCGCTACAGCAGCGCCGGGCACCCACCCGCCGTCCTGGTCGACGACCAGGGCCGGGCGCAGCTGCTGGAGGGGGCACGCGGCGTGCCCCTGGCGGTGCTGGAGGGCGTGCAGCGCCCCGAGGCGCAGGTGAGCCTGCCGCCGGGGTCGACGCTGCTGCTCTACACCGACGGCCTCGTCGAGCGGCGGGACGAGGCGCTCGACGAGGGCATCGACCGGGCGGTGCAGGCACTGGTCGCCGGCCGCCACCTGGCCTCCACGGTGCTGGCCGACCTGCTCACCGACCAGCTGCTGTCCGACGCCCCCGACGACGACGTCGCGTTCCTGCTCTACCGCAGCCCCGGCTGAACGTCCTTGCCGTCGCCGGCCGGAGGGGCCAGGCTGCGCGGCATGTGGACGACGACGGTCGACGGCGGCCCGGACGACGAGTGGGCACGCCGGTCCAGCGCGCCGGAGAACGAGGCCCCGGCCACCGTCCCGGTCAGCGTGGTCCTCGCCCGGACCGCGACGGCCGCCGTGACCCTGACCGGGGTCCAGGTCTTCACCACCGGGATCGCCTTCACCGTCGGCCTCCGCTGCCGCCCCGAGACGCTGGCCGCCCTGGAGTCCCGCGACCTCGGGGACCTGCTGTGGGGCCACCGGGGGCCGGGTCCGCAGCTGCTGGTCGGCGTCGAGCTCGCCGACGGGCGCCGGGCCAGCAACGTGCCGGCCGGTCCGGACGCCTCCGGCGACCCGGGCGGTCGCGACGCGGTGCTGTTCCACGGCGGCGGGGGCAGCGCCGGGCAGCTGTCGGCCGACCACAGCTGGTGGCTCAGCCCGCTGCCGCCGGCGGGGCCGCTGCGCGTCGTCGTCCGCTGCGACCCGCTGGGCGTGCCGGACACGGTCACGGAGCTGGACGGGGCGGCGATCCGGGCCGCCGCGGAGGGCGTGGTCACCCTCTGGCCGTGGGTCTCCCCGCACGAGGTCGACGTCCCGATGACCTCGCCTGCACCGGACCTGCCGGCCGGCAGCTGGTTCGCCGGGGCCTGACCCGGTTCACGCGGGCGTCGGCCCGGGTAGTCGCCGACGCAGGTGACCGGCACCGGTCACGACGTTCAGGGGGAGGACGGGCATGGCTGCCTGCGAGGTCTGCGGCAACGACTACCGGCTCAGCTTCGAGGTGCACGCCGCCGGGGCGGTGCACGTCTTCGACAGCTTCGAGTGCGCGATCCACGCGATGGCCCCCATCTGCGAGCACTGCGGGGTGAAGGTGGTCGGCCACGGCGTCGAGGCCGACGGCGTCTTCTTCTGCTGCGCGTCGTGTGCCCGCACGCACGGCGAGCAGGAGAGCGCGCAAGAGCTGGTCGACCACGCGGGCCGGGCGCCGGACGAGCGGTGACCGACGTCGTCCGGGTCAGCAAGCGGCTGTCGTACGTGCTGCGGCACCACCCGGACAGCGTCGGGCTGACCCTGGACGAGCACGGCTGGGTCGACGTCGGGGACCTGCTCGCCGCGCTGCACCTCACCCGCGCCGAGCTGGACGAGGTGGTCGCCGGCAACGACAAGAGGCGGTACGCCCTGGACGCGACCGGCACCCGGATCCGGGCCAGTCAGGGTCACAGCGTCCCGGTCGACCTGGGCCACGCCCCCGCCGTCCCGCCCGACGAGCTCTTCCACGGCACCGTCGAGCGGTTCCTGCCGGCGATCCTGGTCGAGGGCCTGCGCCCGGGGGCCCGGCACGCGGTGCACCTCAGCGCCGACCGGGGGACGGCCGAGCAGGTGGGGGCGCGGCGGGGGAGGCCCGTCGTCCTGCGGGTCGACGCCGCCGCGATGGCGCAGGACGGCGTCGTCTTCACGTGCTCGGACAACGGGGTCTGGCTGGTCGAGGCCGTCCCGCCGCGGTACCTGACGCGCTAGCGCGCGGTCGCCCGGGCCAGCAGGTCGCGCAGGCCGGCGTCCAGGACGGCCTGCGCCTGCACCGGGTCGGCGAGGTAGCCGGCGACCATCGCGCCGTCGCGCAGCACCAGCCAGTGGCGGGCCGCCTCGACCGGGTCGGGGTGGCCTGCGGTGGCGAGGGCGGAACGGACGGCGCCCTCCAGCCACTCGCGGTGCTCCCGCACGGCCCGCCGCACCGGGCTCGCCGGGTCGGGGTTCTCGGCCGCGGCGTTGATGAACGCGCAGCCGCGGAAACCGACGCCGCACACCGTGTCGCCCACCAGCGAGGTGAGCCCGTGCAGCCAGCGGGCGGCCGCGGCCGGGTCGGCCGGCACCTCGCCGGCCTGCTCGCGCACCGACCGGTCAACCCCGGCCAGGTAGGCCACGACCAGGTCCTCCTTGCCGGGGAAGTGCCGGTAGAAGGTGGCCCGGGTGACGGCCGCCTCGGCGACCACCCGGTCGACGCCGACGCCGCGCAGCCCCTCGGCGTAGAAGAGCGCGGACGCGGTGCGCAGCAGCCGCTCCCGGGCCTCCGACGTCCTGGTCGCGCTGGTCATGGTGATCACGGTAACCCCCGGTTGACGGTGACCGGGTCGCGTGCTGCAATCGACACAGCAGGCAGAACGATCGTTCTGTCCATCAGTTCTCACCAGGAGGCCTCGACCCCATGGCTGCCGTCTACACCGCACTCGCCACCGCCACCGGGGAGGGCCGCAACGGCCACACCCGCACCTCCGACGGCACCATCGACCTCGACCTCAAGGTCCCCACCGAGATGGGTGGCCCCGGCGGTGGCGCCAACCCCGAGCAGCTCTTCGCCGCCGGCTACGCCGCCTGCTTCCACGGCGCGCTCAAGATGGTCGCCGGCAAGCAGAAGGTCGCCTTCACCGACTCCGCGGTGACCGCCGAGGTCGGCATCGGCCCGAACGACGCCGGCGGCTTCGCCCTCGAGGTCACCCTGCACGTCGAGCTCGGTGGCATCGAGCAGTCGGCCGCCGAGGCCCTCGTCGAGGCCGCCCACCAGGTCTGCCCGTACTCCAACGCCACCCGCGGCAACGTCCCGGTCACCCTCGAGGTCGAGACCGCCTGAGGAAGGACCCCCTCGCCCCCCACCACGAGCGAGCTCGCGGCGGGGCCCTGCGAGGGGGCCTGACCCACGCGAGGGGCCGCTGAGACCCGGGGGAGGGTGGTGCCGTCAGGGCCTGCCCTCCCTCGTTCGCGTCCCGGGTGGAATCCGCCCGGCGCCGCGTGCCTTGGGCTGGGCATGCAGATCGACCTCACCGGCCGCACCGCCCTCGTCACGGGCTCCTCGCAGGGCATCGGCCTGGCCATCGCCACCGGACTCGCCGGGGCCGGCGCCGCCGTCGTCCTCACTGGGCGGGACGCCGCGAAGCTGGCGGCCGCCGCGGCCGGGATCGACGGCCCGGTGACCACCGTGGCCGGCGACGTCACCACCGACGAGGGGACGGCGCAGCTGCTCGAGCAGGTGCCCGCCGTCGACGTCCTGGTCAACAACCTGGGGATCTTCGGCGCCAAGCCGGCCCTGGAGATCACCGACGACGAGTGGCGCCGCTACTTCGAGACCAACGTGCTCACCTCGGTGCGGCTGACCCGCGCCTACCTGCCCGGCATGGTCGCCCGCGGCTGGGGCCGGGTGCAGTACATCGCCAGTGACTCGGCCGTGGTCGTGCCGGCCGAGATGATCCACTACGGGATGACCAAGACGGCGCTGCTCGCGGTCTCCCGCGGCTTCGCCAAGGAGGCCGCCGGCTCCGGGGTCACCGTCAATTCCGTCATCGCCGGCCCGACGCACACCGGCGGCGTCGAGGACCTCGTCCGCTCCCTCGTCGGCGGCGAGCTGTCCTGGGACGACGCGCAGCGGGAGTTCATGCGCACCCACCGGCCTCAGTCGCTGATCCAGCGGCTGATCGAGCCCGAGGAGATCGCGAACATGTGCGTCTACCTGGCCTCCCCGCTGGCCTCGGCCACCACCGGCGGCGCGCTGCGGGTCGACGGCGGCTACGTGGACGCCGTCCTGCCCTGAGCTCAGGTGCGCGCGGCGAGCCAGCCCTCGAACTCGCTGGCGACGATCCGCTGGTCGTGCACGCCGGCCGCGGCCGCCGAGCACAGCCAGCGGATCGGCGCGGCCATGACGCCCGGGTCCAGCAGGTGCGCGCGCAGCTCCGGCGGGACGTCGTCCGGGATCATCCCGGTGGCCGTGGCGCCGCCGGGCAGCAGGATGTTGGCCGTCACCGGTGAGTCCTGGAGGTCCTGGGCCATGATCCGGGCCAGCGCCTCGGCGCCCGCCCGGGCCGGGCCGTAGGGGACGAAGCCGCGACGGTTCATCGTCGAGTGGTTCATCGACACGGTGACCACCCGACCGCTGCCCGCCTCGAGCATGCGCGGCACGACGGCCCGGGCGACGAGGAAGTAGCCGGTCAGGTCCGTCTCGACCAGGTCGCGGAACCCCGCCGGCGGCACGGCCCAGAACGGCTGCGGGTCGGTCAGGAAGCGCGGGTTGACCGACCGCATGCCGATCCCGGCGTTGTTGACCAGGACGTCGATCCCGCCCAGGACGTCGGCGGCCGTCTGCACGCCCCGGGTCACGTCCTCGTCGCTGCGGACGTCCATCGCGATGCCGACCGCACCGAGGCCCTCGGCGGCCGCCCGCGCCCGGTCGACGTCCCGCCCGGTGACCACCACCTGCGCGCCGGCCTCGACCAGGGCGGCGGCCATCGCCGCGCCCAGGCCGCTCGTGCCGCCGGTGACCAGCACCCGGGTGCCGTCCAGTCGCTCCATCCCGTCGACGGTAGGCAACAGCGCGGCAACGTGCGCGCGGCAGGGTGGGCCCATGACCTTCGCCGTCCCGGTCGTCGACATCTCCGCCTACGTGCAGGACGGCCCCGCCGGGCAGCGCGCCGCCGTCGCCCGCGCGATGGACGACGCCTGCCGCACCGTCGGCTTCGTCCAGGTCGTCGGCCACGGCGTGCCCGACGCGGTCGCCGCCGGGCTGGCCGGGGCGATGGACGCCTTCTTCGGCCTGCCGCTGGAGGCCAAGAACGCCTGGCGCACCCCGCCGGAGGTCAACCGCGGCTACAGCCCGCCGAAGAGCGAGTCGCTGTCGCTCTCCCTCGGGGTGGAGGCCGCGAGCCGGATGAACGACTTCTTCGAGGCGTTCAACGTGGGCGCCTCGCAGGAGACCTACCCGCACGCGCCGGGGCTGCCCCAGCCCGACTACGCGGCCAACACCTGGCCCGACGTCGCCGGCTTCCGGCCCGCCGTCGACGCCTGGTTCACCGAGGCGGCCCGCGTGGCGCGCACCCTCACCCGGGTCTTCGCCGACGCCCTCGGCCTCGCCCCGGACTTCTTCGACCGGCTCACCGGCCACTCCCTCGACGTGCTGCGGATGAACAACTACGCCCTGCCCGAGGGCACCGTGCGCCTCGACGGCGACCTCACCGGCATGGGCGAGCACACCGACTACGGCATCGTCACCGTGCTGTGGGCCGACCGGGTCGCCGGCCTCCAGGTGCTGGGCGGCGACGGCGGCTGGCACGACGTCGTGCCCGCCGAGGGCGCGCTGCTGGTCAACCTCGGCGACGTCACCGCCCGGCTGACCAACGAGCGCTGGCTGTCGACGCTGCACCGGGTCAAGCCGCCGGTCGTCGACGGCACCATCTCCCGCCGCCGGTCGGCGGCCTTCTTCCACGACGGGGACGTCGACGCGCTGATCACCACCCTGCCCTCCTGCCTGGAGCCGGGTGAGCAGCCGCGGTACTCCCCGGTGACGGTGGGGGAGCACGTGGCGGCCAAGCTGCGCGGTTCCCGGGCCGGGGTGGTCAACACCGCCGCCGACCGCGAGGCCGCGCGGGTGCTCGCTGCCCGGTCGTAGCGTGGGCGCGTGTCCCGCGTCCTGATCACCGGCTCCACCGACGGGCTCGGCCTGCTGGCCGGGCAGCTGCTCGCCGCCGACGGCCACGCCGTCACCCTGCACGCCCGCACCGACGCCCGCGCGGACGACGCCCGGGCCGCACTGCCGGCCGCCGAGGGCGTGCTGGTCGGTGACCTGTCCACGCTGGCCGGCGTCCGCGCGGTCGCCGGGCAGGCCGAGGACGCCGGACGGTTCGACGCCGTCGTTCACAACGCCGCCGTCGGCTACCAGGAGCGCCGGCGCGTGGAGACCGAGGACGGTCTGGCGCTGGTCTTCTCGGTCAACGTGCTCGCCCCCTACCTGCTGACCGCGCTGATGACGCCGCCCGACCGGCTCGTGTACCTCAGCTCCGGCATGCACCGCAGCGGTGACCCGGCGCTGGACGACCTGCAGTGGACCCGGCGCCGCTGGAACGGCTCGCAGGCCTACGCCGACAGCAAGCTCTGGGACGCCGTCCTGTCCGCCGCCGTCGCCCGGCGGTGGCCCGACGTCCTGGTCAACTCCGTCGACCCGGGGTGGGTGGCGACCCGGATGGGCGGGCCGGGGGCGTCGGACGACCTCGCGCAGGGCCCGGTCACCCAGGCCTGGCTCGCGGTCTCCGACGACGACGCGGCCCGCACGAGCGGCGGCCACTGGTACCACCGCGCCCGGCGCGCGACCCACCCGGCGGTGTCCGACGTCGCCGTCCAGGACGGTCTGCTCGCGGCCTGCGCCGAGCTCACCGGCGCCCCGCTGCCCTGAGCCGCGCCGCGCGGGGAGCCGGGGCTCCAGGATCCCCACAGCCGGACGTGTGATCCTGGGGGTTGGTCGATCGCACCCACAAACCCCCAGCGCGCCCCCCGGAGGTCTCGATGGAGCCCGGCGAGTCCACCCCCAGGCCGTTGCCGCCCCGACTGGACCCCCGCGCGGGGAAGACCCCCCGCACGCCCGGCGGTGCCACGGCGACCGGGTCCACGCCGAGCGCCCCGGTGAGCCCGACGCGCCGGCTGGCCGTCGGCGTCCGGGCCCTGGCCGCCGTGCTGAGCGTCCTGGTCCTCGCCGGCAGCGGCTGGGGCTGGTACCTGGCCAAGGTCGCCGAGGCGAGCCTGAGCCGCACCGACGCCATCCCCACCGACGGCAACGTCGACGCGCAGGGCAACGGCGGCGAGGCGATGAACCTGCTGCTGGTGGGCCGTGACTCCCGCGCCGGGCTGACCCCCGAGCAGCAGGAGGAGTACGTCACCGGCGACCCCACGGGGCTGCTCAACACCGACACGATGATGCTGGTGCACGTGCCCGCCGACGGGTCGGCGGCCTCCTTCGTCAGCCTCCCGCGTGACCTGTACGTGCCGATCCCGGGCAACGGCAAGGGCAAGCTCAACTCCGCCTACGGCGACGGTTACAACGCGGCCCAGGGCGAGGACAGCGACCGGGACTCCGCCGGCGCCCAGTCCCTGATCCGCACGGTCAGCCAGTTCTCCGGCCTGCGGATCGACCACTACGCCGAGATCAACCTGCTCGGCTTCATCAACCTGAGCACGATCGTCGGCGGCGTGGACGTCAACATCTGCAAGGCCGTCGACGACTCGGTCACCGGCGCCCACTTCGACGCGGGCCCGCAGACGCTGTCCGGAAGCCAGGCGCTGCTGTTCGTCCGCCAGCGGCACGGACTGCCCTCCGAGCTGGACCGGCAGCGGCGCCAGCAGGTCTACCTGGCCGGCATGCTGCGCAACCTGCTGTCGAAGAACCTGCTGCTGGACCCCGCCAAGCAGCAGGCGATCGTCAAGCAGGTCGGCAGCAGCGTCACCTTCGACAAGGGCCTCGACGTGTTCGACCTGGCCGCGCAGCTGCAGTCGGTGAAGCCGGGCAACATCACCTTCCAGACCCTCCCCGGGCTGAAGGACGACAAGGTCGACGGGTCCGACGTGCTCGTCCCGTCCGACCCCGCCGCGCTCACGACCTTCTTCGCGTCGCTGAGCGCCGACCCCGCGGAGGCGCCTGCTCCCGAACCGCCGGCGCCGGTCGCCGCGGCGGCACCCGCCGACGTCACGGTCAGCGTGTTCAACGGCTCCGGCGTCAAGGGCGCCGCGGCGACCGCGGCGACCGCGCTGGGCACGGCGGGCTTCGTGGCCAGCAGCGGCGGCAACGCCCCGGCCAACACCGATCGCACCACGATCGCCGCCGCCCCGGGCGACGAGGCGAAGGCCGCCGCGGTGGCCGCGCAGGTGCCCGGTGCCGCGGTGACCGTCGACGCCGCGGTGCCCGCCGGCACCGTGCAGCTGACGCTGGGCAAGGACTTCCAGGCCGTCGGCCAGGCGGTCGACGCGCCGGCCCCGGCACCGGCACCCGCGGGGACGTACGCGACCACGGAGCGCACCGCGGAGGACACCAGCTGCATCATCTGACGCCGGCGCCCGGCCCCGGTGGGGTGCCGGGCGCCGGGGCGGGGCGGTGGGAGCCGAGGGTCAGGCGGCGACGGTCTCGGTGCGGCGGGGACGGGAGAGCAGTGCGGGCAGCTCCATGGCGCCCAGCTCGCGGACGTCGTCCTCGTCGTCGTCGCTGATCGACCAGGTCGCCGGCTCGACGAGGTCGACGGGCTCGTCGTCCTCGGCCGCCGCGGTCTCCGGGACCGGGGAGTCCCAGTTCTCGGCCAGCTCGGCGATGGTCGCCATCGCCTCGTCGAACAGCTGCTCGACCAGTGCGTGGCCGGCGGCCGCGACCGCCTCGGTGGAGAAGGTGCCGTCGAAGGGGAGTCCAGTCACCCCGCCCTCATCGGCAGCCGACCGGGCGACCGTGACGGACCGACCGGTCTCAGCGGCGCCAGAAGTCGAAGCGGTCCCGCCCCGGGCGGAAGCCGGCCTGCTCGACGACGTCCACGGCCAGGTCGAAGCGCTGCCCGACCAGCTGCGGCTGGTGCCCGTCGCTGCCGAAGCTGACCGCGTCACCGCCCTCGTCGCGGTACCAGCGCAGCAGGTCGACCGACCACAGCGGGCTGGTCGTGTTGACCTCCAGGGCCCGGCCGCTGGCCGCCAGCGCCCGGAAGACCGCCCGGTACTCCTCCTCGAAGACCGCCTCCGGGTACTCGTCGCGGCCGCCCGGCCAGTAGCGGCGCGGGAAGTCGCAGTGCGCCAGCACCTGGAAGACGTCGCTGCTCTCGATCATCGCCACCATCTCGGTGAGGTAGCGGCGCATCGTGGCGACGAGGTCGACGCCGGGGGAGTGCAGCAGCCGGTTCACCCCGATCAGCCGCCCGTCGACCGGGAGCGAGTGCAGCGAGCCCAGGACGCGGTCGACGGGCGAGGCGTGCAGGTGCGCGGCGACGCTGGCCGCGAACAGGTGCGGCTCGCCGGCCTCGACGCCGGACCAGACCCGCAGCTGGGGGAAACGCTGCCGGGCCTCCCAGATCGTCTCGGCGTAGACGTCGACGTCGATGGGCAGCTGGTTGGCCGGGTGCCGGTCGGTGAGGCCGTCGGTGGTCGCCCGGTCGCCGGGGCTCCAGACGGTGAAGTCCAGGTGCTCGGTGAAGGCGATCGCCGGCAGGCCGATCGCCACCGCGTGCTCGCAGGCGCGCAGCAGCGAGGCCCGGGGCCCGGTGTCCCACGAGAACTCCGAGTGCACGTGGTTGTCCGGCGGCAGCATCGTGCCCATCCAACCGCTCGTCCACAGCGAGCGCACGCCGGGTCGGCGGGATGTCGGTGGGTCGGCCTACGGTCGGGCCCATGACGACCGCTGTGCAGACCGATCTGGCCGACGAGGCGCTCGGGGTCCTGCGCGAGCTCACCGGCCGCCCCGACGCCGTCTTCCGCGAGGGGCAGGACGACGCCGTCCTCGCGCTCGTCGAGCGGCACCAGCGTGCGCTGGTCGTGCAGCGCACCGGGTGGGGCAAGTCGGCGGTCTACTTCGTCTCCACCGCGCTGCTGCGCCGCCGCGGCGCCGGCCCCACGGTGCTCGTGAGCCCGCTGCTGGCGCTGATGCGCGACCAGGTGGCCGCTGCGAGCCGCGCGGGCATCAAGGCCGTGGAGATATCCAGCTCCAACGTCACCGAGTGGGACGACATCAACGCCCGGCTCGCCGCCGACGACGTCGACGTCCTGCTGGTCTCCCCGGAGCGGCTGACCAACCCCCGCTTCCGCGACGAGCAGCTGCCGGCCTTGGTCGACCGGTGCGGCCTGCTGGTCGTCGACGAGGCGCACTGCGTCTCCGACTGGGGCCACGACTTCCGCCCCGACTACCGGCGCATCCGCGACCTGCTGGGCCAGCTGCCCGCCGGCACCCCGGTGCTGGCCACCACCGCCACCGCCAACGAGCGCGTCGTCGCCGACGTCGCCGAGCAGCTGGGCGCCGGGGGCGTCGAGGTCACCACCGTCCGCGGCCCGCTGGCGCGGGACTCGCTGCGCATGGGCGTGCTCCGGCTGGACTCCGACCGGGCCCGGCTGGCCTGGCTGTCCGCCCACATCGGCGACCTGCCGGGCAGCGGCATCGTCTACACGCTCACCGTCGCCGCCGCGGAGGAGACCGCGGCCCTGCTGCGGGACGCCGGGCACGAGGTGCGGGCCTACACCGGCCGGCTCGACGACGCCGACCGCAAGGACGCCGAGGAGGCGCTGCGGGAGAACCGGGTCAAGGCCCTGGTCGCCACCTCCGCGCTCGGCATGGGCTTCGACAAGCCCGACCTCGGGTTCGTGGTCCACCTGGGGGCGCCGTCGTCGCCGGTCAGCTACTACCAGCAGGTCGGGCGCGCGGGCCGCGCCGTCGACCACGCCGACGTCCTGCTGCTGCCCGGGCCGGAGGACATCGCGATCTGGCAGTGGTTCGCCACCTCCTCCATGCCCCGCCAGGACCACGCCACGGCGGTGCTCACCGCGATGGCCGACGGCAAGGCGTGGTCGGTCGCCCGGCTGGAGACCGTCGCCGACGTCCGCCGCTCCCGGCTCGAGCTGCTGCTCAAGGTGCTCGCCGTCGACGGGGCGGTCGAGCGGGTGCAGGGCGGGTGGCGCTCCACCGGCGTCCCGTGGACCTACGACGCCGACCGGTACGCCCGGGTCACCGCGACCCGGGAGGCCGAGCAGCGCTCGATGCTCGACTACGCCAAGCCGGTCGACACCGCCGAGTGCCGGATGGCCTTCCTGCAGGAGGCCCTCGACGACCCGACCGCGGCCCCCTGTGGGCGCTGCGACGTGTGCGCCGGCCCCTGGTACCCCACCGACGTCCCGGCCGGCGCCTCCGAGGCCGCCTCGGCCCGGCTGGACCGTCCGGGGGTGGAGCTGGCGCCCCGGGCGCAGTGGCCGACAGGTGCCGACCGGCTCGGGGTCGAGGTGAAGGGCAAGATCGCAGCCGGCGAGCAGCTGGCGAACGGCCGCGCCGTCGCCCGGCTCACCGACCTGGGCTGGGGCCAGAAGCTGCGCACCCTGCTCGGCGACGACGGGGTCGGCGGTGTGGCCTCCCTCGCCGAGGACCTCGAGGCGCCCTCGATCGAGGAGGACCCGGACGCCGCGTTCGACGTGGCTCACCGGGTGATGAAGCCGGGCCTGGCCTCCGACGCGCCTCCGGACGAGGAGCTGCTGAGGGCATGTGCCCGGGTGCTGGGCGCCTGGGACTGGGCGCAGCGCCCCGGTGCCGTGGTGGCCGTCCCCTCCCGGCGGCGGCCCGCACTGGTCACCGGCGTGGCCGAGGGGCTGGCTCGGGTCGGGCGGCTGCCCTACCTGGGCACCATGGACCTCGTCTCCGGTGGCCCCACCGGCGGACCGGGCGGCAACAGCGCCTTCCGGCTGGCCGGGGTGTGGCAGCGGATCGTGGTGGGCCCGGAGCTGCGGGCGCGCCTGGCCGAGCTCGGTGACGCCCCGGTGCTGCTGGTCGACGACCTCGCCGACTCCCGCTGGACGATGACGGTCGCCGGCCGCGAGCTCCGCCTGGCCGGCGCCGCCTCGGTGCTGCCGTTCGTCCTCGCGCTGTCCGCCTGAACGGCCCCGTCTCAGGCGCTCTCCCCGAGCTCGCGAGGCGGAGGGGGGACGGGGTCCTCCCACTGTCCACAGGTTTTCGAACACCTGTGCGAAACCGGTAGTAGCCTCCCGGCATGTCGCTCGCGCACCAGCCGTCCATGTGGGACGTGGCCGAGGAGGCCACGCTCACCCCGCTCGCCGGCCGGGTGGTCAGGCACCAGCTGAGCCGTGGGGCCTGGGTCGACCACCTGCCCGGCTGGGTGGAGGGCTCCGACCAGGTCCTCGACGTGCTGCTGGGCGACATCGGCTGGCGTGAGGACCGGCGCCAGATGTACGACCGCGAGGTGACCGTGCCCCGGCTCCTGCGCTGGTACGGCGGAGGCGAGGCCCTGCCGCACCCGGCGCTCACCGATGCCCGGTCCGCGCTGAACGACCACTACGGCCCCGAGCTCGGCGAGCACTTCGTGACGGCCGGCATGTGCCTGTACCGCGACGGCCGGGACAGCGTGGCCTGGCACGGCGACCGGATCGGTCGCAGTCGCACCGAGGACACGATGGTCGCGATCGCCTCGTTCGGTTCGCCCCGTCCGCTGATGCTCCGTCCGGTGGGTGGCGGCGAGAGCCTGCGCTTCACCCTCGGCCATGGCGACCTCGTGGTCATGGGCGGCTCGTGCCAGCGCACGTGGGAGCACTGCATCCCGAAGACGACGAGGGCGGTCGGACCGCGCGTCAGCGTCCAGTACCGCCCACGCGGGGTCGCCTGAGCCGTGAAAGCCCTGCTCACGGGGCGTTCGACGGGGTGGCTGGACCCCCCTCCAGACCCCCCGTGCAGACCCCCTCAGAAGGCGTGTATCGTTCTCCATGCACCAAGCGAGAACGGACCGGGTCGCAGGGCCTGGGAAACCGCCGGACAGAACCCCTGAGGTTCGACTGCTGCGGAACTTGGTGTAAGGTGGAACTACCGCCACGAAGAACGGCCGAGCAATTGGTCGGGGAACGTGCGCGTCCGCTCCTTGAGAACTCAACAGCGTGCCGAAAGTCAGTGCCAAGTAACAAATCCCCCTTGGCCTGGTCATTCGTGATCGGGTCATTGGGTTCCTTTGGTTGATTGAACGAGAGTGCCAACTCTTGGTCTCAGCTGCGATCAAATCATCTACGGAGAGTTTGATCCTGGCTCAGGACGAACGCTGGCGGCGTGCTTAACACATGCAAGTCGAGCGAGGCCCATCTTCGGGTGGTGCCCTAGCGGCGAACGGGTGAGTAACACGTGGGCAACCTGCCCTCAGCTCTGGGATAACTCCAAGAAATTGGTGCTAATACCGGATGTGACCGCTGACCGCATGGTCTGGTGGTGGAAAGATTCATCGGCTGAGGATGGGCCCGCGGCCTATCAGCTTGTTGGTGGGGTAATGGCCCACCAAGGCGACGACGGGTAGCCGGCCTGAGAGGGTGACCGGCCACACTGGGACTGAGACACGGCCCAGACTCCTACGGGAGGCAGCAGTGGGGAATATTGCGCAATGGGCGAAAGCCTGACGCAGCGACGCCGCGTGAGGGATGACGGCCTTCGGGTTGTAAACCTCTTTCAGTAGGGACGAAGCGCAAGTGACGGTACCTACAGAAGAAGCACCGGCCAACTACGTGCCAGCAGCCGCGGTAATACGTAGGGTGCAAGCGTTGTCCGGAATTATTGGGCGTAAAGAGCTCGTAGGCGGTCTGTCACGTCGGCTGTGAAAACCCGAGGCTCAACCTCGGGCCTGCAGTCGATACGGGCAAACTAGAGTACTGCAGGGGAGACTGGAATTCCTGGTGTAGCGGTGAAATGCGCAGATATCAGGAGGAACACCGGTGGCGAAGGCGGGTCTCTGGGCAGTAACTGACGCTGAGGAGCGAAAGCGTGGGGAGCGAACAGGATTAGATACCCTGGTAGTCCACGCCGTAAACGTTGGGCGCTAGATGTGGGGCTCATTCCACGAGTTCCGTGTCGCAGCTAACGCATTAAGCGCCCCGCCTGGGGAGTACGGCCGCAAGGCTAAAACTCAAAGGAATTGACGGGGGCCCGCACAAGCGGCGGAGCATGTTGCTTAATTCGATGCAACGCGAAGAACCTTACCTAGGCTTGACATGCACGGAAATCTCCCAGAGATGGGAGGTCCTTTAAAGGGTCGTGCACAGGTGGTGCATGGTTGTCGTCAGCTCGTGTCGTGAGATGTTGGGTTAAGTCCCGCAACGAGCGCAACCCTCGTTCTATGTTGCCAGCACGTCATGGTGGGGACTCATAGGAGACTGCCGGGGTCAACTCGGAGGAAGGTGGGGATGACGTCAAATCATCATGCCCCTTATGTCTAGGGCTGCAAACATGCTACAATGGCCGGTACAAAGGGCTGCGATACCGCGAGGTGGAGCGAATCCCAAAAAGCCGGTCTCAGTTCGGATTGGGGTCTGCAACTCGACCCCATGAAGTTGGAGTCGCTAGTAATCGCAGATCAGCAACGCTGCGGTGAATACGTTCCCGGGCCTTGTACACACCGCCCGTCACGTCACGAAAGTCGGTAACGCCCGAAGCCGGTGGCCCAACCCCTTGTGGGAGGGAGCCGTCGAAGGCGGGATCGGCGATTGGGACGAAGTCGTAACAAGGTAGCCGTACCGGAAGGTGCGGCTGGATCACCTCCTTTCTAAGGAGCACTGGCCGCCGTCTTAGCGATGGTGGTCCAGAGCCGTGCACCGGCCAGGAGGCTTCCTCAATCATGAGGGGGTCCAGGGTGTTGGTGACGGAGCTCAAGGGTGGAACGCTGACCAGTTCGGCTCGGATGTCCAGTTCGCTGTTAGTACGGCTCGTTGATCCATCACCGGCCCTTCACGGGGTCACAGGGGTGGGGAGGGTCTGGAACGCGAGTGGCTGGGGGTACCGGGTCGTAGGCACGCTGTTGGGTCCTGAGGGAACGGGCCGGCCAGGCCGTGGAGGAGCGCGAGCTGCTTCAAGGGTCTGGTTGGGTGTTCGCTCTGGGAGTCCCATCTGCTCGTCATACCGCTCGGGTAACCCCGGGGTCTGGTGGTGTCATGTGGTGGGTCATCTTCCGTACTTTGAGAACTGCACAGTGGACGCGAGCATCTAGTAAGCAAGTATCTGGATACCCGCACTGATCCATGACCCACAGATGTGGTGGCCGCGAGGTTGTCACGGGGTGGGGTTGTGGGTGGGTGTGGGTTTCTTGTGTGTGGTCAAGTTGTTAAGGGCACACGGTGGATGCCTGGGCACCAGGAGCCGATGAAGGACGTAGGAGGCTGCGATAAGCCTCGGGGAGCTGTCAACCGAGCGTTGATCCGAGGATTTCCGAATGGGGGAACCCCGCACCAGTCATGTGGTGTGACCCGCGCCTGAACACATAGGGCGTGTGGAGGGAACGTGGGGAAGTGAAACATCTCAGTACCCACAGGAAGAGAAAACAACCGTGATTCCGTGAGTAGTGGCGAGCGAAAGCGGATGAGGCTAAACCGATCGCATGCCAAGCCGGCAGGCGTTGTGTGGTCGGGGTCGTGGGACGATTCAGCATCTTCTGCCGAAGGTGCAGGGAGTCAGAAAGCCATGTGTTAGTGGAAGGCCTCTGGAAGGGGTCGCCGTAGAGGGTGAGAGCCCCGTACACGAAAACTCATGGCCTCCCGAGTTGTATCCCAAGTAGCACCGAGCCCGTGAAATTCGGTGTGAATCTGGCGGGACCACCCGCTAAGCCTAAATACTCCCTGGTGACCGATAGCGGACAAGTACCGTGAGGGAAAGGTGAAAAGTACCCCGGGAGGGGAGTGAAATAGTACCTGAAACCGTGTGCCTACAAGCCGTGAGAGCCTTATGCGCACTTGTGCGTGGGGGTGATTGCGTGCCTTTTGAAGAATGAGCCTGCGAGTTAGCGGTACGTGGCGAGGTTAACCCGTGTGGGGTAGCCGTAGCGAAAGCGAGTCCGAACAGGGCGATTGAGTCGCGTGCTCTAGACCCGAAGCCGAGTGATCTACCCATGGCCAGGTTGAAGCGCGGGTAAGACCGCGTGGAGGACCGAACCCACTTCAGTTGAAAATGGAGGGGATGAGCTGTGGGTAGGGGTGAAAGGCCAATCAAACTCGGTGATAGCTGGTTCTCCCCGAAATGCATTTAGGTGCAGCGTCACGTGTTTCTTGCCGGAGGTAGAGCACTGGATGGTCTAGGGGCCCCACAAGGTTACTGAAATCAACCAAACTCCGAATGCCGGTAAGTGAGAGCGTGGCAGTGAGACTGCGGGCGATAAGGTTCGTAGTCGAGAGGGAAACAGCCCAGATCATCAGCTAAGGCCCCTAAGCGTGTGCTAAGTGGAAAAGGATGTGGGATTGCCGTGACAACCAGGAGGTTGGCTTAGAAGCAGCCACCCTTGAAAGAGTGCGTAATAGCTCACTGGTCAAGTGGTTCCGCGCCGACAATGTAGCGGGGCTCAAGCACACCGCCGAAGCTGTGGCATTCACATGAACCCGTCCGGTCCTTCGGGGTCGGGCCAGGTGTGTGGATGGGTAGGGGAGCGTCGTGTGGCCATTGAAGCGGCGGAGTGATCCAGCCGTGGAGGCCACACGAGTGAGAATGCAGGCATGAGTAGCGAAAGGGGAGTGAGAAACTCCCCCGCCGGATGACCAAGGGTTCCTGGGCCAGGCTAATCCGCCCAGGGTGAGTCGGGACCTAAGGCGAGGCCGACAGGCGTAGTCGATGGACAACGGGTTGATATTCCCGTACCCGCGAAAGAACGCCCATGCTGAACCCAGCGATGCTAACCGCCTGAAACCGGTGACTGACCTTCGGGTCTGATCCGGCGGAACGCGGGACCCGGACTGGTAGTAGGCAAGCGATGGGGTGACGCAGGAAGGTAGTCCTACCGGTGAATGGTAGTACCGGTGCAAGGGTGTGGCCCGTGGGATAGGTAAATCCGTTCCACACGAGGGTGAGGCCTGACGCATAGCCGAATGAGGCGAATTGGATGATCCTATGCTGCCGAGAAAAGCCTCTAGCGAGTTCTTAGCGGCCCGTACCCCAAACCAACTCAGGTGGTCAGGTAGAGAATACCAAGGCGATCGAGCGAACTGTGGTTAAGGAACTCGGCAAAATGCCCCCGTAACTTCGGGAGAAGGGGGGCCATCTGCTGTGAACCGCTTACGCGGGGCAGCGGTGGGTGGCCGCAGAGACCAGTGAGAAGCGACTGTTTACTAAAAACACAGGTCCGTGCGAAGTCGAAAGACGATGTATACGGACTGACGCCTGCCCGGTGCTGGAACGTTAAGGGGACGGGTTAGCCGCAAGGCGAAGCTCAGAACTCAAGCGCCAGTAAACGGCGGTGGTAACTATAACCATCCTAAGGTAGCGAAATTCCTTGTCGGGTAAGTTCCGACCTGCACGAATGGCGTAACGACTTCTCAGCTGTCTCAACCACAGGCTCGGCGAAATTGCACTACGAGTAAAGATGCTCGTTACGCGCGGCAGGACGGAAAGACCCCGGGACCTTCACTATAGCTTGATATTGGTGTTCGGTTCGGCTTGTGTAGGATAGGTGGGAGACTGTGAAGCGGGCACGCCAGTGTTCGTGGAGTCATCGTTGAAATACCACTCTGGTCGAATTGGATGTCTAACCTCGGTCCGTGATCCGGATCAGGAACAGTGTCAGGTGGGTAGTTTAACTGGGGCGGTTGCCTCCCAAAATGTAACGGAGGCGCCCAAAGGTTCCCTCAGCCTGGTTGGCAATCAGGTGTCGAGTGCAAGTGCACAAGGGAGCTTGACTGCGAGACCGACGGGTCGAGCAGGAGCGAAAGCTGGGACTAGTGACCCGGCACCGGCATGTGGAAGCGGTGTCGCTCAACGGATAAAAGGTACCCCGGGGATAACAGGCTGATCTTCCCCAAGAGTCCATATCGACGGGATGGTTTGGCACCTCGATGTCGGCTCGTCGCATCCTGGGGCTGGAGTAGGTCCCAAGGGTTGGGCTGTTCGCCCATTAAAGCGGCACGCGAGCTGGGTTTAGAACGTCGTGAGACAGTTCGGTCCCTATCCGCCGCGCGCGTAAGAGACTTGAGAAGTGCTGTCCCTAGTACGAGAGGACCGGGACGGACGAACCTCTGGTGTGCCAGTTGTTCCGCCAGGAGCACTGCTGGTTGGCTACGTTCGGCAGGGATAACCGCTGAAAGCATCTAAGCGGGAAGCCTTCTTCAAGATGAGGTCTCTCACCGGGTCAACCGGGTAAGGCCCCCGCCCAGACCAGCGGGTTGATAGGCCGGAAGTGGAAGCGGCGTAAGTCGTGGAGCTGACCGGTACTAATAGGCCGAGGGCTTGACCATCACAACACCCAGCCTCATAGCTTTTCTAGTTGTCTCGCGTCCACTGTGTGGTTCTGAACGTACGGAACCCACCCCCCGACCCGATCCCCGCACTCTCGTGTGGTGGTCCGGGTGGTGTGGGGTGGGCCCGATAAGTTCACAGCGTTACGGCGGTCATGGCGAAAGGGAAACGCCCGGTCTCATTCCGAACCCGGAAGCTAAGCCTTTCAGCGCCGATGGTACTGCCCCGGGGACGGGGTGGGAGAGTAGGACGCCGCCGGACACAACTCCCAGGAACGGGGTCACAGCATGTGCTGTGGCCCCGTTTCTGCATTCTCCGGGTGAGTCTGATCAGCCGGGGCGATCGCGATCATCGTGCCCTCGACCGTCGATAGGGAGGCCTCCCAGAGGAGGCCGTCTCTCGACGGCGGAGCGGGCGAACGAGCCGTGGGAGCCGCTGTGGCCCTGGCGTCCGCGCACTTCCGTCAGAGACGAAGTGCCGGCTGTCGTGGTCGTCCTCTCAGCAGTGGGCGGGCTCTCCTGAGTCGGGGCCACCTCAGGGGCAGGGACTCCCCAGCGCTGCCGGCTGGGACCCCGACCACCCGGAGCACGGTCGGTCGATCGCTCGGGTGCTGAACCGGAGGACCAGGTAGTCGCCGTCCACACGGGGCCGTGCAACGCGACTGTCACATGCAGCGGTTAGGTTCCTGGCTCTGCCGCTGACCGCTCTGTCAGGAGGACGTCGACCGTGCTGCTGTCCCCGCACGAGCAGGAGCGGCTGATGCTCAGCTACGCCGCCGAGCTCGCCCGTCGTCGCCAGGCGCGCGGCCTGAAGCTCAACCTCCCCGAGGCGACGGCGATCGTCACGGACCACGTCCTCGAGGGCGCCCGGGACGGCGAGCTCGTCACCGACCTCATGCAGTCCGGTCGTACCGTGCTCACCCGGGACGACGTCATGGACGGCGTCCCCGAGCTGCTGGAGGAGGTGCAGGTGGAGGCGACCTTCCCGGACGGGACGAAGCTGGTGACCGTCCACCACCCCATCCCGTGAGCGCCGGCGAGCGGGACCATCAGGCAGGGCCCGTGATCCGGGACGGCGTGACGCCTGGCGTGATCCCGGGCGAGGTCATCCCGGCCGAGGGGTTCATCGAGACCCTGCCGGGGGTGCCGCGGGTGGAGCTCGCGGTGCACAACAGCGGCGATCGGCCGGTGCAGGTCGGGTCGCACTTCCACTTCGCCCAGGCCAACGCCGCGCTGGAGTTCGACCGGGCGGCCGCCCACGGTCACCGGCTCGACATCGCCGCCGGCACCGCCGTCCGGTTCGAGCCGGGCATCCAGCGGACCGTCTCACTCGTCCCCCTGGCCGGCGCCCGCGTCGTCCCGGGGCTGACCGCGGAAGGTGGGCTGGGCTGATGGTGCAGCTGTCCCGCGAGCGCTACGCACAGCTCTACGGCCCCACGGTGGGCGACCGGATCCGGCTGGCCGACACCGACCTGCTCATCGAGGTCACCGAGGACCGCTCCGGCGGGCCCGGGCTGGCCGGTGAGGAAGCGGTCTTCGGCGGCGGCAAGGTCATCCGCGAGTCGATGGGCCAGGGGCGGGCCACCCGCGCCGAGGGTGCCCCCGACCTGGTCATCACCGGCGCGGTCGTGCTCGACCACTGGGGCATCGTCAAGGCCGACGTCGGCATCCGCGACGGCCGCATCGTCGCCCTGGGCAAGGCCGGCAACCCCGACACCATGGACGGCGTCCACCCCGACCTGGTCATCGGGCCGGGCACCGAGGTGATGTCCGGCAACGGCAAGATCCTCACCGCCGGCGGCATCGACTGCCACGTGCACTTCATCTGCCCGCAGATCGTGCCCACCGCGCTGGGCTCGGGCATGACCACGCTCATCGGTGGTGGCACCGGCCCCGCCGAGGGCTCCAAGGCCACCACCATCACCCCCGGCGACTGGTACCTGGCCCGGATGCTCGAGGCGATGGACGGCATGCCGGTCAACGTCGCGCTGCTGGGCAAGGGCAACACGGTCTCCACCGAGTCGCTGGAGGAGCAGCTGCGGGCCGGTGCCAGCGGCTTCAAGCTGCACGAGGACTGGGGGTCCACGCCCGCCGCGATCGATGCCGCGCTCACCGTGGCCGGCCGCAACGGCGTCCCGGTCGCCCTGCACTCCGACACCCTCAACGAGGCCGGCTTCGTCGAGGACACCCTGGCCGCGATCGCCGGCCGGAGCATCCACGCGTACCACACCGAGGGTGCCGGGGGCGGGCACGCGCCGGACATCATCACCGTCGCCGGCCACCCGAACGTGCTGCCCAGCAGCACGAACCCGACCCGGCCGCACACGGTCAACACCCTCGACGAGCACCTCGACATGCTCATGGTCTGCCACCACCTGGACAGCTCGGTGCCCGAGGACCTCGCCTTCGCCGAGAGCCGGATCCGCCCCACCACGATCGCCGCCGAGGACCTGCTGCACGACCTCGGCGCCATCTCGATGATCGGGTCCGACGCCCAGGCGATGGGCCGGGTCGGTGAGGTCGTCATGCGCACCTGGCAGACCGCGCACGTCATGAAGCGCCGCCGCGGGTCGCTGGCCGGCGACGGCGCCGCGGACAACCTGCGCGCCCGCCGGTACGTCGCCAAGTACACGATCTGCCCCGCGGTGGCCCACGGCATCGACGCCGAGGTCGGCTCGGTCGAGCCGGGCAAGATGGCCGACCTCGTGCTGTGGGAGCCCAAGTTCTTCGGGGTGCGGCCGCACGCCGTCCTCAAGGGCGGGATGATCGCCTGGGCGCAGATGGGCGACGCGAACGCCTCGATCCCCACGCCCCAGCCGGTGCTGCCGCGGCCGATGTTCGGCGCCTACGGCAAGGTCCCGGCGCAGACGTCGGTGCACTTCGTCGCCCCTGCCGCGCTCGAGGCGGGCCTGGCCGACCGGCTGGCCATCGACCGGCGCCTGGTCGCGGTCTCCGACACCACCCGGCTGGGCAAGTCCGACATGCCGGAGAACACCGCGCTGCCGGACATCCGGGTCGACCCGGACACCTTCACCGTCTCCGTGGACGGCGACGTCTGGGAGCCCCAGCCGGTGCGCGACCTGCCGATGGCCCAGCGCTACTTCCTGTTCTGATGACGGCAGCCCTGTTGGCCCTGGCCGACTCCCGGCTCCCCGCCGGGGGTCACGCGCACTCCGGCGGGGTCGAGCAGGCCATCACCACGGGGGTGGTCCTCGACCCGGTGTCGCTGGCCGGCTTCCTCCGCCGGCGGCTGACCACGGCCGGCGCGGTGGCGGCCGGGCTCGCCGCGGCAGCCTGCCGGTCGGCGGACGACGCAGCCGCGCTCGCCGCCCTGGACGACGAGGCCGACGCCCGGACGCCGTCCCCCGCGCAGCGGGCCGCCTCCCGGCAGCAGGGCCGCGGCCTGGTGCGGGTGGCCGGCCGCGCCTGGCCGCACCCGGCCTGGGCCGCGCTGCCTGCCCAGCCGCACCACCCGCTCGCCCTCGGGGTGGCGGCCGCGACCGCCGGGCTCACGCCCCGGGACGCCGCGCACGCCGCCGCCTACCTCGCCATCAGCGGCCCGGCCACCGCTGCCCAGCGCCTGCTGGCGATGGACCCGATCACCGTCGCGGCGGTCACCGCCCGGCTGTCGCCGGAGATCGACCAGGTGGCCGACGCGGCGGCCGACTCCGCCGCCGCCGCTGCGGCCGGTGAGCTGCCGGCCGGCACCGACCCGCTGCTGGACCTGCTCGCCGAGGTCCACGCCGCCCGCAACGACCGGTTCTTCGCCTCATGAGAACGAAGGAGTGCTCCGATGCCGCCTGACCACAACCTGGACGACTACGTCGACCCCTACAGTCCCGGACACCGCCACGGCGGTCCGCTGCGGGTGGGGCTCGGCGGCCCGGTCGGCTCGGGGAAGACGGCGCTCGCCGCGGCCCTGTGCCGCACGCTGGGCGCCGAGTACGACCTCGCCGTCGTCACCAACGACATCTACACGACCGAGGACGCCGACTTCCTGCGCCGCAACGCCGTGCTGCCCGACGACCGGATCGAGGCGGTGCAGACCGGCTGCTGCCCGCACACCGCCATCCGTGACGACATCACCGCCAACCTGGACGCCGTCGAGCTGCTGGAGGGCCGGCACCCGGGGCTGGAGCTCGTCCTCGTCGAGTCCGGTGGCGACAACCTGACCGCGTCGTTCAGCTACGGGCTGGTCGACGTGCAGATCTTCGTCATCGACGTCGCCGGCGGGGACAAGGTGCCGCGCAAGGGCGGGCCGGGTGTGACGGCCTCGGACCTGCTGGTGGTCAACAAGACCGACCTCGCCCCGATGGTCGGCGCCGACCTGGGCGTCATGCGCCGGGACTCCGACGCGGTGCGCGGCGACAAGCCCACCCTCCTGATCTCGCTGCGGGAGGACCCGGCCGCCACCGAGGTGGCCGAGTGGGTGCGCCAGCAGGTGCGGGCGCGGGCGCTGCAGGAGGCGTGAGCGGGCACGCGGTCGTGGGCACCGGAGGGAGCGCCGACCGGGGAGCGGTGCGACCGCGGGGTGGAGCAGCCGGATGAGGACCCTCGTCGAGGTGGTGGCACGGTGCGACGCGCGCGGTCGCACCGTGCTGCCGCTCCTGCGGGCCAGCGGCCAGCTGGCGGTCCGCCGCACCGGGCCCACCACCGTGCACCTGGTCGGCACCGCGTTCGGCCCGCTCGGCGGGGACGACGCGGAGATCCGGCTGGTCGTCGAGGAGGGTGCCCGGCTCAGCGTCCGCTCGGTGGCCGCGGCCGTCGTGCTGCCCGCGCGCGGGGAGTCGCCGCCGTCCCGGCAGGTCGTGCGGGCCGAGGTCGCCGGGGCGCTGGACCTCGCGCCGGAGCCGACGGTGGTCACCGCCCGCGCCGACCACCGCGCCGAGGTACGCGTCCAGCTCGCCGAGGCGGCGGAGCTGACCGTCACCGAGCAGGTGCTGCTCGGCCGGCGGGGTGAGGACCCCGGCCGCTGGACCGGCACCACCCGGGTGGAGGTCGGCGGACGCGCGGTGCTGCACAGCACCGTCGGGCTGGGTCCCGGCGCACCCGCCTGGCTGCCGCCGGTCGCACCCCGCGCCTACGTCTCCACCGTCTCGATCGGCACGCCCGGGACCGACGTCCGCACGGGCGTCGACGCCGTCCGGCTGCCGCTGCCCGGTGGCTGGGTGGGCACCGCGTGGGCGGGGGAGCTGCACGACGCCGTCGCTGCGATGGCGTCCGTGACCGAGGACGTCGAGCTGCTGGAGGTGGCCCGGTGAGCGGGTCGCTGGTGGTCCGGGCGCGCCGGGTGGTGCTTCCCGACGGGGAACGTGCGGCGGCGGTGCACGTCACCGACGGCGTGGTCACCGCGGTCACCGGCTTCGACGACGCCGGTGACGCCCCGGTCACCCTGGCCGAGGACGAGGTGCTGATCCCCGGCCTGGTCGACAGCCACGTGCACGTCAACGAGCCGGGCCGCACCGAGTGGGAGGGCTTCGCCTCCGCGACCCGGGCCGCGGCCGCCGGCGGGGTCACCACGATCGTCGACATGCCGCTCAACTCGGTCCCGCCCACGGTGGACGTGGAGGCGTTGCACGTGAAACGACAGGCGGCCGAGGGGCAGGTCAGCGTCGACGTCGCCTTCTGGGGCGGTGCCGTGCCCGGCAACGCGAGCCAGCTGACCCGGCTGCTCGCCGACGGCGCCGTCGGGGTGAAGTGCTTCCTGCTCGACTCCGGGGTGCCGGAGTTCCCGCCGCTGGACGACGCCGGCCTGCGCGCCGCGCTCACCGCGCTGGCGGAGGTCGACGGGCTGCTCATCGCCCACTGCGAGGACGACGACGTCATCGCCGCGGCCCCCGACCCGGCGGGCACGAGCTACCCGGCGTTCCTGGCCTCCCGCCCGGGTGCAGCGGAGGAGACCGCGATCGGCCGGCTCATCGCCGCCGCCCGGGACACCGGCGCCCGCGTGCACGTCGTCCACCTCGCCGACGCCGGGGCGCTGCCGATGCTGCGGGCGGCGCGGGCCGACGGCGTCCGGATCACCGTGGAGACCTGCCCGCACTACCTGACCTTCGCCGCCGAGGACGTGCCCGACGGCGACACCGCGTTCAAGTGCTGCCCGCCGATCCGGGAGGCACACCACCGCGAGGCGCTGTGGGCGGCGCTGGCGGCCGGCGACATCGACCTGGTGGTCAGCGACCACTCACCGTGCACCCCGGAGCTCAAGCGGCTCGACGTGGGCGACTTCGGGCTGGCCTGGGGTGGGATCGCCGGGCTGCAGGTCACGCTGCCGGCGGTGTGGACGGGTGCCCGGGCGCGGGGGCTGGGGCTCGGTGACGTCGTCCGGTGGATGACGGAGGCGCCGGCCCGGCTCACCGGGCTCACCGCCAAGGGCGGGATCACCGTCGGCCGGGACGCCGACCTGGTGGCGTTCGCCCCCGACGAGCAGTGGCGGGTCGGGGCGCTGCACCACCGCAACCCGGTGACGCCCTACGCCGGCCGGGAGCTGACCGGTGTGGTGCGGCGGACCTGGCTGCGCGGGCAGGTCGTGGGAGACGACGCCGCCCCCCAGGGCCGGTTGACCCGTCCTGGGGGGCGATGACCCGGTCCCCTCGCAGGGTCCCGGTGAGTGCGAGGGGGTCCGCCCTCAGCTCTGCGGCTCCTCGCGAGCGGCCTCGTCGAGGATCTTCGGGTCGTCGTCCACGCCGCCGGCGGGGTCGGCGTTGCCCAGCGCGGTCTCGGCCGGGAGCTGCTCGATGTGCGCCTTGGCGCGGGCCTTCAGGTCGTCCTCGTGGCTGGTCATGCGGTGCCTCCCACAGGTCGTCGGTGTGCCGTGACCGTCCCCTACCCTCGCTCCGCAGGTGAACCCCCGAACGTCCCGCCAGTTTCTGGAGAGCGATGAGACACGCTGAGCTCAGCCCCGCGTTCGTGCACCTGCCCGACCTCGCCCGCCGTGACCTCGGCGGTGCGGTGGTGGCCGCCAACGACGAGTTCTTCGCCGCCCGGGAGAACCTGGTGCTCCCGCACCCGGCCGTCGCGCGCACCGAGTTCGGCCACAAGGGCAAGGAGTACGACGGCTGGGAGACCCGCCGCCGGCGCACCGCGGGCCACGACTGGGCGATCGTGAGGCTCGGCGCCCCGGGGATCGTGGCCGGCGTCGTCGTCGACACCGCCTTCTTCACCGGCAACTTCCCGGCCCAAGCGTCGGTCGAGGGCGCCGCGGTCGAGGGCCACCCCTCGGTCGAGGAGCTCACCCGGGCCGACTGGCAGCCGCTCGTGCCGCTGTCGGACCTCGCCGGTGACACCGCGAACAGCTTCGCCGTCCACTCCGACCGGCGGGTGACGCACGTGCGGCTGACCATCCACCCGGACGGCGGCGTCGCGCGGCTGCGGGTGCACGGCACCGTCGTCCCGGACCCGCGGCTGGTCGACGCCGGCCCGTTCGACCTGGCGGCGCTGGAGAACGGCGGGCAGGTCACCGGGGTCAGCAACGCCCACTACGGCAGCCCGCTGCAGCTGATCGGCCGCGGACTGGCCCGCTCGATGGGCGAGGGCTGGGAGAACGCCCGCCGCCGCGGCCCCGGCAACGACTGGGTCGACGTCGCGCTGGCCTGCGAGGGCGTCATCACCCTGGCCGAGCTGGACACCTCGTGGTTCCTCGGCAACGCGCCCGGCACCGCCTCGCTCACCGGCCGCACCGCCGACGGCACCGAGGTCGAGCTGCTGCCGCGCACCCGGCTGCAGCCCGACACCCGGCACCAGTTCGTCCTCGACGGGACGACGGGCGTGAGCTCGGTGCGGCTGGACGTCTTCCCCGACGGCGGCATGGCCCGGTTGCGGCTCTGGGGCCGTCCCACCGTCGCCGGCCGCGCCGCGCTGGGACGGCGCTGGTTCGACGCGCTGCCCGACGTCCAGGCGCTGCAGGTGCTGGGCACCCTCGGCATCGACCCCTCCGAGGCCGGCCGCCTCATCGGCGCCCGCCCGCTGGGCACCGACGTCCCCGACGCCCTGCGCCCCCTCCTCGGCACCTGACCCGCCCGGGGGCGGGAGTGGCCGCTCCCGCCCCCGGGTCACGGGGTCGTCCCAGGGACGACGTCCCCGGGGCGGTCAGCTGCCGGAGAGGTCTGTGTACAGGCCCAGGCGGTTGCCCCACGGGTCGTCGAGGTCGCACCAGGAGACGACGCCGGGCACCGACTCGGCCACCGAGACCTCGACCCCCGAGGCGAGCAGCGCATCCCGGGTCCCGGGCAGGTCGCGGACGGCGAAGCGCAGCCGGGCGCGCAGGGGCTGCGGTGCCGCCACGCCCGCCACCTGCAGCCAGGTCTCCTGACCGGGGACGACGGCCCACTCGAGCAGGCCCTCGTCCGGCTCCAGCTCGGGCGGCCGGCCGAACAGCGCCGTGTAGAAGGCGCGGGCGGCCGCGAGGTCGCCGACCTGCAGCTCGAAGGTCATCCCGTACGGCGCGATCCCGCTCATGGCCCGAGCCTCCTCAGCCGGTCAACCGCCGGCCGGGGCGCCCTCCTCGGCCATCGTGCCGGGAGCGTCGTGCGGCTCCTCGTCGACCACAGGGCCGCGCGGGCGGTCGGGGTCGGCCGCGCGCGGCGTCGTCCAGGTGACGGTCGGGGCCTGCCCGATGCCCAGGGCGATGTGCTCGGGCCTGATCGGCACCGCGGGCAGCGGCAGCCCGGTCGCGGCACGGACGGCGGCGGCGACCACCGGCACCGCGGTCACGAGCGGCGGCTCCCCGACGCCCTTCCAGCCATGCGGCATGCCCGGTTCGGGGTCGGTGACGTAGGTGGAGACGATCTCGGGGGCGTCGACGATCGTGGGGATCAGGTAGTCCTGGAGGTCCGGGTTGGTGATCAGCCCGCCGACGACCACCACCTCCTCCATCAGCGCCAGCCCCATGCCCTGCACGATGCCGCCCTCGATCTGGCCGAGCAGCTGCGTGGGGTTCACGACCGTGCCGACGTCCTGGCACGAGGCGATCTGGACGACGCTGACCAGCCCGAGCTCGACGTCGACGTCGACCACCGCCCGCTGCGCGGAGAAGCCGAACGCCACGTACATGCCGCCCGCGCCCGAGCCGAGCGGGTGGGTGGCCGGGTGCTG
This sequence comes from Modestobacter sp. L9-4, assembly GCF_019112525.1. Classification (NCBI taxonomy): domain Bacteria; kingdom Bacillati; phylum Actinomycetota; class Actinomycetes; order Geodermatophilales; family Geodermatophilaceae; genus Modestobacter; species Modestobacter sp. L9-4. Next base: position 2,397,836 of record NZ_CP077800.1, read on the forward strand.
GAAGTGCTCGGTGGCCCGGAACGTCTGACCGGGTGCCGCCGTGGCGACGGGCCCCAGCGGCCGACCGGCGGCACAGACCACGCCGTCGGCGACCGTCAGGGTGGCGGCGTCCAGGCCGTGTGCGCGGGCGACCCGGCCGAGCATCCGGTCGCGGACGGCGAGGCAGGCGCGGTGCACTGCCGTCCCGGAGGCCATGGTCTGCCGGGAGGCGCTGGTCGACCCGGCGGAGGCGACCAGGGTGTCGGGCTGGACGACGTCGACGCTGGTGGCGCCGAGCACGGTGCGGGCGACCTGCTCGGCGACGGTGACGAAGCCCTGGCCGACCTCGGCGCAGGCGGTGTGCACCGTGGCGTGCCCGTCGCGCAGGCTCACCTCGGCGGTGGACTCGTCCACGTGGCCCTCGCTGAAGGCCAGGTTCTTGATCGAGACGGCCCAGCCGACGCCGCGGCGCACCTCCCCGCCGCCGGACCGCCCGACCCCGCCCGGCGGTTTGGCCGGGCCGCTGGGCAGCGGGACCGCGCGCAGCCCCTCGATGACCTCGCGGACGGGGGTGGGGGCGTCGAAGCGCTGCCCGAAGGTGGCCACGTCGCCGCGCTGCAGGGCGTTGGTCAGCCGGATCTCCACCGGGTCGATGCCCAGGGCGGCGGCGAGCGCGTCCAGCTGCGCCTCGTGCGCGAAGGCCGCCTGCGGGACGCCGAACCCGCGCATCGCCCCGCAGCTGGGGTTGTTGGTGCGCACCGACCAGCCCTCGAACCGGCCGTTGTCCACGCGGTAGGGGCCCTGCAGCAAGGTGACGGTGTTGGTGATGACCACCGGGGAGGTGCTGGCGTAGGCGCCGCCGTCGAGCAGCACCCGGCCCTCGACGCTGACGATCCGCCCGTCGGCGTCCGCGGAGTGCCGCAGCCAGATGGTGCCCGGGTGCCGCTGCCGGTGGGCGAGGAAGGACTCCTCCCGGGTGTACTCGATCTTCACCGGACGGCCGGTGGCCAGCGCCAGCAGGCAGGCGTGCACCTGCAGGGTCACGTCCTCGCGGCCGCCGAACGCGCCGCCGACGCCGGCGAGGGACACGTGCACCTTCTCCGGCGGCAGGCCGGTCGCCCAGCCGATCTGCCTCTGGTCCGAGTGCAGCCACTGGGTCGCCACCTCGATCGCCACCCCGCCGTCCGGGGTGGGCCGGGCCAGGCCGGCCTCCGGTGCGAGGAAGGCGGGGTCCTGCATGCCGATCCGGTAGGTGTTCTCCACCGTGACCACGCCGCGGGCGTCGGGGTCGCCGCAGCTGTAGGAGACGTGCCGGTAGACGTTGCCGTCTGGGTGGACGGAGGCAGCGGTCAGTGACAGCTGCGGGTCGGTGAGCGCCGGCAGCACCTCGTAGTCGACCTCGACCGCGCGGGCGGCCCGGCGGGCGGTGGCGGCGTCGACCGCGGCCACGACCGCCACCGGCTCCCCGGCGTACCGCACGACGCCGTCGGCGAGCACCGGCTCGTCGCGCAGCACCAGCCCGAACTGCCGGTCACCCGGCACGTCGTCGCAGGTGAGGACGGCGTGCACGCCGTCCATCGCCCGGGCCGCTGCGGTGTCGAGCCGGAGGATGCGGGCGTGCGGGTGCGGCGACCGCAGCGTGACCCCGACGAGCATCCCGTCCGCGGTGAGGTCGCCGGCGTAGGAGAACTCGCCGCGCACCTTCGCCGGCCCGTCCGGCCGCCGGACCGAGCTGCCGATCCCGCCGTCCATCAGGCGTCACCGCGGCGGGTGCGGGCAGCGGTCTCCACCGCGGCGACGATCCGGCCGTAGCCGGTGCAGCGGCAGAGGTTGCCGTAGAGGGCGGCCTCGATCTCGGTGCGTGTCGGGTCGGGGTTGGTGTCCAGCAGCTCGGTCGCGGCGGTGACGAACCCGGACGTGCAGATGCCGCACTGCACGGCGCCCTCGGCGAGGAAGGCCTCCTGGACGTCGGACAGCGCGCCGTCCGGGCCGCCGATCGAGGCGATGGTCTCCACGGTGCCCCCGGCGGCGGTCGCGGCGGGCACCAGGCAGGAGCACAGCACGTGCCCGCCGTCGCCGAGGTCGGCCTTCACCGCGCAGGCGCCGCACCGGCCGTGCGCGCAGCCGGTCTTGGGGCCCCGGACGCCGAGCCGGTCGCGCAGCACGGTCAGCAGCGACTCGTCCCAGCGGGCGGTGACCTCGTGCGCCGTCCCGTCGACGGTGAGGGCGAACGTGACGGAGGAGTCCGGTCCGTCGGTGCCCCCGGCGACCTCCGGTCGGGGGTCCTCGACGGCGGTCACGAGCCCAGCCCCGCGTCGACGGCCGCCCGGGTGACCAGCCGGACGGCGAGCACCCCGAGGGCGTGCCGGCGGTAGTCGGCCGAGGCGACCGCGTCCTCCGGTGGGTCGACCGCGGCGGCGACCGTGGACCGCAGGTCGTCGGCGGTCGCCTGGCCGTCGAGCAGGGCGGTCGCGGCGGTGTCGACGGCGTCCGAGCGCAACGGGATGGGGCCGGCGTTGCCGAACGCCAGCCGGGCGACGCCGTCCCGGGAGACGACCGCCGCGCTGACGGTGGCGACGAACTGGGCGTTGCGCCGGCCGACCTTGGCGTAGTCGGCGAACCCGACGTGCGCCGGCAGCCGGACGGCGGTCAGCAGCTCCCCCTCGCGCAGCCCGGTGACGCCGGGCGCGGTGACGAAGCCGTCGAAGGGGACGACGCGGGTGCCGGCGGCCGAGGTCAGCTCGAGGGTGGCGCCGCCGGCCAGCAGCGTGGGCAGCAGGTTGCGGTAGGGGAGCGCGCTCACCACGTTGCCGCCGATCGTGGCCTCGGTGCGCACCAGCGGCGTGCCCAGCGACGACGCGGCCGCGCGCAGGCCGCCGTCCGGTGCGGTGGTGAGCGCGGCGACCGGGGTGCCGGCGCCGATGACCAGGTCGCCGCCGTCGGTCGTCGTCCCGCGCAGGGCCGCGACGCGGCGCAGGGAGAGGAAGCCGGCCGCCGTCCGGTTCCGCCAGAGCAGGTCGGGCATCACCTCGGTGCCGCCGGCGACGACGACCGCCTCCGGGCGCTCGGCGCGGGCGGCCAGCGCCTCGGCGAGGGTCTCGGGCAGGACGAACCGGGGAGCTTCCAGCAGCACGTACGACCTCGACTTCCGACGGGGACGGCCACGCTAACCGCGGAGTGTTACGAATCGGGACCTGTCGGTGCGCTGCCGGACACAAACGGTCGGCAGGATGCCGCCGTGACCGCTGACCTGCTCGTGCACGACGCCGAGCTGATCGCCACCGTGGACGACGCCCGCCGGGAGATCGCCGGGGGGTGGGTCGCGGTCACCGACGGGGTGGTCAGCGGCCTGGGCGGACCGGGCGACCCGCAGCCCGACGCCGTCCGGCGGATCGACGCCCGCGGTTGCCTGGTCACGCCGGGGCTGGTCAACACGCACCACCACCTGTACCAGAACCTGACCCGCGCCTACGCGCCCGCGCTGACCGGCGGGCTGTTCGAGTGGCTGGTGACGCTCTACCCGCTGTGGGCGCGGCTGGACGAGGAGGCGGCCCACGTCAGCGCGTACGTGGGGCTGGCCGAGCTGGCGCTGTCGGGCTGCACGACCTCGACCGACCACTCCTACGTGCACCCGCGCGGCGCCGGCGACCTGATCAGCGCCGAGGTGGCCGCGGCCCGCGAGCTCGGCGTCCGGTTCCACCCCACGCGGGGCTCGATGTCGCTGTCGGTCAAGGACGGTGGCTTGCCACCGGACTCCGTCGTCCAGGACGACGACGAGATCCTGGCCGACTCGCAGCGGCTGGTCGAGCTGCACCACGACCGGTCGGCGACGGCGATGACCCGGATCGCGCTGGCGCCGTGCTCGCCGTTCAGCGTCTCGACGGAGCTGATGGCCCGTACCGCGGAGCTCGCCGAGACCCTCGACGTCCGGCTGCACACCCACCTGGCCGAGACCCAGGACGAGGACGCGTTCTGCCTGGCCACCTTCGGCCGGCGGCCGGTCGACTACCTGGCCGACGTCGGCTGGATGACCTCGCGGACCTGGCTGGCGCACGTGGTCTGGCCCTCTGAGTCAGAGATCGTGCGGCTGGGGGCGGCGGGGGTCGGGGCGGCGCACTGCCCGTCGTCGAACATGATCCTGGGCAGCGGTCTCGCCCCGGTCGCCGAGCTGCGGGCGGCGGGCGCCCCGGTCGGGCTGGGCGTGGACGGCTCGGCATCGGCGGACTCCGCGTCGCTGTGGCTGGAGGCCCGGACGGCGATGCTGCAGGGCAAGCTGCGGCACGGCGCGGCCGCGATGTCGGCGCGGGACGCCCTGGAGATCGCCACCCGCGGCGGGGCGGCGTGCCTCGGGCGGACGGGCGAGATCGGGCAGCTCTCGGTCGGGGCGTGCGGCGACCTGGCGGTCTGGTCACTGGAGGGAGTGCGGTTCGCCGGTGCGTTGTCGGACCCGGTCGAGGCGTGGCTGCGGTGCGGGCCGGTGTCGGCACAGGAGACCGTCGTCGGCGGGCGGGTGGTGGTCGAGGGTGGCGTCGTGGCGCACCCGGGGCTGGACGAGCAGCTCGCCGTGCACCGGCGGGTGTCGGCGCGCATGCAGGCCGCGCTGGACTGACGGTGGGGTCCAGGCAGGCCGTGGCACGGTGGCCGACGTGATGCGGTGGTGGCGGCGGGAGCGGGACCGTCCGCGCTGGCCGGCCGTCACACCGCCGACGGTGCCGCCGGGCGGCCCTCCGGAGTTTGACTGCCGGCAGTGCGGTCACCCGGAGGCCGCGCACCCGGCTCCTGGGTCGACGACGCTGTTCGCCTGCGCGGCCTGCATTCGGGAGGAGGACCACGACCAGCGGAGCGAGGACCAGATGTGCCGCCTGCCCAGGTCCTGATGGGCCGGGTCAGCTGTCGGTGAGGTGGTCCGCGGCCGAGGTGAGGGCGGCGAGCACCGTCCGGACCGAGCTGCGTAGGGCGCGTTCGGGGCGAACGAGGGCGTCGATGTGCCGGGCGAGTCCCATCCCGCGCACCGGGCGCAGCACGACGCCGGGCACCGACGGCGCGGTGTACCTGGGCATCAGTGCCAGGCCGGCGCCCGCGGACACCAGGCTCGCGGCGACGGTCAGGTCGTTGATCCGGTGCGCGATCGTCATCGGCCGCCCGGCCGCGGCGGCGATCGCCTCGAGCGGGGCGAGCAGCGGGAACCCCTCGTGCACCGCGACCCACGGCTCGGCGACGACCTGCTCGGCGATGACGCTCTCCTGCCGGGCCAGGGCATGACCCACCGGGACGGCGACGTCCAGCGGTTCGTGCAGCAGTGGCGTCACCGCGATCGTCGTCGGCCACGGTGGGCTGGAGTCGAGCCGGTGCGCCAGCACGACGTCGTGGTCGGCGCACAGTGCCGGGAAGCGGGACTGCGACACGTCGTGCTCGGCGCACTCGACCGGCGGGCTGCCGGCCTGCAGCAGCGCCGGGAAGAACGCGGTGGCCGCGCTGGAGAAGGCGGCGACGCGTACGGTGCCGCGCGGGTCGTCCAGGAACGCGTCGACGGCGAGCTCCGCGCGGGCCAGGGCGGTGGCCACCTCGGTGGCGGCGTCGGCCAGCGCGCGGCCGGCGTCGGTGAGCACCAGGCTGCGGCCGCGGCGCTGGGTGAGAGCCACGGGCACGCCCCGCTGCAGGACGGCCAGCTGCTGGGAGACCGCCGACGGGGTGATGAACAGCGCCTGCGCCACCGCGGTCACGCTGCCCCGGTCCCCGAGCTCGCGGAGGATCGACAGCTGGCGCACGTCCATGAAGCGACGCTACATCGGAGGTTGAGCAACTGGTCGTTGTTCTTCAGGGACGGTGACTGCAGGGTCGAGGCGTGCGAGCAACGGGGCGGGACCGGGCGACGGACGCCGTCCTCATGGGAGTGGCCCTCGTCTGGGGCAGCAGCTACCTGGTGGCCAAGGACCTCACCGTCGCCGCACCCGTGCTGGTGGTGCTCGCGCTGCGCTACGTCCTCTCCGCGGCCGCGTTAGGGGTCGTGTGCCGGCGGGCCCGCGGGCGGGTGCCGCGCGGGCGCGACCTGGCCGTCGGCGTCCTGCTCGGGTGCACGCAGGCCGCCGTCCTCACGCTGGAGACCTTCGGCGTCGCCGGCACCTCCGCCACCAACGCCGGCCTGATCATCAGCCTGACCGTGGTGTTCACCCCGCTGCTGGACGGTGCGTGGGGGCGCACCGCGCTGCCGGCGCCCTTCTTCGCCGCCACCGCCGTCGCCGTGGTGGGCGTCGGGCTGCTGGTCTCCGGCGACGGCGTCCGGGCGCCCGGGTGGGGCGACGGGCTGATGCTGGTGGCCGCGGCGGTGCGCGCGGTGCACGTCAGCCTCATCGGCCGGCTCACCGCCGACCGCCCGGTCAGCTCGCTGGTGCTGACCACGGTCCAGTCGACGGTCGGCGCGGTGCTCCTGAGCGTTGCCGCGGCACCGCAGCTGGGATCCGTCGTGCACCTGCCCCCGGCCGCGTGGGCGCAGCTGGCGTACCTGGCGCTGGCGTGCACCGTCTTCGCCTTCCTCGCCCAGACCTGGGCCGTCCGGCGCACCTCACCCAGCCGCGCGAGCCTGCTCATGGGCACCGAGCCGCTGTGGGCCGTCGCCGTCGGGGTCAGCATCGGCGGGGAGCGGCTGACCGCGGTCGCCGCCGTCGGTGCGGTCCTGGTCCTCGCCGCCACCTGGTACGGCCAGCGCGTCGAGAGCGCTCACCGCCAGGCCGTGCCGGTCTGAGCCCGGTCAGCCGGCCGGGACGGGGTCGACCGTGGCCGGCTCGTCGGCCGGTCGCTCGCCCAGGCGGACGAGCACGATGCCGGCCAGGACGACGACCCCGCCGAGGAGCTGCACCGGCCCGGGCTGCTGCCCGAGCGCCAGCCAGGCGATCAGCACGGCGAACAGCACCTCGCTGAGTCCCACGAACGAGCTCAGCCGCGAGCCCAGGTGGCGGACGGCGGCGATGCCGGTGGCGTAGGCGAAGGCGGCCGCCAGCAGCGACAGGCCGAGGACCGGCACCAGCCAGCTGGTCGACCGGCCGGCGAAGTCGACGTCGGTGGTGGCCGTCCGCCACGGGACGACGCCGACCAGTGCGGCGACGCCCAGCACGAGCGCGCCGACGGCCAGCCCGGCCCAGGCGCTGACCAGCGGGGGGAGCTGGTCCTCGGCGTGGGCCGACAGCACGAAGTAGGACGCCAGCCCCACGGCGGCCACCAGACCCCACACCACACCGACCGGGTCGATGCGGGCGCCGCTGGCGACGTCGAGCACCAGCACCAGGCCACCGAGCGCGACGATCACCCCGGCGCCGGTGAGCGCGCTGGGCCGCTGGCCGAGCCGCGCCCAGGTCCACAGCACCACGAGCAGGACGCCGGAGTACTCCAGCAGCAGGGCCACGCCCACCGAGAGCCGGGTGACGGCGGAGAAGTAGGCCAGCTGGGGCAGGGCGACGGCGAGGGCCCCGAAGGCCAGGACGGGCCGGACGTTGGCCCGGAGCAGGTGCCACCGACCGTGCAGCTGGAGGACGGCGGGGACGGTCAGCGCCATCGCGGCCAGGCCCATCCGCACGGTCACGGCGGCGCCCGCGCTCCACCCGGCGTCGAGCAGGGCGGTGGCGAAGGAGCCAGCCGTGCCGAAGGCGGCGGCCGACACCACGGCCAGCAGCAGTCCGGTCAGGCCGGTACGGCGGTCGAGCACGGCAGCCACCCCCTCGTCAGGAGTCAAGGGACGTACGCTCCTGATGGCGGGACCGTAGCAGAGTCAGGAGTCACATGCTGTTTGCCCATGACACCGAGGTGGCGCTGGCCGCTGCAGCCGCGCTGGTGAACACCTCGGCGGACGGTCAGGAGCGGTTGCCCGACCCGCCGTCCCTGGTCGAGCTGCTCGACGAGTGGGGGTTCACCGGCAGCCGGGCCGGGGACGCGGCCGAACTGGCCGCGGTGCACCGGCTGCGCACCGTGCTCTCCGGCATCTGGGACACCGACGAGGACGGCGTGGTCGCCGTGGTCAACCGGCTGCTCCGCGACGGGCAGGCGCTGCCGCAGCTCGTCCGGCACGACGGCTGGGGCTACCACGTGCACGCCACCGAGCCGACCGCCTCGCTGGCCGACCGGATGGGCGTGGAGGCGGCGATGGCCCTGGCCGACGTCGTGCGCGCCGGTGCGCTCGACCGGCTGCACCGGTGTGCGGCCGGCGGCTGCAACGACGTGCTGGTCGACCTCACCAAGAACGCCAGCCGCCGGTTCTGCGACACCACCTGCGCCAACCGCGAGCACGCGGCCGCCTACCGCGCCCGCCGCGCCGCCGGCTGACCCGGCGGCGCCGTCGTCAGGCCTGCGGCGTCGCCGTCAGGCGTCCGGAGTCGCCGTCAGGCCTTGCGGATCTGCCGTCAGGCCTCGGGGGCCCGCACGGCGAGGACCGGGCACGGGGCGTCGAGCAGGATCCGCTGCGCGGTGCTGCCCAGCAGCATCTTGCCGACCGGGGAGCGGCGGTGGATGCCCACGACGACCAGCTCGGCGGAGACCTCCTCGACCACCCCGAGGATGACCTCGGCGGCGCGCGCGGTGCCGACGTCCAGGTGCCGGATCTCGTGCGGCACGCCGTCGGCGGTGAGCTTGGCGTCCAGGGCGTCGATGTCGCGCTCGTCGGCGGCGGTCGGGCGCACGTAGCCGCTGCCGTCGACGGCGTTGACGACGATCACGTTCGTCCCCCGCCACTGCGCCTGGCGCGCGGCCTCCGTGACGGCCAGGTAGCCCGTCGCATCCGGCACGTATCCCACGACCACGCTCACGACAGCGACCTCTTCCTGTTCGGCGGGGCCGAGCACCCCAGGTCATCGTAGGGTCCACCAGCGGTCGGCGGCGCTGCGCCGACCGCGTGCGACGAGCCGGGGGTGCTGTGGTGACCGTGGGGATGTTCGACGTCAGCGGCTCCACCGCCCTGGTGACCGGCTCCAGCCGGGGCATCGGCCGCGCGCTCGCCGCCGGGCTGCTGGACGCGGGGTGCACCGTCGTCCTCAACGGCCGGGACGCCGACCGGCTCGAGCGGACCCGCGCCGAGCTCGCCGGCGGTGCGCCGGACCGGGTGGTCGCCGTCCCGTTCGACGTCACCGACCCGGTGGCCGTGCGCGCGGGCGTCGCCCGGATCGAGGACGAGGTCGGGCCGCTCGACGTCCTGGTCAACAACACCGGCGTGCAGTCGCGGGCCCCGTTCACCGAGGTGACCGACGAGGACTGGTACCGCCTGCTCGACACCAACCTGACCAGCGCGTTCCTCGTCGGCCGTGAGGTGGCTAGACGGATGGTGCCGCGCGGACGCGGCCGGATCGTCAACATCGCCTCGCTGCAGAGCGAGGTCACCCGCCCCGGCATCACGCCGTACGCCGCCACCAAGGGCGCGATCAAGATGCTCACCAAGGGCATGTGCGCCGACCTCGCCGGCAGCGGGATCGGTGTCAACGCGATCGGCCCCGGCTACATCGAGACCGAGCTGACCGCGCCGCTGGTGGCCGACGAGCAGTTCAGCGCCTGGGTGCGGGCGCACACCCCGGCCGGCCGCTGGGGCCGCGTCGAGGACCTCGTCGGCGCCCTGCTGTTCCTGGTCAGCCCGGCGTCGGCGTTCGTGCACGGTCAGGTGCTCTACGTGGACGGCGGGATGTCCTCGGTGCTCTGAGCGTCGCCCGACCCGCATCGTCTCGACGGTGCGACCGTCCGTGCCGGTCCGAAGCCGCTCGCCCGGTCGGATGGGCAGCACTGTGCAGCGGGTGCCCGGTCCTCGGCTGGAGTGGGCACCCGGCGCACAGTGCCGCGTTCGGGCGTCGCGGGCGGAGTGGGTCCGTCGGCGTCAGCGCGACGTGTCCACTCCGCGTCAGGAGAGCGAGCCGCGGGCGACCGAGACGCCGGAGTGCTGGGGGTCGCCGTCCAGCGGCTCGACCGAGACGTCGACGACCGGGTAGGCGGACAGGTCGAGGCCGTCGGGCAGCGGGACGACGTTGGTGCCCTGGTGGACGACGCCCAGCGGCACCAGCCCGGTCACGTCGGGCCGCAGCAGCCACACCTCGTAGTAGCCGTCGCCCAGCGACGGGGCGTCCAGGTCGACCTCCAGCGAGCGGACGCCGTCGCGGTCGCGCACCTCGGCCCGGCCGGAGGACTCGTCGGCGTCCAGCGGGTCCAGCGTGGTCTCGGCGACCACCGCCCCGGCGTCGTCGCGGGTGAGGGCGACCGCCCCGGTGAGGCCGGCGACGACGGCCGCCGCCGCGGCCACCGCCAGCCAGCGGGTGCGCCGGGAACGCAGCGGGACGACCGGCGCCAGCACCGGCTCGGCGGCGGGGGTGGCGGAGACACCGGTCGCCGCGGCGATCGCGTCCCACACCCGCGGCGGCGGGGGCACCTCGGCGGTCGGGGCGGCCAGCGACGGGACGGCGAGGGCGTCGACCCCGCGCTGCAGGGACGCGACCTCGGCGCGGCACGCGGCGCACCCGGCCAGGTGCGCCGCGTCGGCAGCGGGCAGCGGCTCGCGGAGGGCGGCGAGCGCCAGCTGCTCAGGGCTGCAGTGCTCCACCGTCCACCTCCAACCGGGTCCGCAGGCGCTCGAGGGTGCGCCTGATGTGGCTCTTGACCGTGCCCAGCGGGATGCCGGTGCGGGCCGCGATCTGCTGGTGCGTGAGGTCCTCGAAGAACGCGAGCTCGATGATCCCCCGTTGCGGTTGCCCCAGGCGGTCCAGCTCGCCGAGCAGCAGCACCCGGTCGGCCACGCGGTTGTCGACGCCGTCGGAGGAACCGGGGCGGGAGGCGACGTCGGCGGCCACCGCCTCGGACTGCCGCCGCTGCCGGTCCCGCTTGGCCCACACGTCGGCGATCTTGTGCCGGCAGATGCCCACCAGCCAGGCGGGCAGCGGGCCGGAACCGGGCGTGTAGCCGCTGCGCCCGGTCCAGGCGGCGATGAACGTCTGCTGGGTGACGTCCTCGGCGTCCGGGCCGGGACCGAAGGCGCGCACCGCCATGCCGTGCAGCTGGCCGCCCCAGCGCTCGTAGGCGAGTGCCAGCGCCTGCTCGTCGCCGTCCCGGAACCGCCGGGCGACCTCGTCGTCGTCCGGCGGTTCCGTCGCCCGCCGCAGCGACGTCCGGCCGGTCAGCACGTCCTGACCGTAGAGGTCGTTGCGGTCCTCCAGCGCGGTCACGGCCTCGGCTCGGCGACGACGACGACGTTGTCGCGGTAGCTGCGCAGCTCGGCGTCGAACGGGCCGCCGCAGGTGATGAGCACCAGGCGCGGCGCGCCGGTGCGGGCGAACAGGTCGCCCAGCGGGACGCCGGGCTTGTCGATGGTCTCCCGGCTGGTGACCGTCCACCGGGTGGTGCTGCCGTCGGCGGCCTCGACCACGACCTCGTCGCCGGGCTGGGTCTCCCGCAGTGGTGCCAGCGCGCCCAGGCCCTGCTCGGCGTCGTCCACGTGGCCGGCGACCACCGCTGCGCCCTCGGCGGCGCCCGGGGTGGGGCCGAAGCGGTACCAGCCGACCCGGTCGACGTCCTCGGGCAGCGTCATCTCACCCGCCGGCTCGACGCCGACCGGGTCGACCGGCGCGTCGATCCCGCGGGCGGGCACGGACAGCCGGACCGGCGGGACGACGGCCGGCACCGCGACCGGTGCCGCGGGTCGTGCGGTCACCGCCGGCGCGACGTCCGGTGCGGCGGGGACGGTGGGGGCGGCAGGAGTGCTGGCGGGTGCGGCGAGGGCCGCGGCGACCGGCACCCCCGCCGTCGGCTCGGGCCGGGTCAGCGCCCAGGCGGTCGGGGTGCCGATCGCCAGGGTGAGACCCAGCGCCAGCACGGCGACGGGGGTGCGCACGGTCGTCCTCCGGGTCCGGGTGGGTCAGACCCGGCTGGAGACCACGCGGCGGGCGCCGAGGGCGGCGACGCCCAGGCCCAGCGCGGTCAGCGCGACGACGGGCAGGGGCAGGCCGGCGTCGTCGGTGGCCAGGCCGGCCGAGCCACCGGGGACGCCGGAGGGCGAGGAGTGCAGGCCGGTGAAGGTCTGCACGGCCAGCTCGTAGCCGGCCTCACCCGAACCCCAGGCGTAGACGACGGTCGCGGTGCCCTCGGCCAGGGTCAGGTCGGCCGGGCCGATCGCGACGGTGCTGGTGCCGGCGAGGGCGACGTCGGCGGAGACGGTCCCGGCCGGGACGGTCAGCGACGCCTCCTTCGGGTTCGTCAGCCCCGGGACGACGACCGCGCCACCGGCCCGCACGTCGACGGCGGGAGCGGCGGCGGTGTGGCGGACGGTCAGCCGCGCGTCACCGGCGGCCACCGCGGACAGGTCGTTGACGAAGGGCGTCAGCGTGGGCTTGCCGTCGGCGGTCAGGTGCGCGACCACGGTGGCATTCGCGCCGGCCGGGACGGCGACGTCGTCGGCGGAGATGGCCGGGGAGGCGGTCGCCGGGTCGGCACCGGCCGGGAAGACCTTCAGGTCGTACTCACCGGCGGGGAGCGTCAGCGGGTCGGTGAGCGTGCCGGGCTGGAAGTCCGACAGCAGCTCCTCGCCGTTGGCGTAGACGTCGACCGGGGTGTCCGGCACGGCGTGCAGGACCGAGACCGTGGCCGTGTCGGCGGCCGAGGCGGGCGTGGCGGAGGCGAGGACGAGTGCGAGCGCGCCGGTGGTGCCGGCGACGAGCGCGAGCGGGCGGGTGCGGGTCACGTGAGTGTCCTTCCGAGGGCGGGGCCTCCCGGCTGGGCGGCCTTCCACCCCCTCTTCCGCCGGTGCCCCGCTCCCGGATGCAGCTGTTCCTCAGCGCAGGCACTGGTACCGATGCGTGCGGTACGGCGCCGTGGACGCAGGTACCAACACCTGCGTCCTGCACCAGGACGGCGCAGGACGTAGGTGTTGGTACCTGTGCCTGTCGGCCTCAGGGGGCCAGGGCGGTGGCGAGGGCGTCGAGCTGGTCGAGGGTGGCGTCCAGGTGCGGGGAGACGCGCAGCACGGGGCCGGTCAGCTCGCGCGGTGCCCGTTCCCGGCCCGGCGCGGTGGTGAGCACGCCCAGCTCGGTGCGCAGCCTCGCGGAGACCCCCCGGACGTCGACGCCGTCCGGTGCGGTGAGGGTGGTGATCGCCGTCGGCTCCTCCAGCGGCTCGGCCACCCGCCAGCCGCCGCGGCCGTCGAGCCGCTCGCGGGTGGCCCGGCCCAGCGCCGACAGCCGCTCCCGCACCCGGTCGGGCCCCGCCGCCAGGTGCTCACCGAGCGCCAGGGTCAGCCCGACCCGCCCGGCGACGTGCCCCTCGCCTGACTCGTACCAGCGGGCGTGGTCGACACCCGCGCCGCCGTCGTCGTACCGGCCGGGGTCGGTGACGGGGGTGAGCCGGGCGGTGACCGAGGGCCGCACCACCAGGAAGCCGACGCCGCGCGGTCCGGCCAGCCACTTGCGCGAGGTGCCGTAGGCGGCGTCGGCGCCCAGGTCGCAGTCGACGTGGCCGAGTGCCTGGGCGACGTCGAGCACCAGGGGGACGCCGGCGGCCCGGCAGAGCGCGGCCACCTCGCGGCCGGGCTGGACGACGCCGCGGTGGCTGGCGACCAGGGTCAGGTGCACCAGCGCCGGCGGGTCGGTGCGCAGCAGCCGCGCCACCCCCTCGACGTCCGCCCGGCCCAGGTCGTCGGCCGGCAGGAGCACCGGGACGCACCCGGCGGCCTCGATCGCCGCGACGTTGTGCCAGTACTCACCGGGGAGGACCGCGACCCGGCTGCCGGCCGGCAGCCGCCAGGCGGACAGCAGCGTGCGCACCGCGGACGTGGCGCTCTCGGTGAACGCGACGTCCGCGGCGGCCATCCCGACCAGGCCGGCCAGCACCGAGCGGCCCTGCTGCAGCAGCCCGTCGGCCGCGCCCTGCGCGACGTAGCCGCCGATCTCTGCCTCGTGCCGGGCGTGCCGGGCGACAGCGTCGAGCACCGCCTCGCTCTGCCGGCCGCAGGACGCGCTGTCGAGGTGGACGCCGGCCGCGGCCGGGCGGGCGGCCCGCCAGCGGTCGCCCAGGTCGTCGTGGGGGAGGGGGCTCACCGGCAGCACGTTAGGGCAGGTGCGCACGGCCACACGCCTAGGTGCGCGCTGAACGGGTAGGGAGTCCCTGGCCACGGCTGCCACCACGGCGGCCCAGCACCGGCAGGACGGGGACCAGCGCAGATGGACGGGGCAGCCGTGTCCGGCACACACCGGGCACTGATCGGCGCCTCCGACGCTGCGCTGACCGAGGGCACCACCGCCTTCGTGGAGGCGGGACTCGACCACGGCGAGCCCGTCGTCGTCGCCTGCACCGCGGTGACCGGCGAGCTGCTGCAGAAGGCGCTGGCCGACCACCCCGAGGTGGTCTGGGTCGAGTGGGACGACGTCTACGGCAACGGCCCGGCCGCGGCGATCACCGCCGTCCGCCGGCTGGGCGAGCGGCACCGGGCCGACGGCGTGGCCGTGGTGCGGCTGGTCCTCGAGCCGTTCGCCGACCCCGACCCGGACTCCTGGCGGGAGTGGCAGCGCTACGACGCCGTGCTGGACCACCAGCTCCACGAGGCCGAGCTGCTCGGCGACGACCCGCTGCAGGTGCTCTGCCTGTGCGACACCCGCCGGGTCCCCGAGCCGCTCGTCGAGGCCGCGCGCGCCACCCACCCGTCGCTGCAGGTCGACGGTCAGCAGCAGCCCAACCCCGGCCACGTCGACGCGGAGGCCTACCTGCTCGCGCTGCCGGTGCCGGCCGAGCCGCTGGAGTCCACCGAGCCGCTGGTGAGCGCCGACGGGGTGCGTGACCTGCGCGGCCTGCGCCGTGACCTGTCGGTGCGCGCGTCCGACGCGACGCTGCCGGAGGGGTCCGGTCCGGCGCTGGAGGACTTCCTGCTGGCCGTCGACGAGATGACCACCAACGCGCTGCGCCACGGCCGGCCGCCGGTCGACCTGCGGCTGTGGGCCGGTGAGAAGCGGCTGGTCTGCACCATCACCGACCACGGCGCCGGCCTGCAGGACCCGTTCATCGGCTACGGCCCGGCGCACGGCGCCGACCTGTCCCTGGGCGGCATGGGCCTGTGGCTGGCCCGCCAGCTCTGCGACCACGTGGACATCACGACGGCCGAGGACGGCGTGCGGGTCCGGCTCACCACCGACCTCCCCTGACGTGACCGACCCGCGCCGCGACCGCGACGAGACCGGGCGCGCCCGCAGCGCCCGGCCCCGCGACGCGCTCGGCCGTCCGCTGCCCTACGGCGAACCGGGGGAGCCGCGGGCCCCGGAGGGCGTCGTCCGCACGCCGGCGGACACGCTGCGCGAGGCGCAGGAGCTGCTGGACGCCGGGCGGCCCTTCCACGCCCACGAGGTCCTCGAGGACGCCTGGAAGACCGGTCCGGACGACGAGCGCGACCTGTGGCGCGGCCTGGCCCAGCTCGCCGTCGGGCTGACCCACGCCGCGCGCGGCAACCGGGCCGGTGCGGCCACGCTGCTCGCCCGCGGCGCCCGGTCGCTGGGCACCGCGGGCGAGACCGCCGCCCGGCACGGCGTCGACGACGCCGGGCTGGTGCGCTGGGCCGCCCGGCTGGGCGCGGCCGCCGTCGGTGACACCGCGATGGACCTCACCCCACCGCAGCTGCGCGCCGGCTGACCGGCCGGGTCAGACCGCGGCCGGGGCGACCGGGGGTGGCGCGGGCGGCCCGAGCCGTTGCTGCGCCCACGTGACCAGGCTGTTGATCGTCCAGTAGACGAGGACGCCGATCGGCAGGACGAACCCGGTGAGCAGGAACCCGGCGGGCGCCCCGTAGAGCAGCACCCGCTGCACGGTGGCGGCCTGCCCCGTCGCAGGACCGCTCCGCCGCAGCGCCGCGCGCTGGCCCAGGTACGTGACCGCGCACAGCGCCAGGACCAGGACGGTGCTCACCACCCGGACGTCGCCCAGGGCGGCGAGGTGGCGGGCGGCCTCGCCGCCCGGGCCGTGGCCGGTCCAGGAG